>NZ_JBICRM010000022.1:0-157816 GCF_043197025.1 Nonomuraea marmarensis
CCAATACACGCGGGGGGCGGAGCCCCCCGCGTGTATTGGTGTGAGTATGCCTGGTTGCCCGGTGGCGTCGCCGACGGGGTGCTCATCGAGGTCGAGGGCGCCAGGATCGCGCAGATCGGCCAGGGCGCGCAGGGCTCGGCGGAGCGGCTGGCGGGGCTCACGATCCCCGGCCTGGCCAACGCCCACTCCCACGCCTTCCACCGCGCGCTGCGCGGCACCGCCCAGGAGGGCAAGGGCGACTTCTGGACCTGGCGCGACGGCATGTACGAAGTGGCCGCCAGGCTCGACCCCGACAGCTATCTCCAGCTCGCCAGGGCCGTCTACGCCGAGATGGCCCTGGCCGGGGTGACCTGCGTGGGCGAGTTCCACTACCTGCACCACGCGCCGGACGGCCGCCCGTACGCCGACCCCAACGCGATGGGCCACGCCCTCATCCGCGCCGCCAGGGACGCGGGCCTGCGCATCGCGCTGCTCGACACCTGCTACGTGTCCGGCGGCATCGGCGTCCCCCTGTCCGGCACCCAGCTGCGCTTCACCGACGGGGACGCCGAAGGCTGGGCGGCCAGAGCCGAGCACCTGGCTTCGGACTACGAGGGGCAGCCCGACGTGGAGATCGGCGCGGCCATCCACTCCGTGCGCGGGGTGCCGCCTGAGCAGATGCCGGTCGTTGCGGAGTTCTCCCACCGCTACGCGGCGCCCCTGCACGTGCACGTCTCCGAGCAGCAGGCGGAGAACACGGCCTGCGTGGAGACGTACGCGGCCACGCCGACGCAGGTGCTGCACGAGCGGGGGGTGATGGGGCCGCGTTCGACCGTGGTGCACGCCACCCACCTGACCGACGTGGACGTCGAGCTGCTCGCGCAGTCGGGCACGTACATCTGCATGTGCCCCACCACCGAACGCGACCTCGCGGACGGCATCGGCCCCGCCAGGGCGGCGGCCGACCGGGGCGCGCCGATCACGCTCGGCTCGGACAGCCATGCCGTGATCGACCTGTTCGAGGAGGCCAGGGCGGTGGAGCTGGACGAGCGGCTGGCCAGCGGGAAACGCGGCCACTGGCGCGCCGCCGAGCTGCTCGCCGCCGCCACCGGCGCGGGCCACTCCTCGCTCGGCTTCCCCGACGCCGGCCAGCTCGTGCCCGGCGCCTGGGCCGACCTGGTGTCCGTACGGCTCGACTCCGTACGCACGGCGGGCGCCAAGGGGCTGGAGGCCGTGGTGTTCGCGGCCACGGCGGCGGACGTGCACTCGGTGGTCTCGGGCGGGCGGCGGGTGGTCGCCGAGGGGCGGCACCAGCTCGGCGACGTCGGATCCATGCTGGCCAAGGCGATAGGGGAGCTGCGATGACCACGACGCTGATCGACGGAATCGGGTCGCTCTACACCGGTGACCCCGAGCGCGAGGAGATCGCGGACGCTGCGCTGGTCGTCGAGGACGGCCTGGTCGCCTGGACGGGGCACGCCACGGACGCCCCCGACGCCGACGAGCGGGTGGACGTACAGGGCCGGGCGGTGATCCCCGGCTTCGTGGACAGCCACGCGCACCTGGTCTTCGCGGGCGACAGGACGGCCGAGTTCCAGGCCCGCATGTCCGGCCAGCCGTACACGGGCGGCGGCATCAGGACCACGGTCGCCGCCACCAGGCAGGCGAGCGACGCCGAGCTGGCCACCCGCGCTCTCGGGCTGGTCAACGAGATGCTCGCGCAGGGCACGACCACAGTCGAGATCAAGAGCGGGTACGGGCTGTCCGTCGCCGACGAGCGGCGCTCGCTGGAGATCGCCACCGGGCTCACCGACGAGACCACGTTCCTGGGGGCGCATGTCGTGCCCGCGGACCTGGACGCCGACTCCTACGTGCGGCTCGTGGCGGGGGAGATGTTGGAGGCGTGTGCGCCGTACGCGAAGTGGGTGGACGCGTTCTGCGAGCGCGGGGCGTTCGACGGGGACCAGACGCGGGAGATCCTGGCCGCCGGGCTGAAGGCGGGGCTGGGGGCGCGGGTGCACGCCAACCAGCTCGGCGAGGGGCCGGGGGTGCGGATCGCCTGCGAGCTGGGCGCCGCCTCCGCCGACCACTGCACCCATCTGACGCCGGGCGACGTGGAGGCGCTGGCGTCCTCGGACACGGTGGCCACGCTGCTGCCGGGGGCCGAGTTCTCGACGCGGTCGCCGTACCCTGACGCTCGGCGGCTCATCGACGCGGGCGTCACCGTGGCGCTGGCCACCGACTGCAATCCGGGGTCGTCGTTCACGTCGTCGATGGCGTTCTGCGTGGCGCTGGCCGTACGCGAGATGGGGATGACGCCGGTGGAGGCGGTCAGGGCGGCGACGTACGGAGGGGCCCGCGCGCTACGGCGTACGGACGTAGGCTGGTTGCGCCGCGGAGCCCGCGCGGACCTGGTCGTGCTCGACGCCCCCTCCTACGTGCATCTGGCCTACAGACCCGGCGTACCCCTCGTCCACCAGGTGTTTCACGGTGGTCTCCTCCTTTAGGAGGACATCCAGAACCCTCCCTCGGTCGTAGTTGTTTAGGGAATCTTTGCATCTGGCCGGACGTTGGCCGGATATAGAACGCAGCTGCGGAACGAGGTGCCTGGGGATGGCAAGGCCTACGGGGAGTCGCACGCAGGAGCAGCACGTCGCCGATCGCGATCTGCTGGGGACATATCTGGCCGAGATCGGCCGGGTCCCGCTGCTCACGGCGGAGGAAGAGGTTGAGCTCGCCAAGCGGATAGAGGCGGGCCTCTTCGCCGAGCAGCTGCTCGACAGCGGGGGCTCGGAGCCGCGGATCGGGGACGCGGCCGACGAGGAGCTGGAGCGCCTGGCCATTTCGGGCCAGCGGGCGAAGGACGAGTTCATCCAGGCCAACCTGCGCCTGGTGGTGGCGGTCGCGCGGAAGTATTCGGGGCGGGGGATGCCGCTGATCGACCTGGTCCAGGAGGGGAACCTGGGCCTTGTTCGCGCTGTGGAGAAGTTCGACTACCGGCGGGGATACAAGTTCTCCACGTACGCGACGTGGTGGATCAGGCAGTCGGTCGGGCGCGCCATCCACGAGCAGGCCCGTCCGGTACGTCTCCCCACGCACGCGGGGGAGCAGATGACCCGGTTGATGCGGGTCCGGCGGGACATGCTGGCGGAGTTCGACGTCGAGCCCACCGACGACGACCTCGCCGGGATCCTGGACCTGCCGATCGAGCGGGTGCGGGAGCTGCGGCGGTGGGCCTCCGATCCGGTCTCGCTGCAGCTCGGGGTGGGGGACGAGGACGAGACCGAGCTCGGCGACATGATCGCCGACGAGACGTGGGCCGATCCCGAGCAGCAGGCCATCGACATCCTGGAGCGGGAGCGGCTGGACCAGTGGCTGACCGGGCTCGAGGGTGATACCAGCGAGATGTTGCGGTGGCGTTACGGGCTGGTGGACGGGCGCGAGCACACGCTCACGGAGGTGGGGGAGCGCTACGGCATCGGGCGCGACCGGGCCCGCCGCATCGAACGGGACGCGCTGGCCCGACTCCGCAAGATGGCCACCGCCGCCGCCTGACCCCGGCGGGCAGGGCGCCGGGCTGTGGGAGGCGGGTGGTCGGTCGTGGCGGAGGCCGCGGTGGAGGAATTCCTCGACCGCGGCCTCCGCCGTGTCGTGGTCTTGCACCTGCGCCGCTTTTGGACTGAACCCTGAACGCTCTACACCAGCGGGGTGAGGTGTTTGTCCAGGTCGTCGAGGATCTTGCCGGCGGCCGTGACTCCGATGCCGGTCATCCAGATCTCGTCGTCCACGTTGTAGGCGTGACCGGCCTTGACGGCGGCCAGGTTCTTCCACAGCGGCCCGCCGGTCACCGTGGCCTGCGACTTGGCGGCCGCCTCGCCGAATGCGGTGTAGAACAGGGCGTCCCCGTCAGCGTCGGCGATGTTCTCCTGGCTCAGCTTGGCGAAGCGGCGGTCCTCATGGCCGGTGAGGAGCTGGGCTTCGGGCCGGGGGATGCCGGCGTCGCCCAGCACGATCCCGGAGAACGAGTCGGGGCCGTAGATGCGGATCTCGGTCGGCCGGAACCGCACGATGCTCACCTTGATCTTGGAGAACCTGGCGCCGACCTCCTTGGCCCGTGTCTCGTAGGCGGTCAGCAGCTGCTGGGCCTGGTCCTTCTTGCCCAGCGCCGCGGCGTCGAGCAGGAAGTTCTCCTTCCAGGTGATGCCGACTCGCTCGGTGAACACGGTCGGGGCGATCTTGCTGAGCTTGTCGTAGAGCGCGGCCTGGCGGAACTTGGAGCCGAGGATGAGATCCGGCTTGAGCGCCGCGATGGCCTCGATGTTGGGCTGCGCGATGGTCCCCACCGATTTGGTGCCCGCCAGGGCCGAGCCGAGGTATTGGGGGAAGGCCTCGTTCTCGGTCACCTGCACGGCGCCCGCAGGGGCGAGGCCGAGCGACGCCATGCTGTCGAGCTTGTCCGTGTCGAGCACCACGACCCGCTTGGGGGTCATCGGCACCTTCGTTTCTCCCATGGCGTGCTTGACGGTCCTGGTGGGACCGGCCTCCTGGGAGCTGGTGGCAGTGCCGCAGGAGGCGAGGGCGAGTAGGGGGAGCATGGCGGCGAGGGCCAGGCGGAGACGCATGGGCATTCCTTGATCTATTAGGTTAGGCAAGCCTAAGTATCGCACGTCCGATATAGCGCAGCCGAAATCGGGCGTGTGAGAGTCCCGAAACGTTGCCGAAACACCAGTGCGGCGAGATTCACCAATGTGAAACACACCTGGTCGAGCCACGAAACCCCAGGCGAACACGCTGTGGCCACACGCCACATGTAATAAGGAGGGTCGCGTCGTGAAGATCGATAGCGGCACCACAGCCTGGATGCTCGCGGCAACCGCCCTGGTGCTGCTGATGACTCCGGGTCTCGCGTTCTTCTACGGGGGCATGACCAGGGCCAAGAGTGTCCTGAACATGATGATGATGTCGTTCGGCGCCATCATCACGGTGACCATCGCCTGGGTGCTGTTCGGGCACTCGCTGGCATTCACCGACAACGCCAGCGCGGCGATCAACAACGTGGTCGGCGGCTTCGACGCTCTCGGCCTGCAGAGCCTGGTGGACACCGCCACCAAGGACGACGGCACCGGCATGCCGAGCCTGGTCTTCTCGGCCTTCCAGCTGACGTTCGCCATCATCACCGTCGCTCTGATCAGCGGCGCGATCGCGGACCGGGCGAAGTTCGGCGCGTGGATCCTCTTCAGCATCATCTGGGCGACGCTGGTCTACTTCCCGGTCGCGCACTGGGTCTGGGGCACCGGCTGGCTCAACACCATGGGCATCGAGGACTTCGCGGGCGGCACGGTGGTCCACATCAACGCCGGAGCCGCGGCGCTGGCGCTGGCCCTGGTCCTCGGCAAGCGCAAGGGGTGGCGCAAGGAGCAGATGAGGCCGCACAACCTCACGCTCGTCCTGCTCGGCGCCGGCCTGCTGTGGTTCGGCTGGTTCGGCTTCAACGCGGGTTCCGAGCTGGCCGTGGACGGCACCGCCGGCCTGGCGTTCATGAACACCCAGATCGCCACCGCGGTCGCCGCGGGCACCTGGCTCGTCGTGGAGAAGCTGCGTGACGGGCACGCCACCAGCCTCGGTGTCGCCTCCGGCGCGGTCGCCGGTCTGGTCGCCATCACCCCGGCCTGTGGTTTCGTGGACCCGTGGGCCGCGATGGTCATCGGCTTGCTGGCCGGCGGGATCTGCGCCTACGCCGTCGGCCTGAAGTACAAGCTCAACTACGACGACTCCCTCGACGTGGTCGGCGTGCACCTGGTGGGTGGCGTCATCGGCGCCGTCTCGCTCGGCTTCCTGGCCGCGTACCCCTTCCTGGAGCAGCAGAGCGAGGGCCTGTTCTACGGCGGCGGCGTCGGCCAGCTGGGCCTGCAGGTGCTCGGCCCGATCGCCGTCGGCGGCTACTCGTTCGTCATCACCTGGGTCATCGGAAAGATCATCGACAAGACGATGGGCTTCCGGATCACCGCCGACGACGAGGTCACCGGCGTTGACGTCACCACGCACGCCGAGACCGGCTACGACCTCGGCACGGTCTACGCCTCCGGCGTGACCTCCCCGAACGGTCCCGCCACCCCGGCACAGAAGAAGGTGGACGCATGAGGCTCATCACCGCGATCATCAAGCCGTTCAAGCTCGATGACGTGAAGGCCGCGCTGGAGCAGTTCGGCATCAAGGGAATGACGGTCAGCGAGGCCAGCGGCTACGGCCGGCAGCGCGGCCACACCGAGGTCTACCGCGGCGCCGAGTACCAGGTGGACCTGGTGCCGAAGGTCAGGCTTGAGGTCCTCGCGGAAGAGGATGACACCGAGGACGTGATCGACGTCATCGTCAAGGCCGCGCACACCGGCAAGATCGGCGACGGCAAGGTCTGGTCCGTGCCCGTGGACACCGTCATCCGAGTGCGCACGGGAGAGAGGGGCCCGGAGGCCCTGTGAGATATCCGCAGCTACGCCGGGACATCGGGGTCCGGGCGGAGCACGGCAGGGTTTTCACGATGGATCCGTGGCGAGGCTCGGACGACGGCGTCCGGGCGGCGCTCGGCAAGGGGGCACAGCAGTGAGGGGAGAGGCCCGTTCGTACGCCGCGGCCCGCAAGGAGCGGGCCGCGGACACCGACCGCTGGCTGAAGGATCTCTTCCGTACGGCGAGCGACGGCGACCATGTCTCACTGGTCGCCGTCGGGAGCCTCGGGAGGGGCGAGCTGGCACCGGGCAGCGACCTCGACCTGGTCCTGCTCCACAACGGCCGGGCCGACGTGGCCAGGATCGCCGACCGGATCTGGTATCCGATCTGGGACTCGGCCGTCAGCCTGGACCACTCCGTGCGCACGGTCGAAGAGGCGGTGTCGGTCGCCAGGCAGGATCTGAAGGCCGTGCTCGGCCTCATCCAGGCCAGGCACGTGGCGGGTGACCCCGAGCTGACCAGGAAGGCCAGGGAGGCGGTGCTGGCCGAGTGGCGGGCCGACTCCCGGCGCAGGCTGGGCGAGCTGCGTGACGCGGCCGACAAGCGGGCCCAGGTCAGCGGCGAGCTGGCCTTCCTCCTCGAACCAGATCTGAAGGACGGGCGTGGCGGGCTCCGCGACGTCCAGGCCATGCAGGCCGTGGCGGCGGCCTGGGTCGCCTCGGCGCCGGGCCCCCGGGCGCGCGAGGCGTACGAGTTCATCCTGGATGTGCGGCACGCGCTGCACATCGTCACCGCCCGCGGCACCGACCGCCTGGTGCTGCAGGAGCAGGACGCCGTGGCCGGGCTGCTCGGCCTGCTCGACGCCGAGGCGCTGATGCGCCGGCTCGCCGAGGCTGGCCGCACCGTCTCCCATGCCTTCGACGTCACCTGGCGCACTGTTGACAGGCTCCTGTCAGGCCCCGCTCCCAGAGGCCGCCGCCCGCTGGCGGACGGCGTGGTCGAGCACGGTGGTGAAGTGGTGCTCGCCAGGGGGATCAGCCCCCGCAAGGACCCCGTCCTGGTGTTGCGGGCCGCCGCCGCGGCGGCCGACTCCGGACTGCCGCTGGCGCCCGCGACGGTGTCCGTCCTGGCTGCTCAGTCGCCTCCGCTGCCGGTGCCGTGGCCCGAGGAGGCGCGCGACGCGCTGGTGTCGATCCTCGGCGCCGGCCGCGCCGCCGTGCCCGTGTGGGAGGAGCTCGACCAGGCGGGCATCCTTGTCAAACTGCTCCCTGACTGGGAACGCGTACGCCATCGCCCCCAGCGCAACCCGATCCACCGCTTCACGGTCGACAGGCATCTGATCGAGGCCGCCGCGAACGCCGCCAGCCACACCCGCGAGGTCTCCCGTCCCGACCTCCTGCTGATCGCGGCGCTCCTGCACGACGTCGGCAAGGGCTGGCCAGGGGACCACTCCGCCACGGGCGAGGTCGTGGTGCGCGACATCGCCACCCGCATCGGCCTGCCGGCGCAGGACGTGGAGACCCTCGCCACCGTCGTACGCCACCACCTGCTGCTGCCCGAGACCGCCACCCGCAGGGACCTCGACGACCCCGTCACGATCGAGAAGGTCGCCGCCACCGTCGGCACGCGCGAGGTCCTCGACCTGCTGGCCGCGCTGGCGGTCGCCGACGGCAACGCGACCGGTCCGGCCGCCTGGAACAGCTGGAAGGCCGGGCTCGTCGCCGACCTCGTCCGCCGCGTCAGGTCCGTGCTGGCTGGGTCGACGCCGCCCAAGCCGCCCACGCTGTCGACCGAGCAGGCCTCGCTGGCCAGGCACGGCGGCGGTGCCGTCCGGGTCAACGGCGGGGCGGTCACGGTCGTCGCCCCCGACCGGGTGGGGCTGCTGTGGAGCGCCGCCGGCGTGCTCTCCGCGCACCGGCTCGTCGTCCGCTCCGCCTCGTCCGCCTCCGCGGGGTCCACGGCGGTGATCGAGTTCTCCGTCATCCCCGAGTACGGCTCCCCGCCCGACCCCGCCACGCTGGAGTCCGACCTCCGTCTCGTCCTTGCTGGCCGCCTTGACATCGAGCAGCGGCTGGCCCGCCGTACCCGGTCCATGAGACCGCCCCGGGTACCCGTGGCTCCACCTCGGGTAACACTGGTCGACGACGCCTCCGCGACCGCCACCGTGGTGGAAGTCAGGGCCCATGACAGGCCGGGGCTTCTGTGGCGTATAGGACGGGCGTTCGGGGAGTGCGGTCTTGACGTGAGAGCCGCTCGCGTAGAGACTCTCGGCGCGGAGGCGGTAGACGTCTTCTATGTTGTGGATCGCGCCGGTCGCCCCCTCAGCGACGACGCGCAGAGGGCTCAAGTCCGCGATCAGGTGCTTGCCGCACTGCGATAACCAACAGCACACAACTACCGGTCACATATGTAACGATTGTGTCCGTTATGCCGGGTAAGTCGGGTGCTGCGGATACCTTGTGGACGGCTTGAACACCCGTTGCTGACGGGACGATTGAGGGGTAGCGAAAGCAGTGACTACGGGGAACTCCGACGGCGGCCACGCCGCGAGGCGGGACCGCGGGAAGCGGTCGCTGCCACGCCTCGGCCTGCGAAACTGGCGTGTGAGGTGGCGGCTCACCGCGCTCATCCTGGTGCCCACCATCGCCGGCGTCGTGCTCGGTGGAGCGCGCGTGGTCGGCTCCGTCCAGAGCATCGCGGACTACGACCGCACGGCCACCGCGGCCGAGGCGGCGGGCCGCATCCGCGACCTGGTGCAGGCGATCGGTCTGGAGCGTGACACCGGCGGCTGGATCGGCGCGTCCCGCGCGATGCGCAAGAAGCTCGCCCAACCGCTCGCCGAGCACAAGGCGGCCGTCGACACCCTGGTCAAGACCGTCAGCGCCGACCTCGACACGATGGACGACTCGTACGGCCCCCGCATCGTCAAGGCCGCCGGCCAGGCGAAGAACGACCTGAGCCGGCTACCCAGGATCAGGGCCGAGGGCCAGGTCGACACCATCCGCTACGACTTCCTCACCGACACCCTGATCAAGCTGCACGACGAGCTGAGCCTGCTGTCCGACGACCCGCAGATCATCGGCCAGTTCCGCGCCCTGAGCGCGCTCGTGGCGGCCAAGGAGGAGATCTCCAGGCAGCGCGTCCAGCTGCTCCAGGCCTCCTACGACAGCCAGCGCGTGGACGCCAAGGAGGTCGAGACCTTCATCGCCTCCAACGCCCGCCAGCAGGGCGACATCGCCACCGTCGGCGCGGAGGCCGGCGTCGAGACCGGCTTGGAGCTGTCCAAGGCGCTCACCTCCAAGCCCGAGTACGTCAGGGTCCAGCTCACCAAGTCCCGCGCGGTCACGCTGGCCAGCGGCCGGGCGCCGGGCGCCAGGATCACCGACAACCTGATCTCCGCCAGGGCCAGCCGCCAGGAGTGGTTCGACGACAACACGGCCACCGTCGACGTCCTGCACGGGATCGAGAGGGACCTGTCCGCCAAGGTGAACCTGCGCAGCCAGGAGCTGCGCGAGTCCGAGATCCGCAACGCGATCATCGCCGGTGGCCTGATCCTGGCGCTGCTGCTGCTCGTCCTGCTCCTCACCGTGGCCATCGCGCGCTCCATGGTCACTCCGCTGCGCCGGCTGCGTACCGAGGCGCTGGAGGTGGCCGGCTTCCGGCTGCCCGACGTGGTGCGCCAGCTGCGGGTCAGCGGCGACTCGGGGGTTGCCGAGGTACGCCCGATCGAGATCGAGGGCAACGACGAGATCGGCGAGGTGGCCAGGGCCTTCGACCAGGTGCACCGCCAGGCCGTGCGGCTGGCGGGCGAGGAGGCCGACCTGCGCAGCAACATCAGCTCGATGTTCGTCAACCTCTCGCGCCGCACCCAGACGCTGGTCGAGCGGCAGATCTCGCTGATCGACGGCCTGGAGAAGGGCGAGCAGGACGGCGGCCGGCTGGCCGACCTGTTCAAGCTCGACCACCTGGCCACCCGCATGCGCCGCAACTCCGAGAACCTGCTGGTCCTGGCCGGCCACGAGGCCACCCGCCGGCGCAGCCAGCCCGCGAAGCTGGTCGACGTCGTACGCGCCGCGCTGTCGGAGGTCGAAGGCTACGAGCGGGTCCAGGTCAGGGTGCACCGGGCCACCTCCGTGCTCGGCAGCGCCGCGAACGACCTGGTGCACCTCGTCGCCGAGCTGGTCGAGAACGCCATCCAGTTCTCCCCGAGCAACTCCCACGTCACGGTCACCAGCAGCCTCATCGAGGGCGGCGGCGCCCTGCTGTCGGTGAGCGACCTCGGCATCAGCATGACGGAGGACGAGCTGGCCGAGGCGAACCGGCGCCTGGCCGAGCCGCCCGTCGTGGACGTGTCGGTCTCCCGGCGCATGGGCCTGTTCGTGGTCGGCCGCCTGGCGTTGCGCCACGGCATCAGGGTGCAGCTCAGGAAGGGCGACGGGGCCGGCCTGATCGCCATGGTACTGCTGCCGCCCACGCTGATCGCCGACGGCATGCAGCAGCCGTTGCCGCAGCGGCCGGCGTTCGGCGGCGGGACCGTGCCCAGCCAGGCCGGACCGCCCGCCCAGAACGGGTCGTTCAGGTCGTTCGGCAGCTTCGACTCCCTCGACGGCGGCCCAGCGAGGCCCGGGCCCGCGCGGCATTCCTTTGAGAGTCCGGCTCCGCAGGGGCCCTTCGACAGCGCGTCCGGGCCGGGGTTCGGCTCGTTCAACTCCGACACCGGCCGGCAGGGGACCCAGGGGTTCACCGCCGACACCGATGGTGGTTCGTACCGCAGGCAGCCGCCGTCGTTCGACTCCGGCGCCTACCCGTCGTACCCGGGGACGGGGTCCTACCCGTCGGGTAATGGCGCGTTCCAGACGCCGCCCTCGTACAGCACCAACGACGTGCGCAGGCCGGAGCCGGCGCCGTCGGTCGAGGTGTCGCCGATGGAGCCGGAGCAGGAGGAGTTCCTGCCGATCTTCGCCTCGGTGGAGTCCGCCTGGTTCCGCAGACCGCCCGGTGAGCAGCCGCCGCAGCCCCAGTCACAGGCGCCGGCGCAGGGCGAAAGTGAGGTCCGCCCCGCGCAGGCCGTACCCTCTGGGGAGGAAGCGTGGCGGACGGCCGCGGACGCCGGATGGCGTGCGGCGGCCGCGGCCAGCAAGCCGAGCCTGGGCGGCATCACCGCCGCCGGGCTCCCCAAGCGCACCCCCAAGGCGAACTTGGTTCCCGGTACGGCAAGCCAGCCCGCGCAGCCGCAACACCAGCCGCAACGGCAGGCGCCGGCGCCCCCGGTCTCAGCGGACCGGGTGCGCAACCGGATGGCCAGCTACCAGCAGGGTGTGCGACGGGGTCGTCAGGAAGTTCGTGGACAGGAGGAACAAGAGTGAGTAAGCGTCCCGTCGGGGAGGATGCGTGACAACCCTTAGTCATGAGGCGCACAGGTTCGACTGGCTGATCACGGACTTCGTCCGCAACACGCCCGGAGTCGCCCATGCCGTCGTCGTGTCGGCGGACGGCCTCTGCCTGGCCACCTCGGAGGGTTTCCCGCCAGACCGGGCCGACCAGCTCGCCGCCGTGTCCGCGGGCCTGTTGAGCCTGACCGTGGGCGCGTCCAGGGTGTTCGAGGGCGGCGCCGTGACGCAGACCGTCGTCGAGATGGAGCGCGGGTTGCTCCTGGTCATGGCGATCAGCGACGGCTCCGTGCTCACGGTGCTGGCCGGTGCCGACTGTGACATGGGCCTGGTGGCGTACCAGATGACGCTGCTGGTGGACCGGGCGGGACAGGCGCTCACGCCGTCCCTGCGCGCCGAACTCCAGGCGGCCAGGACCCGGTGATGTGATGGAACTGATGGGAGAGGGCCGTGTACGGCGCTGACGGGGCTGGGGACGACGAGCCCCTGTTCCGTCCTTACGCGGTGACAGGCGGCCGTTCGGAGCCGCGCTATCACCTCGCGATGGAGACGTTGATCTCGTCTATGTCGATCCCGGACGAAGAGATGGCCATGCTCACCCCCGAGCAGGAGGCCATCATGCAGCTCTGCAGGTCGTTCCGGTCGGTCGCCGAGATCTCGGCCCTGCTCCGCGTCCCGCTGGGCGTGGCCAGGGTGCTTGTTGCGGACATGTCAGACGAAGGGCTTGTCCGCCTGCACCAGCCACGCCTCAGCCAGGGACAACCAGACCTCAACATGCTCGAAAGGGTGCTCAGTGGACTACGCAGGCTCTAGCCCCGGGCTCACCTCGACGAAGATCGTCGTGGCTGGTGGGTTCGGCGTCGGCAAGACGACGTTCGTGGGGGCGGTGTCCGAGATCCTCCCGCTAACCACAGAAGCGGTGATGACCGACGCGTCCGCGGGCATCGACGACCTCGGCATGACCCCGAACAAGCAGACCACCACCGTCGCCATGGACTTCGGCCGGCTGTCGCTCGACCGCGACCTGATCCTCTACCTGTTCGGGACGCCGGGGCAGCACCGGTTCTGGTTCATGTGGGACGACCTGGTGCGCGGCGCGATTGGCGCGGTCGTGCTGCTCGACACCCGCCGCCTGGCCGACAGCTTTCCCGCCATCGACTACTTCGAAGAGGCCAAGCTGCCGTTCGTGGTGGGCATCAACGGCTGGGACGGGCAGTTCCCGCACTCCGACGTGGAGGTCAGGGAGGCGCTCGCCCTGTCGCCGCACGTGCCGATCGTGCGTACCGACGCCCGCAACCGCGAGTCGGTCAAGTCGACGCTGATCTCGCTGGTCGAGCACGTCGTACGCCTGCGCGCCGCGCCCGTCCGCTAGCCCCACGGGACTTCGGTGAGGGAGTTGAGCACCGGGACCAGCCGCTCCTCCTCATAAGCGAAGTGGGCCTCCAGCTCACCCGAGATGCGGTCGAGTGTCTCCGGCTCGGTGGCCTCGCGCAGCTCCTCGACCAGCTTGGCGATCACCACGTGCTCGCCGCGCAACCGGTCGAGCGGCTGCTTCAGCTCCGGGAAGAGCCGCTCCAGGTGCGGGAACGCCACGCGGTCCTCGCCCGAGTGGTGGAAGCTCACCGCGTCGCAGAACGCCAGGCAATGGGCCCGCAGGTCGCTGGCGCCCGCCTCACCGGCGCGCAGCTTGGCCAGCTCGCCTCTGAGGTAGCCGTGCACCCTGATCAGCTCGTCGCCCAACGCCTCCAGCCGCTCAGCCTCGGGATAGAGCGCGACGACCGGGATGACCCGCTCCGTCCCTTCCTGGTACGCGGCGAAGGCCGGGTCCATGGCGGCCTGGCGGGCGTACATGAGGTCGCGCTCCTCGCCCTCCAGCGGTACCGCCCTGGCCGCGAACCGCTCCGCACCCAGCTCGACGATGACCCGGGGGTTGGCCACGACATTGTGGTACCAGGCCGGGTGGGCGTCGCCGCCCGCGTTGGAGGCGAACACCAGGACCCGCTCGCCGTCTCTCAGGAAGACCGCCGGATTGGTACGCCGTAGCCCGGTCCTGGCACCCGTGGTGGTGAGCAGGACCAGCGGGGCGCCCTCGAACATGCCGCCCACCTCGCCGCCGTTCGCCCGGAACTCCTCGATGACCTGCTGGTTGAAGTCCGCCATCTCACTATCCTTTGATTAGCCAGATTCGTATTTGCTTTGCTAACAAAGCTAATTTAGACAGCAAGGTATTGGGGATGTCAACAGACGGCTTGAGCGTGGACGACGGGATCAGGACATTGCTGCTGCTGATGCCGCGCATGGTGGGGCGGGCCAAGCGGCTGGGGGTACCGGAGGAGCTGCAGTCGTTGTCGCTGGCGCCCCGGCATCTGTCGCTGCTGGCGTACCTGCTGTTCGACGGCTCGATGACGGTGAACGAGTTGGCGCGGCGACTGGAGGTGGCCCCTGCGACGGTCAGCCTGATGGTGGGGGAGCTGAGCAGGAAGGGCGTGCTGGAGCGGCGCGAGGACGACGCGGACCGGCGCCGTACGATCGTGAGCATCGCCGGCGGGCACCAGGATTCGATCAACGAGTGGCTCGGCTACGGCGCCAAGGCGTGGCGGCAGGCCCTGGAGCCGCTCACGCCCGAGCAGCGGCGGATGTTCGTGGACACGCTCCTGGCCTACGAACAGGCCCTTTCGAGTTGAGGCTGTCGGGCGCTCAGGCTCGGGTGTTCACCAGGGCCTCGATGCCGTCGAGGACGCGTTGCAGGCCGAACTCGAAGGCGTGCTCCGGGCTGTAGGCCGCGTTGAGTGCCTCTCCGGCCGCCTGGCCGACCCTGGCGGCCGTGGGGAAGCGGCTGGGGTCGGAGATCCGGCTGAGGAAGGGCGCGTGCGCGGCCCACCACTGCTGGTCGGTCATACCCGTCTGGCTCTCCGCCAGCGCTGCCTCCACCGCGCCCCTGGCCGCCCCGTGCACGAAGCCGGTGACCAGTGTGATCACCGAGTCCATCTCGAGGTCCGACAGGCCGATGCCGTCCACCGCGCGTAGCTCGTAGTCGTACTTGGCCGTGACGTTCGGGCCGAGCACGGGCCGGCTGGCCGCCACCTGCAGCAGCCACGGGTGGCGCAGGTAGAGGTGCCAGTTCTCCCTGGCGATCTGCTCCAGCCTGGCCCGCCAGCCGTCCGGCACGTCCTCCGGCCTGTCGGTCTCGCCGTAGACGGTGTCCAGCATGACGTCGAACAGCTCCGGCTTGCCCGGCACGTACGTGTAGAGCGACATCGTCCCGACGCCCAGCCGCTCGGCCACGCGGCGCATGGACAGCGCCTGCAGCCCCTCGGCGTCGGCCACCTCGATGGCCGCGCGCACGATGCGGTCGACGCTCAGCTCGGGCTTCCCCTTGCGGCTGGCCCGCTCGCTGGTACGCCAGAGCAACGCCAGGCTGCGCGCCGGATCGCCCTTCCCGGAAAACTCCACGGTCACATGTGTACGGTACACCGTACGGTTGCCGATCTGAATCGTATGCTGTACGGTACGCCGTACGAGTCGTGAAGGAGACAGGCATGTCGGCGGTGCTCACGCGGGGGTTGCGGAAGACGTACGGCGAGAAAGCGGCGCTCGACGGCGTCGATCTGGACGTGGGCCCGGGCACGGTCTGCGGCCTGCTCGGACCCAACGGCGCGGGCAAGACCACGGCCGTCCGCATCCTCACCACGCTCCTGCGCGCCTCGGGCGGCCGCGCGGAGGTGGCGGGCTTCGACGTGGCAACCCAGCCCCGCCAGGTACGCCGCAACATCGGCCTGGTCGGCCAGCACGCCGCCGTGGACGAGTTGCTGACCGGCAGGCAGAACCTGGAGATGTTCGGCCGCCTCTACCACCTCGGCGCGGGCGCGGCCCGGACCAGGGCCGCGGAACTGCTGGAACGGTTCGGGCTGGAGCACACCGGCCCGGCCAAGGAGTATTCGGGCGGCATGCGGCGCAGGCTCGACCTCGCGGCCGGCATGATCCTGGCCCCGCCCGTGCTCTTCCTCGACGAGCCGACGACGGGGCTGGATCCGCGCAGCCGTGCCGAGATCTGGCGCGCGGTGCGCGACCTGGTGTCCGGCGGCACCACCGTGTTGCTGACCACGCAGTACCTGGAGGAGGCCGACCAGCTCGCGGACCGGATCTCGGTGATCGACGCCGGGCGGGTGGTGGCCGAGGGCACGCCGGACGAGCTCAAGTCCAAGCTCGGCGGCGACCGGCTCGACGTGGTCATCCACGACCCGGCGCGGCTCACCGAGGCCGCTGCGATCGCCGGCGCGGTGGCGTCCGGGCCGGCCGAGATCGACCAGGACACCAGGCACGTGAGGGCGCCCGTGAACGAGCGGGTGCAGGCGCTCACGGAGGTGCTCGCGGCGCTGGCGGCGGCCGGGATCGAGGCCGAGGACGTCGCCCTGCGCCGCCCCACTCTCGACGAGGTCTTCCTGAACCTCACCAACGCAGGAGGCGGCACGAAATGAAGTGGGTACTGGCTGACGGATGGACGGTCGCCCGTCGGGATCTGATCCATTGGGCCAACCAGCCGATGACGGTGGTGTTCGGGGTGGCGTTCCCCGTGGTGATCACCCTGGCCTTCGGCTACCTGTTCGGCGGTGCGGTGGAGGTGCCCTCGGGGGCGGACTATTTCGCGTTCCTCATGCCCGGCATGTACGGCATGACGATGCTCTTCGGCCTGAGCGCCACCATGATCGCCGTCACCACCGACGCCTCCAAGGGCATCACGGACCGCTTCCGCTCGATGCCCATGGCGCCGTCGGGGGTGCTGATCGGCCGCGCCATCGCCGACCTGCTCAACTCGGTGCTGATCCTGGCCGGTCTGCTGGCCTGCGGCCTGGCGGTCGGCTGGCGCCCGGCCACGCTGCCGGGGGCGCTGGGCGCGGTGGGCCTGCTCCTGCTCCTGCGCTTCTCCCTGCTCTGGGCAGGCATGTACCTCGGGCTCCTCACCAAGGACCCCGGCGGGGTGGTGGCGATCCAGACGCTGGAGTTCCCGATCGGGTTCCTGTCGAACGCCTTCGTCGCCCCCGGCACCATGCCGGGCTGGCTGGGCGCGATCTCGGAGTGGAACCCGCTGTCATCCACGGTCGCCGCGACCAGGGAGCTGTTCGGGAACCCGGGGTGGGGCGGGGAGTCGTGGGTGGCCCAGCACGCGGTCCTGATGGCCGTGCTCTGGCCCGTGGCGATCACGGCCGTGTTCTTCGCCCTGTCGGTCCGCCTGTACCAGCGCCTCGACCGCTGATCGCGTCGATGTCGGCTGGGTTGTCTGCGAAATGTCGGTAGCTGACACCGCGGTATGTCGGTTCTTGGGGCCGTGAAATGTCGGTTCTCTTACCCGCGGGATATCGTTTCCGCAGGTAGGGGGTGCAGCGATGAATCTCGTACGACGTGTCGTGGCCCTTACTTCGCGGGGCCGGTGAGCAGGGCGATGGAGTGCTGGGCCGAGCGGATGCGGCGGGTGCGCTCCTCGTCCTCCCCGCCCAGCTCCAGCCCCTCCTCCGCGATCGTCCCGAACGCGGCGAACGACGCCAGCCGCTGCCGCACGACCTTCTCGAACGCGTCGTCCTCGATCCGGTAGTACGTGGTGCGCTCGCCCAGCCGGGTGCGGCGGCGGACGAGGCCGATGGAGGTCAGCAGGCGCATGTTGGACGTCATGGACGCCCTGCTGGCCCCGATCGCGTCGGCGATCTCACCGGCGGACTGCTCGGCGGGGGTGCAGATGAGCAGCCAGCCCAGGATGCGCCCGGTGATGGGCGCCAGGCCCCAGGCGTCGCCACAGAACGTCGCCACCCGCTCGACCCATTCGAGCATGCGCTCGCGGTCGTTTTCAGGAGCCATAAGCTTCAGTTTAGTCTGAAACAACTGTCACTTATGCCGGTGGAACTCCGCGGGGTCCGGGGGGAGTGGGGTGTTGCCGAGGATGAGGTCGGCGGACTTCTCGGCGAGCATCATGACCGGGGCGTAGATGTTGCCGTTCGTGACGTACGGCATGGCCGAGGCGTCCACGACGCGGAGGCCGTCGAGGCCGTGGACGCGCATGGTTTCGGGGTCGATGACGGACATGTCGTCGAGGCCCATCTTGCTGGTGCAGGAGGGATGGAGGGCGGTTTCGCCGTCTCTGGCCACCCACGACAGGATTTCCTCGTCCGTCTGCACTTCGGGGCCCGGGGAGAGTTCGCCGCCGTTCAGGTCTGCCCAGACCGGTTGGGAGAGGATCTTCCTCGCGTGTTTGATGGCCTCGACCCACTCCCGGCGGTCCTGGTCCGTGGAGAGGTAGTTGAAGCGCAGCGCGGGCTTCTCGTGCGGGTCGCTGGACTTGATGCGGACCGAGCCCCGGGCGTCCGAGTACATCGGGCCGATGTGGACCTGGTAGCCGTGGCCGCCCGCGGGGGCCGAGCCGTCGTAGCGGACCGCGATCGGCAGGAAGTGGAACATCAGGTTCGGGTATGCCACGTCGTCGTTGGAGCGGATGAAGCCGCCCGCCTCGAAGTGGTTCGTGGCCCCGGGGCCGCCTCTGAGGAAGAGCCAATTGGCGCCGATGAAGGGCCTGCGCCACATCGCCAGTGACGGTTGTTGCGAGACGGGCTGCTTGCAGGCGTGCTGGACGTACACCTCCAGGTGGTCCTGGAGGTTCTCGCCCACGCCAGGCAGGTCGTGGACGACCTCTATGTCCAGGGGCTCCAGCAGCGCCCTCGGGCCGACGCCTGAGAGCTGGAGGAGCTGGGGGGTGTTGATCGCGCCGCCGCACAGGATGATCTCGCCTGCGTTGATGCGCTCGCCGCCGCAGAGCACGCCCACGGCCCTGGTTCCGTCAAAGAGGATCTTCTCCACGAAGGCTCGGGTCCGTACCTGGAGGTTGCGGCGGTGGCGTACCGGGTGGAGGTACGCGCGAGCCGCGCTCAGGCGGCGGCCGCGGTGGATGTTGCGGTCGAAGGCGGCGAAGCCCTCCTGGCGGTAGCCGTTCACGTCGTCGGTCAGCGGGTGGCCTGCCTGCTGGACCGCCTCGAAGAACGCCTCGAACAGCGGGCCTCGGGCGGGGCCGCGCTCCAGCCGGAGCGGTCCGTCGCCACCGCGGAACGCCGAGTCCGGGTCCGCGAGGCAGGTTTCCATCCGCTTGAAGTACGGGAGGCAGTGCGCGTAGTCCCAGTGCTTCATCCCGGGGTCCGACGCCCAGCGCTCGTAGTCCAGGGGGTTACCGCGCTGGAAGATCATGCCGTTGATGCTGCTGGAGCCGCCCAGCACCTTGCCCCGGGCGTGGTAGATCCGCCGGTCGTTCATGAACGGCTCCGGCTCCGACTCGTACTTCCAGTCGTAGAAGCGGCTGCCGATCGGGAACATCAGCGCGGCCGGCATGTGGATGAAGACGTCCCACAGGTAGTCCGGCCGGCCAGCCTCCAGGACCAGGACCGACGTCGAAGGGTCGGCGCTCAGCCGGTTGGCCAGGGCGCAGCCGGCCGAGCCGCCGCCGACGATCACGTAGTCGAACCTCAACGCGGGATCCAGTCCTTCCACACGATCTTGTTCTCTTCCACCCACACCTTGGCCGCCTCTTGGGCGGTCATCTTCTCGTTGATCATGTCACTGGCGACGGCGTTCTGGTCGTCGTTGCTCCAGTTGAAGTTGCGGACCAGCTCGTACGCCCGGCCGCCGGTCTGCGCGAACCGCTTGCTGACGATCTTGTCCAGCAGGTAGGGAGGGTAGTCGCAGGCGACCTTGGCCGGGGCGTTGTCGCAGCCCACAGCGTAGGGGGGCAGCGCGATCTTGACCAGTTTGACCTTCGTGAACAACCACTGCGGCTCGTAGAAATACATGAGCAGCGGCCTCCGGTTCTTCGCCGCGAACTCGGCGGCCTTGATCAGCGCGTCCTCGCTGCCCGAGTAGACGACCTGGTAATTGAGCCCGAGGTTCTTGACGAGAGCCTCGTCGTTGGTGACGAATGTCGGGTCGCCGTCCAGGATCTGTCCGGCATTTCCGGTTTTTTCGGTCCGGAAGAGGCGGGCGTACTTATTGAGGTTTCGGTAGTCCGTAATGTCAGGATATTTCTTGACCATCCACTCGGGGACGTACCAGCCGATCACGCCCTTGTTCCCCGTGAGACCGGCCGACAGAGCCACCTGCTTCTTCTCGATGTACTCCTTCTTCAAGGCGGTGTGACCCCAGTCTTCGACGATCACGTCGACCTTGCCGGTCTCGAAGTCCTTCCAGGAATCCCCCTCCTTCATGGCCCGCTTGTTGACCTTGTACCCGAGCTCGTGCTCGAGCAGGTACGCCAGCACCCCGGCCTGGGCCTCGTACCCCACCCAGGCGTGGATGTCGATGTTCACGGTCCCCTTGGACCTGGCGGCCGAGTCGGGCTCCTCGCTGGAGCAGGCGGCCAGCAGCAGGGCGGCGATCAGCGGCCCGACGAGCGTCTTCGTTCGCATGAGAGGTCTCCACGACCGCGGCCCCTCCACGAGGAGGGGCCCACGATCGATCAGGGTTCAGGACGGCGTCACTTGGGGATCCAGGCCTGCCACTTGGCGGTGTTGGCCTCCACCCACTTCTTGGCGGCCTGCTCGCCGGTCATGCCGTTGTTGGTCATGTCGTCGGCGACGGCGTTCTGGTCCTCGTTGGTCCAGCTGAAGTTCTTGACCAGCTCGTAGGCCTTGCCGCCGGTGTCGGCGAACTTCTTGCTCACGATCTTGTCGAGGTCCATCTCCGGGTAGTCGCACGCGACCTTCTTCGGGTCGGCGTCGCAGCCCTCGGTGTAGGCGGGCAGGTTGACGCGGACCAGGTCGGTCTTGCTGAACAGCCAGTGCGGGTCCCAGAAGTAGAACAGCAGCGCCTTCTTCTGCTCCTGCGCCTGCTGGGCGCCCTTGATCAGGGCCGCCTCACTGCCGCCGACGACGACCTTGAAGTTCAGCTTGAGGTTCTTGATCAGGGCTTCCTCGTTGCTGACGTACGACGGGTCGCCGAACAGCAGCTGGCCCTTGTCACCCGACTCCGAAGTCTTGAACAGGTCGGCGTACTTGTTGAGGTTCTTGGAGTCGGTGATGTCGGGGTGCTCGTCGGCCATCCACTTCGGGATGTACCAGCCGATGACGCCCTTGTTGCCGGTGGAGCCGGCTTCGACCGCGACCTTCTTCTCCTCGATGAACTGCTTCTTCAGGTCCGGGTGACCCCAGTTCTCGATGATGACGTCGACGTCGCCGGTCTCGAAGCCCTCCCAGGCCAGCTGCTCCTTGATCTCGGGCAGCTCGACGGTGTAACCGAGCTCGTTCTTCAGCAGGTACGCGACGACGTTCGCGCTGGCCTCGTACCCCACCCAGGGGTTGATCGCGATCTTCACGGTGCCGGCGGCGCTGCTGGCGCCCGCCGACGATGGGGCGGCGGAGCTGGGTGAGGTCTCGACTGTGGCTCCGCCGCAGCCTGCGGCGGCTAGCCCAAGAACCAAGAGGCCTGCGAGCAGGCGAATCTTCATGTGAACTTCCTCTTTCGGGGGGAAGGGCGCCTGTCGGCGCCCTGCGTGATGCGGTCGAGCATGACGCCGAGAAGTACGGTCGCGATGCCCGCGATGAAGCCCATGCCGAAGTCGGTGCGCTGGGAGAACCCGCTGACCACGTCGTAGCCGAGCGCACCGGCCCCGACCAGGCCGCCGACGACGACCATGGCCAGCGTCATGACGATGCCCTGGTTGGCCGCGAGCAGGATCGCCTGCCTGGCCATCGGCAGCTGCACCTTCCACAGGAGCTGGCCCGAGGTCGAGCCGGCCGAGGCGGCGGCCTCCACGACCGTGGCGGGCACGGCCTTGATGCCGTCCTCGACCAGGCGCACCACGGGCGGCACCGCGTAGATGATCGAGGCGAAGATCGCGGTGAACCTGGTGGTCTCGAACAGCGCCAGCGCCGGCAGCAGGTAGACGAAGGCGGGCATGGTCTGGGCGGCGTCGAGGATGGGCCGCTGCACGGCCGAGTAGCGCGGCGAGCGGGCCGCGGCCACCCCCAGCAGCAGGCCGATGAGCAGGGTGACCAGGACCGCGACGGCGACCGTGGTCAGCGTCTGCATGGCGTGCTCCCAGGTGCCCAGCAGCGCGATCGCCAGCAGGCAGGCGAGCGCGGTCAGTGCCGCGCGCACCCCGCTCACCCGCCAGGCGACGGCCAGCACCGCCAGGGCGATCAGCCACCACGGGGCCGAGGTGAGCACACCTTCCAGCGGGTTCAGCAGGGCGTAGGAGGTGAGGTCCTTGATGAACGTCGTGACCGTGAACCAGTTGGTCTCGGCCCAGCGGACGGCGTCGTTCACCTCGGCGACGAAGTTGACCGTGAGGTTCTCCGGCCACGTCCGGGGGAGCACGGGGATGAGCGCGAGCCCGGCCACCGCCAGCACGCCCGCGGCGGCGAGGTTGAGCCTGCCGATCCGCGCGTGGGAGTCGCGCGTGTTCATGGCCTCACTCCGTGAGGCGGCTCGGTCACCCTTGATGCCGCCGCCTTCCCCCGCTCTGGTCGCTTCGCTCCCGCCGCTCCTCCAGGCGACGGCGCTCCCTCGCTGGGCGATCGCCATCGTCGTCCGGTCGAGCACCACGGCCATGATCACGACCGCTATGCCCGCCGGGAGCATGATGCCCACCTGCGCCCGGGACAGGCCGCGGATGATGTCGCCGCCCAAGCCAGGGGCCGAGATCAGGTTCGCGATGACGACCATGGACAGGGCCATCATGATGGTCTGGTTCACCGCCAGCGCCATCGTGGACCTGGCCAGCGGCAGGTAGACCTTGAACAACGTCTGCCAGCGCGTCGCGCCCAGCGACGAGGACGCCTCGACCGCCGTGGGCGAGACCTCCGAGACGGCCAGCGCGGTGATGCGGATGGCGGGCGGGATCGAGTAGATCATCGTCGCGATGGCCCCGGCGGGCGCGCCGATGTGGAAGAACAGCGCGAGCGGCGCCAGGTACGCGAACGTCGGCATGATCTGCATGACGTCCAGGACCGGCGTGATCACCCGGCGCACGCGGCTGGAGAGCCCGGCCCAGACGCCCAGCGGGATCCCGATGGCCAGCGACAGCAACACCGCGACCGAGACCAGGGCCAGCGTGTCGACGCTCGACTGCCACAAGCCCAGGAACCCGAACGCGCTCACGCCCGCGACCGCCAGCAACGCGATCCGCCAGCCGCCCGCCAGCCAGGCCAGCGCGCCCATGACGCCGGTGATGCCGGGCCAGCCGAGCGCGTACAGGACGGTCTCGAACAGGTCGTAGAGGCCGCCGACGAAGAGCCGGATGTAGTTCAGGAAGTACAGGAAGAGCGGGTTGTCGTTGCGATGGTCGTCGATCCACTCGCGCAGGTCGGTGACGGCCAGGAACTGCGGCGCCTCGTTGTCGTGCGGCAACGTCCCCGTGCCGCGGAAGACCAGGTACGCCGCCGCGAACAGGACCGCCACCCCGGCCGGGGCCGCCCACCTCGGTAACCCGAGCCTGGAAGGCGCGCTGACAGCCGAGCTGCTCACACGCCCTCCTTCGTCGGGCGCGTGAGCAGCACAATGCTGCTGTGTCTGATTGTTCGCTCGCTGCGCTCGCTCATGTGGCCGCCTTGACGGACAAGTCCTCGCCCGACAGGAAGGTCAGCAGGTCCACCCGGTCCACGACGCCCGCCAACTCGTCGCCGTCCATGATCCTGATCGGGCGAGAGGAGGCGGAGGAGGCGCCGATGGCGTCCTTGATGAGGGTGGTGACCGGCAGCGCGGGCCCGTCCAGCGGCTCTCCCGGCTCGGGCTCGCGGCAGATCCAGCGCAGGGTCAGTACGTGGCTCCTGGGCACATCCCGTACGAAGTCGGCCACGTAGTCGTCGGCCGGCGCGGCCACCAGCTCCTCGGCCGTGCCGAGCTGCACGATCGAGCCCGCCCGCATGATCGCGATCCGCTCGCCCAGCCTGAGCGCCTCGGACAGGTCGTGCGTGATGAACACCATCGTCTTGCCGACCTCGCGGTGCAGCCGGATCACCTCGGCCTGCATGTCGCGGCGGATCAGCGGGTCGAGCGCGCTGAACGGCTCGTCGAACAACATCACCTGTGGGTCCACGGCCAGCGCCCTGGCCAGGCCCACGCGTTGCTGCATGCCGCCGGAGAGCTGGTCGGGGTAGGCGTCGGCGTAGCCGTCGAGGCCGACGAGGGAGAGGATCTCGCCGGCCCGCGCGTGCCTGGCGACCTTGGCGGTGCCCTGGATCTCCAGGCCGTAGGCGACGTTGTCGATCACCTTGCGGTGCGGCAGCAGGCCGAAGTGCTGGAAGACCATGCTGACCTGGTGCCGACGGAGCTCGCGGAGCCTGGCGGGGGAGGCGCTGCAGATGTCCTCGCCGCCGATCCTGATGTCGCCGGCGCTGGGCTCGATGAGCCGGGTGAGGCAGCGTACGAGGGTGGACTTGCCGCTGCCCGACAGGCCCATGACCACGAAGACCTCGCCGGGGCGCACCTCGAAGCTGACGTCCCTGACGGCGGCGGTGCAGCCGGTCTTCTCTCTCAGCGCGGCGGGCTCAAGCTGCTTGTCATCGCTGTCCAGCACTTTCTGCGCCCTGGAACCGAAGATCTTCCAAAGGCCGGCAACGGTGATAGCCGCACTGTCGGGAGAATCCCCCACCACTTGCCTCCTCGTTTTGACGTCGCTCAACATATGTCTGGAATCACGGAAATCTCAACGTTGTGACCTTCCAGAGACCTGGGTGCGCCTCGCACGTTACTCGCTTGGAACGTACGAATCGCCCACCGACGGACATTTCCTTTGTTAAAGGTTTATTTCCTGACCTATAGGCCGCAAGATGGAGCCCCAGGTCTCTTCTCAGGAGTCACACGACTCGTATTTTGTCGCGTTATGTTCGGGTAGCCACCCCGCCATGGGATGTGTTCCAATTACCCGCACTTGCTGATTTCCCACGGGCCCCTGGCCCCCTCATATACGCCGATTCGGGCGAGGTGCGTTCGGTGAGTACAGACTTGGGTGAGAGGCAGGCGAGCGAGGGCAACTGGCGCCTGCGCAATTGGCGCGTCCGGGCACGCCTCGTCGCTCTCATCCTGATCCCGACGGCCGCGGCCGTGCTGCTGGGCGGCATCCAGGTGCTCTCCTCGACGGCCGCCGCGGGCGACTACGCGCGGACGAACCAGTTCGCCCAGCTCTCCGCCGAGCTGGGCGGGTTCACCCACCTGGTGTCCGCCGAGCGGGCCAGGACCGCTTGGTACATCGCGCGCAACCGCCCCGCGGACGGGCTGTCCGAGGTGCAGGCCCAGATGGCCCAGGTGGACCTGGAGGCCAAGCAGGTGCGCGGCCTCGCGCAGCAACTGCTGACCGAGGCGACCGGCCGTACCGCGGACCAGATCGAGAACCTGCTCAGCCGCCTGGACGACCTGACCGGCCTGCGCAAGCAGGCGCTGGAGGCCGACCTGCTGCCGGGGCCCGCGGTCGAGCTCTACACCACGGTGATCAACGACCTGCTCTCCTTCCACACGGAGCTGATCAAGGGCAGCGCGGACGACGAGCTGTTCCGCCAGACCCGCATGCTCGACGGGCTGGCCCGCGCCAAGGAGAGCGTCTCCTACCAGCAGGCGCTGGTCACCGCCGTGCTGGTCGAGGGGGCCTTCGACCAGGACCAGCTCAAGCGCTTCCTCGGCGAGCAGTCCAGGGAGGCCAACGAGCGCAAGGGCTTCGCCGACGAGGCCACCGCGGAGGAGCGGCGCTTCTTCGACGAGACCGTCAACGGCAGGTCCGCCGACCGCATGTTGTTCCTGCGCGAGCTGGTGCTGATCAGGGCCACGAACGGGCTGCCGCTGCGCAACCTGGACCTGAGCAAGAAGGATGACGCCAACGAGTGGTTCGACGCGTCGAACGTGGTCGTCGACTCCATGCGCACGGTCGAGGAACGCCAGGCGCAGGGCATCGTGGCCCGCAGCGAGGCGCTCAGCGCGGACGAGCGGCAGCAGGCGTTCATCACCGCGGGCGCCGTGCTCGCGCTGCTCGTGGTCGTCCTGCTGATCACCACCGGCGTGGCCAGGTCGCTCGTACGGCCGCTGCGCCGCCTGCGCGGCGAGGCACTGGAGATCGCGGGCCGGCGGCTGCCCGAGTTCGTGCAACATCTGCGTGAGTCGCGCGAGGGCGCGGTCAACACCGAGGTCCCGCCTATCGGGATCTTCTCCAGGGACGAGGTCGGCGAGGTCGCGCGCGCCTTCGACGAGGTGCACCGGGAGGCCGTACGGCTGGCGGGCGACGAGGCGCAGCTGCGCTCGAACGTCAACGCCATGTTCGTCAACCTGTCCAGGCGCAGCCAGACGCTGGTCGAGCGGCAGCTGACGCTGATCGAGCGGCTGGAGCGCGGCGAGCGCGACGACACCAGGCTGGGCGACCTGTTCAAGCTCGACCACCTGGCCACCCGCATGCGGCGCAACAGCGAGAACCTGCTCGTCCTGGCCGGTCAGGAGGCGGCGCGCAAGTGGAGCGAGCCGATCGAGCTGATGGACATCGTGCGCGCCGCCCTCGGCGAGGTCGAGAGCTACGACCGGGTCAGCATCCAGGTGCAGTCGGACGTCGCCGTCGCCGGCCAGGCCGTCACCGACGTGGTGCACCTGCTGGCCGAGCTGGTCGAGAACGCCGTCTCGTTCTCCTCGCAGGACACCAAGGTCATCATCTCCAGCAGCCGCATCGACGGCGGCAGCCTGCTGTTGTCGGTCACCGACCACGGGATCGGCATGACCCAGGAGGAGCTCACCGAGGCCAACTGGCGGCTGGCCAACCCGCCCGTCGTGGACGTGTCGGTGTCGCGGCGGATGGGGCTGTTCGTGGTCGGACGGCTGGCGCTGCGGCACAGCATCAGGGTGCAGTTGCGGTTGCAGGACATCGGCGGGCTGACCGCGATGGTGCTGGTGCCGCCCATGCTGCTCACGGCGGCGCCGGGCACGATTCCCACGCCGCAGCCGCGCGTCCAGGTGCCCAGGCAGGCGAACCCGCAGCCGCCTTCCTACGGGCCACCGCCGGGGCTTGCCTCTGGGCCTCCGTCGTTCGCGTCCGGGTATCCGTCGGGGCATCCGTCGCTCCCCGCCGGGCATCCGTCGCTGGACGCCGCGCCCGCCGCCCCCGAGCCCTCGTCATGGTTCAGCTCGCCGCACACCCACTCGGTCGAGCAGCCGCCACCCGACCTGGGCCTGCCGCGCGAGTCGTACCCCTCGTTCGCGACGCCGACCCCGGCGCCGTCCAAGGACGAGTTCCTGCCCATCTTCGCCTCCGTCGAGGAGAGCGGCTGGTTCTCCAAGTCGTCGCCGACGGCCGACCACCGCGACGAGCACCGCGACGACCACCGTGACCAGGCCTGGTCGTCGCCCGCCGACCAGGGATGGCAGGCCGCCGGCGCGGCCGCGGAGCCCGCGCAGAACGGCACCACGAACTCCGGCTTGCCGAAGCGCACGCCGAGAGCGAATCTGGTACCGGGCACCGCGAACCTGAAGCCGCCGCCCGCTCCCGCTCCTCCGCTGTCCCCTGACCGACTGCGTAACAGGCTGGCCAGCTACCAGCAGGGCGTGCGCAAGGGGCGCGCCGAGCTAGAGGAGGACTGATGAAGGAGCTGAGCCAGGCCGCCAGGGACATCAACTGGCTGGTCAGCCGCTTCGTCGAAGAGGTTCCCGGCGTCGCGCACGCCGTGGTGGTCTCCGCCGACGGCCTGCCGATGGCGTTCTCCCGCGGCTTTCCCCAGGACCGCGCCGACCAGCTCGCCGCCATCGCGGCCGGGCTGGTCAGTCTCACGCAGGGGTCCGCGCGGGTGTTCGAGGGCGGAGGGGTCACCCAGACCCTCGTCGAGATGGAACGCGGCCTGCTGCTGGTGATGTCGATCAGCGACGGATCCTGCCTGGCGGTGCTGGCCGCACCCGACTGTGACATGGGCTTGGTCGCGTACCAGATGACGATCCTGGTCGAGCGCGCCGGGCAGGTCCTCACGCCTGCCGTACGGGCGGAACTTTCCGCCTCGCGCCCGGTGATGGATCCGCAGCGAAGCGAGGACATCCATCACCGGCCCGCCTCGCTGGGCGAGGCCAGATGGACACGGTGATGGGAGTAGACGTTGGCATCGTGGGATAACGGGGAGCCGGAGCCCGAGCGCAGCTCGCTCGTCCGGATGTACGCCGTCACCGGCGGCAGGACCACTCCGCGCACCGAGCTCGCCATGGAGGCGCTGGTATCGTCGGCCACCTCAGCACAACTCGGCATGACCTACACCCGCGAATACCGCGCGATCAGCGAGCTGTGCCGGCAGGTGCGTTCCGTGGCGGAGATCTCCGCGCTGCTGAGCGTCCCTCTCGGGGTGGCGCGGGTGCTGATCGCCGACATGGAAGCGGATGGGCTGGTCCGGGTGTACCAGCCGCAGCTAGAGGCGGGCCTTCCCGACAGGAGCCTGCTCGAAAGGGTATTAAGTGGACTTCGCAGGCTCTAGCCGGCTCACCTCCACGAAGATCGTCGTGGCGGGCGGGTTCGGTGTGGGGAAGACCACGTTCGTGGGCTCCGTGTCCGAGATCATGCCGCTGACCACGGAGGCGGTGATGACGGACGCGTCGGAGGGCATCGACGACCTCGGGCTCACTCCGGGCAAGACCACCACCACCGTGGCCATGGACTTCGGGCGGCTCTCGCTGGAGCACGACCTGATCCTCTACCTGTTCGGCACACCGGGGCAGCACCGGTTCTGGTTCATGTGGGACGACCTCGTGCGGGGCGCGATCGGGGCCGTGGTGCTGGTGGACTCGCGGCGGCTGGCCGACAGCTTCCCCGCCGTGGACTACTTCGAGGACTCGGGGATCCCGTTCGTGGTCGGGCTGAACGGCTGGGACGGGGCGTTCCCGCACGTCGAGAGCGAGGTGCGGGAGGCGCTCACGCTCTCGCCGCACGTGCCCATCATCCGTACGGACGCGCGGGCGCGGCAGGCGGTCAAGAACACGCTCATCACGCTCGTCGAGCACGCGATGACCGTGCGCGCGCACTGACCTACTGCCACCAGTACGCCGCCACCAGTTCCGCCACCAGGGTCTCCGTGAGCAGGGCCACGTCCGGGTCGCCGTCGTGCGGGTAGCGGATCGCGGCCGTGGCGTCCTTCACCTCCGCACCCACGGTGATCACCATGGAGTCGCGCTCGCGTACCCACTCCATGGCCTGGGCGTCGTAGCGGGAGCCGGGGTAGAGCAGGGCCCGGTAGTCGAGGGTCTTGGTGAGGTAGACGTCCACATGGGACCAGTCGCCCGTCTCGCAGGCGTCGGCGGGTCGGCGCGGGCCCTCGCGGAGCATCAGGGCCGACTGCTCGGCCGACGAGAGGCGTTCCACGGGGGCGATCGTGTAGACGCCGTGGGGGCCGTCGAGCAGCTCCATCGTGAGGGGGAGCCACTCGTCCCTGCGGTCCAGCAGGTCCTGCGTGGCCTCCGCCGACCGCCTGATCAGGGTGGTCAGGTCGCGATCGCGCCTCGCGAGGCGGGCTTCCAGGGCCAGGAGCAGGGCCAGGGTGTGCTGGAACGTACGGCAGGCGACGCCGCCGCGCTCCTCGCCCGCGTGCATGGGGATCACCAGGTCGGCCGTCTCGGTGAGGGGGGAGCCCGGCGTGTTCGTCATGGCGGCCAGGAACGCCGGGCCGTTCGCGTAGCGGGCCGTGGCGTCCAGCGTCTCCCGGCTGGAGCCGGTGGCCGAGATCGGCACGACCAGGGTGTTCTCGGTGGCCGGGACGGTGGCCGCCGCGGAGGCGTACTCGGCGTACGCGTCGATGCCCGCGGCGCGCAGGCGCAGGGCGGCCACCTTCGCGGCGTAGCGCGAGCTGCCCATGCCCAGGAAGAGCACCCTGTCGATGTTGTCCGGGAGCTGACTGAAGGGGTCGTCCGCCTGCAGCGCGTCGGCCAGGTTCGCCAGGGAGGCCGGCTTGGACTCCAGGTCGGACAGGTAGAGCTCGGAATTCACGTGATGTTCTCCTCGTGGTACCAGGTGCGCAGCACACCCATGGGGGCGTAGCGCCAGCGGGGCAGGTGGCGGGCGGCGTAGATGAGCTCACGGCACTCCTGCTCCACCTCGAACGGGCGGATCAGGTCTGCGTCCAGGAGGTCGGGCCGGTCCTTCGCGGCCAGGCGGGCCCGGTAGGCGGTGAGCATGGTGGCGCGGGCCTTCGCGACCCAGGCGGCCGCCCGGGCGGGCGGGGTGTCCCGTCGTTTGATCGCCACCTGGGCCACGTGCTCCAGGCTCATGGCGAGCTGGGCCACGTCCCTGGCCGCCGGTTGGTACGGATCGGCCTCGGTGACGGTGGGATTGCCGTCGAAGTCGATCACCGCGTAACCGTCGCGCCACTTGAGGATCTGGCCGACGTGGAGATCACCATGGATCCTGATGAGCGGGCTCGTGACGGGCTTGGCCAAGGGCGCCAGCTCGCGCCTGAGGGCCGTGGCCTTGGTGGCCAGCCACGCTCCGTCCTCGCCGCCGGTGAGATCGAGGGCCTCCTGAAGCGCGGCCTCCGCTCGGACCGCCAGGTCACCCGGCCTCCCCGAGGGGAGCGTCGCGAGGGCGAGGTGCAGGTCGGCGGCCAGGCGGCCGAGCTCAGGAGCGAAGTCCGCAGTGCCCGCCGCCGCCTCGTCCACGCACCACTCCCAGCCGTCCCTGGCGTCCGGCAGGTAGCCCGTCACCAGGGCCAGGAGCTCCTCGTGCGTGTCAGCTACGCGGGTCAGCGCCGCGTACGGAGGGGCGGTGTGGTTGAAGCCCGCCTCAACGAGGTGGGCGAGGATCTCCGGGGTGGGATGGGGCAGCGGGACCGGAGGGGTGAGCCACTTGACGACCACCTTCTCGTCCACCACCACCGAATAGTTGGTCTGGTCCACGTGCGGGCCGAAGTCGCGTTCACCTGGAGCCCCAGTGTGGAGATCTCCAGGACCGTACGAGAGGCTGGGCAGCGGGCGGAAGCGCCGCACCGCGAAGGGCGGCGGCAGCTCACCCGCCATCAGCCTCAGGAGTGCGGCGGTGAGGCCGCGGTCTTCGGCGGTGAGCGGGTTCTCACCCAGAGAGATCATGCGATGACTTATTGAATCCCAATTCAACTGGTAGACCAAACTTCCTGGTAGCAATGTCATAAAAAGTCTTGCTCATGTTGATTTCTGCTGCAACACTCCTGCTCTGGTCAGCTGTGTCCGGTAAGGTCGCGCGACCTCTGTTACAGCCAATTTCAGAAGGAGTAGCGGCCGTGTCCCGTATCCGGTTCACCCGTCGTCTTCCGGCCGCCGCGGCGGCGGCCGGCCTCGCGCTTGCCGTCGCGGCGTGCGGTGGTGGTGAGTCGACCAGCTCAGAAGGCACGACCGCGGCGGCAGCCGACCAGCTCAAGCCCAACGCGGACCTGTCGCAGCAGACGCTCCAGGTCACGGTGTGGGACGGCTACACGCCCAAGGAGCTTCCCGAGAAGGTCAAGGCGAAGCTCAAGGTCAAGGACATGAAGATCTCGTTGCACGACACCAACGAGGTCGCGATGACCAAGCTCACCGCCCCCGGTGACAGCGGCATCGACGTGGCGTTCGTGTCCGGCCAGTACGCCCAGGCGCTCAACGAGCAGGGCCTGCTGGAGCCGATCCACCCTGAGCTGATCCCCAACCTGGCCAACCTCTACCCGGAGGCCACCCAGCTCTCCTATGACAAGGGCAACAAGTACTCGGTGCCCTACACCTGGGGCACCACCGGCATCTGCTACCGCACCGACCTGGCGAAGACCCCGGTGACGAGTTGGAACGATCTTCTCAAGCCGCCGGCCTGGGCGGACAAGAAGGTCACCATGATGACCACCGAGCGCTGGCTGGCCCTGCCCGCGCTCAAGGCGCTCGGCTACTCGGTCAACACCGACAAGGACGACGAGATCGCCAAGGCCAAGGAGCTGCTGCTCGCGGCCAAGCCCCACCTGCTCAGCTACGACGACACCACGTTCGGCGAGAAGCTGCAGTCCGGCGAGGCCGCCATGGTCGAGGCGTGGGACGGCTGGTGCCCGACCACCGACCCGAAGGGCAACATCGCGTTCAAGGTGCCGAAGGAGGGCAGCGACCTCTGGGTGGACACCATGGTGATCATGAAGTCCTCCAAGAACAAGGAGGCCGCGCACGCCTTGATCAACTACATCCTCGATCCCGAGATCCACAGCTGGGCCGCGGCGAACATCAACTACAAGGTGCCCAACAAGGCCGCCATGGAGAAGGTGCAGGCCCCGAAGGGCTCGCTGCTCGGCATCAAGCCCGCCGAGCTGCTCAACGGCGAGGCGATCATCGACCTGGGACAGGCGTCGACGAAGTTCACCCGCCTGTCGCAGGAAGTCCAGGCCGCCGGATAGTCGTCGGTGAAGTCTGAGGCAAGGACCCGGCCGGTGTCCCGCTCCTGGGGGCGCCGGCTGGGTGCGTTCGTGTTCCTCTCGCCCGGCCTGACGTACCTGGTCGTGTTGCTGCTGGTGCCGCTGGCGCTGGTGCTCAGCACCACGGTCTTCCAGCGCGGCCGTTTCGGCGGGGTGGTCTACGAGTTCACCACGGAGAACTTCGAGCGCCTGATCGATCCGGTCTACCTGCAGGTGCTCGGCGGATCACTGAAGATCGCGGCGCTCACGACGCTGATCGCGCTGCTGCTCGGTTACCCGACGGCCTACGTCATCGCCCAGCTGCCCCGGAGGTGGCGGACGGTGGCGCTGGTGGCGATCGTGTTGCCGTTCTGGACGAACTTCATCATCCGCATCTACGCGTGGATCATCCTGCTGAACGGGCCGGGGCTGGTGAACTCGCTGCTCGGCACGGAGCTGGAGCTGCTCTACAAAGAGGGCACGATCGTCACCGGCCTGCTCTACTCGTACCTGCCGTTGATGGTGTTGCCGCTGTACACGGCCATCGAGAAGCTCGACCCGGAGCTGCGCGAGGCGTCCGCCAACTTGGGCGCCGCGCCGTTCACCACTTTCCGCAAGGTGACGCTGCCGCTCACGGTGCCGGGCGTGCTGACCGGGTGCATGTTCGTGTTCGTGCCGAGCTTCGGGAACTTCGTCATCCCCGAGATGCTCGGCGGCAGCAAGACGCTGATGGCGGGCAACGTGATCCGCAACGAGTTCCTGGCGGCGCGCGACTGGCCGTTCGCCTCGACGGTGACGCTGGCGCTCATCGCGGTGCTGGTCGTGTTGCTGCTCGCGCAGTCCTGGGCGGCCCGCCGTGCGTAGGTCCAAGCTCCTGTACGTCCCGTTCTGGGCCACGTTCGTCTTCCTCTACCTGCCGATCGTCGTGCTGGTCGTCATGTCGTTCAACTCCGGCGACTCGGCGTACACCTACGAGGGGTTCAGCCTCAAGTGGTACGGCGAGCTGGCCGGGGACGAGCGGATCAGGACCGGCGTGATCAACACGCTGATCGTGGCCACGGGCTCGACGGCGCTCGCGACCGTGCTCGGCACGCTGCTGGCCGTCGGCCTGGCCCGGCACACCAGGTCGAAGCTCCTGGACGCGCTCGCGCTGATGCCGGCCGTGCTGCCCGACCTGGTGCTGGCGATCGGGCTGCTGCTCTTCTACGGCCTGATCCAGCTCACGCTCGGCCTGTACTCGGTGATCCTCTCGCACGCGCTGTTCTCGATGGCGTTCGTCACGGCGGTGGTGCGCACCAGGCTCTCCAACGCCGACACCTCGCTGGAGGAGGCCTCGCGCGACCTGGGGGCCGGGGCGGTGGCGACGTTCGTGCGGATCACGCTGCCGCAGCTCGCGCCGGGGATCGTCGCGGGGGCGCTGCTGGCGTTCACGCTGTCGCTGGACGAGTTCGTGATCGCCTTCTTCACGATCGGGAACGCCGAGCCGACGCTGCCGATCGTCATCTACTCAATGATCCGTTTCGGGGTGACCCCGAAGATCAACGCGCTGGCTGCGATCCTGCTCCTCGTGAGCTTCACGGCGGTGATCGCCGGGCAGCGCATGACAAAAATCGGGGAGTCACGTGCTCAGGGTTGACGGGATCTCCCGTAGGTTCGGCGACGTCGTCGCGCTCGACGACGTGTCGCTGGAGATCGAGCAGGGCGAGTTCTTCGCCCTGCTCGGGCCCTCCGGCTGCGGCAAGACCACGCTGCTGCGCATCATCGCCGGGTTCGAGACGCCGGACGCGGGCACGGTCACGCTCGACGGCGCCGACCTGCTGGCCAAGCAGCCGAACCGGCGGCCGATCAGCCTCATGTTCCAGTCGTACGCGCTGTTCCCGCACATGACCGTGGCCAAGAACGTGGCCTACGGGCTGGAGCGCGAGCGGTTGCCCCGCCACGAGGTCAGGCAGCGCGTGGACGAGGTGCTGGAGACGGTGGGGCTGACGGCGCACGCCGCGCGCCGGCCCGCCCAGCTGTCCGGCGGGCAGCGGCAGCGGGTGGCGTTGGCCCGCTCCATCGTCAAGCGGCCCCGGCTGCTGCTGCTCGACGAGCCGCTGTCCGCCCTGGACAAGAAGGTCCGCGCCGACATGCAGCTGGAGCTGAAGCGGCTGCAGCACGAGGTCGGCATCACGTTCGTGGTCGTCACGCACGACCAGGAGGAGGCCATGTCGCTGGCCGACCGCATCGCGGTCTTCGACAGCGGCACGGTGTGCCAGGTGGACCGGCCGGTGGAGCTCTACGAGCGGCCGCGCTCACCCTTCGTGGCCGACTTCGTCGGCGCCAACAACCTCTTCCACGGCGCGGCCGGCGGCCTGGACGCGCTCCAGACCGACGACTTCGGCCCGCTGCGCGGCACGCCCCTGACGGAGCTGGCGGCGGGCGCCGAGGCGCTGCTGGCGGTACGGCCGGAGAAGGTCGAGCTGGTGGAGGAGAGGGAGCCGAACCGGACACCTGGGGAACCACGTGCGGACACCAGGGTGCAAGGTGAGGCGGACTCGACCAGTGAACACGAGAGGGAGCCGAACCGGACACCTGGGGAACCACGTGCGGACACCAGGGTGCAAGAGGCGGACTCGACCAGTGAACACGAGAGCGCCGCCAAAGGCATCAAGGGCATGGTCCTGGACGTCAGCTTCTACGGCGGCGTGTCGCACATCTCCGTGGACGTGCCGGGCCATGTCAAGCCGGTGCTGGTCGCCGTACAGGGGGCCAGCGGTGTGGACGTGGGCGCCAAGGTCAGGGTGCGCTGGGACGCCCAGGACGCGGTCATCATGGCGGCCGGTCAATGAGCCAGGTCGTTGCCCGTGGCCACGCGGGCGTAGGACAGGATGAGCTCGGCCGCCTCCGCCGGGCCGATCACCGGGTGCCTGGCCGTGATGCGGTAGCCGTACGCGTCTTCCAGGGCCACCAGGTTGCGGGCGATCGTCGCCGAGTCCGCGCTCAGCCGGAACACCCCCAGCGCGGCCCCCGTGTCCAGGATCGCCTGGTACATCGACACCTGCCGGTCGTAGAGCGAGGTGAGCAGCACGCCATAGACCCTGTTGCGGCCCGCGGCCCCGCCCAGCTCGTTGAGCAGGCGTACGTCGGGGTCGAGCGGCCCGGTCGGGAGCCCCGACCTGATCGTCACGACCAGCTTCGCGGCCGGGTCGGTGAGCGCGGCGAGCTGCCGCAGGCGCTGCTCGTAGAAGCGCTCCATGCCCGCGTGTTGCGCCTCGACCAGCAGTTCGCTGAGGTCGGGGTAGTGGTAGAGCACGGCGCCGGAGGTCAGCCCGGCCTCCTCGGCGACGTGCGAGAGCTGTACACCGTCGATGCCATGGCGGATGATGGCCCTGCGTGCGGCCTCGATCAAGTCGATGCGCCGGTCACTTCGGCTTTTACGCTGAGCCACCCTCACCACCTTCACTCGTTCGGCCGCTGTTCAGTTAGCCGTGACCATAGTGCACTTAACTTTACGTTTACGCCAGACGCGTTTTTGAATTCCTCTTCAAATCGATGAGTTCCCCCGGAGTCTCGATGTCTCTCACCATCCTGTTCATGCCTGAAAGCGCCTACGGCCCGACCAACAACTGCATCGGCATCGGCGACATCCTGCGCCGCCGCGGCCACCGCGTCGTCTTCGCGGCCGAGGCGTCGTGGAAGGGCAAACTCGAAGCGCTCGGCTTCGAGGAGGACCTCGTGGACCTGGCGCCCCCGCCTGAGGACGCCGAAGAGCAGGACCCGGGCCAGTTCTGGAAGGACTTCATCCGCGAGACCGCGCCCGAATACCGAAAGAGCACGCGGGAGCAGCTCGAGACCGTCACCCAGCCCATCTGGGCCGAGCTGATCGACGGCGTGAAATATTGCGAGCCGCAGCTCAAGGCCATCATCGAGCGGGTGAACCCCGACGTGATCGTCGAGGACAACGTGATCACGTTCCCGGCGCTGCGCACGGCGGGCAAGAAGTTCGCCCGCATCGTCTCCTGCAACCCGCTGGAAGTGCGCGGCGCGGACATCGCGCCGGTCTTCTCCGGCCTGCCGGCCGATGACCGCTCCGAGTGGGACGCCTTCCGCGCCGAGTACGACCGCACCCACCGCGAGCTCTGGACCGCCTTCAACGAGTGGTCGGTCGCGCAGGGCACCGAGCCCCTGCCGGACCTCGACTTCATCCACGAGGGCGACCTGAACCTCTACGTCTACCCCGAGATCCTCGACTACGCCGGCGCCCGCCCGCTCGGCTCCACGTGGCACCGGCTCGACTCCTCGGTACGCGAGACCGACGAGGACTTCACGCTGCCCTTCGAGCGCAGGAGCTCGCGACGAGAGAGCGACGGAGGAGCCAACGAGGAGCGAAGCGGGCGCGACCATAAGCACGAGCGCAGGAGCTCGCTGATCTACTTCTCGCTCGGCTCGCTCGGCTCCTCCGACGTGGAGCTGATGCAGCGGGTGATCGACGTGCTGGCCGGCACGCCGCACCAGTACATCGTCTCCATGGGCCCGCTGCACGAGGAGATCAAGCTTCCGGACAACATGTGGGGCTCGGAGTTCCTGCCGCAGACTAAGATCATCCCACTGTGTGACCTCGTCATCACCCACGGCGGCAACAACACGACCACGGAGGCGCTGCACTTCGGCAAGCCGATGATCCTGCTGCCGCTCTTCTGGGACCAGTACGACAACGCCCAGAGGGTGGACGAACTGGGCTATGGTGTCAGGCTTTCGACCTACACCTTCACCGACGACGACCTGACGGGGGCGGTCGCGCGGTTGCTCGGCGACACCGGGCTGCGTGCGAGGCTGGCCGCCGCGGGCGAGGAGATCCGGCGCCGCGATGGCCTGCGCCAGGCCGCCGACCTGATCGAGCAGCTCGGTCAGTAGTACGACCCTGAGAGATGAAGTCTTCCCATGCGTGAACTGATCAACCCCGCCACCGGGCTCCCATGTGCCGAAATTCCGGACACGCCGGTGGAGGGCGTGGGGGCGGCCGTACAGGCGGCTCGTGTGGCTTTTCAGGAGTGGTCGCAGACCACTCCGGCCGAGCGCGCGCGGCTGCTGCTGCGGCTCGCCGACCTGGTGGAGGCCGATGCCGAGGAGCTGACCAGGCTGGAGGTGGAGGAGACGGGCAAACCGGCGGCGGTGTTCCGGGACGGCGAGTTGCCGTTCGCGGTGGACAACCTGCGCTTCTTCGCCGGGGCCGCCCGTTCGCTCGAAGGCTCCGGCGCCGGGGTGTTCAGCCCCGGCTACACCTCGGTCATGTTGCGCCGTCCCGTCGGGGTGGTGGGGTCGATCGCGCCGTGGAACTTCCCGTTCGTGATGGCCGTCTGGAAGGTCGGACCGGCGGTGGCCGCGGGCAACGCGGTGGTGATCAAGCCGGCGCCGCAGACGCCGCGCACGACGCTGCGGCTGGCCGAGCTGTTCGCCAAGGCGGGCGCGCCCGAGGGGCTCGTCCAGGCCGTCACCGGGGACGCCGAGGTGGGCCAGGCACTGGTCTCCGACCCCGGCGTGGACATGGTCAGCGTGACGGGCTCCACCGAGACGGGCCGGGCCGTGATGACCGGCGCGGCCGCCACGCTCAAGCGGGTGCACCTGGAGCTCGGCGGCAAGGCGCCCGCGCTGGTCTTCGAGGACGCCGACCTGGCGGAGATGGCCCGCGGCGTGGCCATGGGGGCCACGTACAACACCGGGCAGGACTGTACGGCCGCCACCCGCGTGTACGTCGCCCGCGAGGTCTACGCCGACGCCGTGGAGGCGATCCGGGCGACTCTGGCCGGCATCACCGCCGGCGACCCGTGGGACCCGGCGACGGACATCGGCCCGCTGATCTCCGCGGCGCATCGGGACCGGGTGCACGGGTTCGTCTCCAGGGCCGGCGGGCGCGTGCTGCACGGAGGCGCCCCGATCGCCGGGCCGGGGTTCTTCTACCCGCCCACGCTGGTCGGCGAGGTCGCGCAGGAAAGTGAGATCGTGCAGGGTGAGCTCTTCGGGCCCGTGCTGGTGACCCTGCCGTTCGACGGCGAGGACGAGGCGGTCAGGCTGGCCAACGACACCAGATACGGTCTGGCGTCGTCGGTGTGGTCGCGTGACGTCTCCAGGGCCATGCGCGTCTCGCATCGGCTCGATGTGGGCGTGACCTGGGTGAACGACCATCTGCCCATCGCCAGCGAGGCACCGCACGGCGGGGTGAAGGGCAGCGGGTTCGGCAAGGACATGAGCCAGGAGGCGGTGCAGGAGTATTCGGTGACGCGGCACCTGATGGTGAAGCACGCGGCACCGGCTGAACGGGATTCGTTCCGGCCCGCCTGAAAACGTGTACGGCGAGATGTGCCCCAAAATCCCTCTTTGGGGCCATTTGATGGGATATGTTCGGTTGGCCGATCTGGTACGGGTTGTGTTCCAATTACCCAGCCGGAAAGAATCCCATGCGCCACACGCGTGTCTGATTTTTTCGAGCACGTACCGGCGAGAGGTTGCGAGAGTCAGTGAGGACTGAAAACCCCAGGCACACGAGGTCAGGGGAGTACACAGGCGGACGTCTCCGGCTGGGGAACTGGCGTGTGCGCTCGAGGCTGGTCGCGCTGATCCTCATCCCCACGGTCGTGGGTGTGCTGCTCGCCGGCGTACAGCTGGCCAACGCCATCGGCACCAGCGCGGAATACCGCCGGCTCACCCAGGTCGCCGAGCTGGTCCAGCGCATCGGAGCGCTCAACCACGAGCTCGGCAAGGAACGCACGCTCACCGCGTGGTACGTCGCCGACCACAACAAGGGCGGACGCCTCGTCCAGCTCAAGACCCAGCGCCAGGCGACGGACAAGACCAAGAGACAGGTGCTCGCCGCGGCCACGGCCATCGACGCCGCGCACCCGGCTCGCGTCCGCGAAGGCGTCGCGAACATGCGCCGGTGGCTCGACGGCCTCGACAGCCTGCGCGAGTCCATGGTCCAGAACGCGCCGCCGCGAGCGGCCATCAGCACGTATACGACCATGATCGGCGTCTTCGCCGGCATCCAGGGCGACCTGGGCGACGGCGTGAACGACGACGCCCTGCAGGGCGACGTGGCCGCGCTCGGCTCGATCCAGCGGGTCAAGGAGGAGGTCTCGCGCCAGCAGATCATCCTCATCGTCGCGCTCGTCCAGCGCGAGCTGGACAAGGACGACTGGACGGACTTCCTCGGCTCCTGGGACAAGCAGCAGGCCGAGCTGGCCGCCTTCGAGCAGGAGGCCGCCCCCAAGGACCTCAAGGCGTACGAGGACGGCGTCAAGGGACCGCAGGTCGACCTCGCCGACGCCATGCGGCAACGCGCCCTGGCCCAGGTACGCGAGTACGACCGGATCAGGGACCTCGACGTCACCACCCGCCGCGACCTGAGCCTCTGGTACGACAGCACCACCCTGACCGGCAACGCCATGCGCAAGGTCGAGGACGGCCTGGCCACCAAGATCGTGGCGACCACCAGGGACCTGAGCGACACCGAGCAGCGCAACGCGATCATCTCCGGTGCGCTGATCCTCGTCCTGCTGCTGCTCGTCCTGATCATCACCACCCGCGTGGCCGGTTCGCTGGTCCGCCCGCTGCGCCGGCTGCGGGCCGAGGCGCTCCAGGTCGCCACGACCCGGTTGCCCGAGACCGTGCGCGTGCTGCGCGAGTCGGGCGATGGGGCGCAGGTACCCGAGGTGCCGTCGGTCGGCGTCAACACCCGCGACGAGATCGGTGAAGTGGCGCGGGCGTTCGACGAGGTCCACCGCGAGGCGATCCGGCTGGCCGGCGACGAGGCCAAGCTGCGCTCGAACGTCAACTCGATGTTCGTCAACCTCTCCCGCCGCAGCCAGACGCTGGTCGAACGCCAGCTGCAGCTCATCGAGGGCCTGGAGCAGGGTGAGGAGGACGAGCAGCGGCTGGCGAACCTGTTCCGCCTCGACCACCTCGCCACCCGCATGCGCCGCAACAGCGAGAACCTCCTGGTCCTGGCCGGCCAGGAGGCCGCCCGCAAGTGGAGCGAACCGGTGCCGCTGGTCGACATCGCCCGCGCCTCGCTGTCCGAGGTCGAGAACTACGAACGGGTCCAGATCCAGATCTCGTCCGGCACGCTGATCGTCGGCCCCGCCGTCACCGACGCCGTCCACCTGCTCGCCGAGCTGATCGAGAACTCCATCTCCTTCTCGCCCCGCGAGAGCAAGGTCCAGGTCACCAGCACGCCCGTCGAGGGTGGCGTGCTCGTGTCGATCAACGACCTGGGCATCGGCATGAGCCAGGAGGAGCTGTCCGAGGCCAACTGGCGGCTGGCGAACCCGCCCGTCGTGGACGTGTCGGTCTCCCGGCGCATGGGCCTGTTCGTGGTCGGCCGGCTGGCACTGCGGCACGGCATCCGGGTGCAGCTGAGCATGCGGGAGACGGGCGGGCTGAGCGCGCTGGTCATGATGCCCGACATGCTCATCAGCGGCGGGCTCGGGTCCGCGCAGCCCGGCGGGCAGTACGAGGCGTTCACGACGTTCGATCCGAGCACGTTCGGGCAGCCTTCGCAGAACGGGTCAGGGTCCTACCCCTCGGCGCCTTCCATGGACACTCCCGACCGGGTGATGGACACGCAGTGGCCGGGGTCGCTGCCCGCGCCGGGGGCCGGTTGGCCGCCGTACGGTGAGCAGCAGCCTTCGTTCGGTGAGCAGCAGCCTGTGGGCTTCGGCGAGCAGCCGTCGCCGTACACCGGGCAGCCGCAGGACGAGCAGCGTTGGCCGTCCTTCGCCGAGGATCAGCCGCCCGCGCCCTTCGGGGAGCAGCGATGGCCGTCGTTCGCGGAGGAGCAGCCCCCGGCCGCGCGGCCGTTCGAGGAGAACCAGTGGCCGTCGTTCGCCGAGCAGCCGCCGCCCCTGCGGGAGGACGAGCCGCGCTGGCCGTCGTTCGCCACCGAGCCGCCGCCGCAGCCTCAGGAGGAGCCGCGCTGGTCGTCGTTCTCGGACCCGCTGCCGCGCAGGTCGCTGTTCGAGTCGGAGGACCGGCCGCGGCCGCAGTCCGAGGAGTCCTACCGCTCGCCGTTCGCCGAGGAGCCCAAGCCCGCCGACCACTACGAGCAGAACGGGCGCTCCGACTACGGGCGGTTCGGGCCCGGCGACTACACCTCGCAGGACTTGACCGGGCCGCTGCCCGTGGTGCGCAACTCGCCCATGGAGGAGCAGGGCGACGAGTTCCTGCCGATCTTCTCGTCGGTCGGTTCGGACTGGTTCCGGCGGCCGGACCCCGAGCAGCTGCGGCCGAGTTACGAGCCCGAGGGCGAGCCGGAGATCACGGCTGTGCACCCGGCCGTACCCGCGGACCCGGCTCCTGCCGCGCCGGCGCCTCCGGTCGCCGGGACAGCTGGCAGGTCCGGGCTGCCGCAGCGCACGCCCGGCGCGTCGGGTGCGGGGGCGACCTGGTCCTCGCCGGCGGACTCCGGCTTCCAGGCCGCGCAGGCCGCCGCGCAGCCCGCGCAGGGCGGTACGACGCCCTCGGGCCTGCCCCGCCGCGTCCCCAAGGCCAACCTGGTGCCTGGTACGGCGAGCCTCGCCGAGCCCCAGGCCACTTCACCGGCGCCGCAAGTTTCACCCGAGCGGCTGCGCAGCCGGCTCTCCAGCTTCCAGCAGGGTGTCCGCCAAGGCCGAGCGTTCACCCGCGGAGACGAGAATGAGGAGGATAAATGAGAGAAATGAGCCAGGGAGCGCGCGGTATCAGCTGGCTGATCACGGACTTCGTGAACAACGTGCCAGGCGTCGCCCACACGGTCGTGGTGTCGTCTGACGGGTTGCCACTGGCCTTCTCCGAGGGGTTTCCCAAGGACCGGGCCGATCAGCTCGCCGCGGTGGCCTCGGGTGTGATCAGCTTGACCCAGGGCGCCGCGCGGGTCTTCGAGGGCGGTATGGTGTCGCAGACCGTTATCGAAATGCAGCGTGGGCTCTTGATGATCATGTCGATCAGCGATGGCTCCTGTTTGGCTGTCCTGGCGGCTCCCGACTGTGACATGGGCCTGGTGGCGTACCAGATGACTTTGCTGGTTGAGCGGGCGGGCCAGGTTCTTACTCCGGCCGTACGCGCTGAGCTGCAAGCGGCCCGCCCCCGCTAGCGGGGTGGTGACAGGAGATCATGGTGTCAGGTCAGGGTTGGGCTGGTGATAGCACTCCGCCGCATCCGGCGGCTCCCCGTCCGCAGAAGCCGAGCTCCCTGGTACGGCCTTATGCCGTGACCGGGGGGCGCACCGCGCCGCGGATGAAGTTCGCCATGGAGGCATTGGTGTCCTCTGTGACGTCGGAATACCAAGACATTTCCCTACTTAGTCCGGAGTATCAGGCGATCATCCAGCTGACCCGGAACGTCCGGTCGGTTGCCGAGATCTCCGCCCTTTTACGCCAGCCTCTTGGCGTGGTCCGGGTGCTGATCGCCGACATGGCGTCGGAAGGCCTGATCCGCGTGCACCAGCCTGCGCTGGACGCGGGAAAGCCGGACCTCAACTTGCTCGAAAGGGTGCTCAGTGGACTTCGCAGGCTCTAGCCCCGGCCTAACCTCGACGAAGATCGTCGTGGCCGGGGGCTTCGGCGTGGGGAAGACGACATTCGTGGGTGCGGTGTCGGAGATCCTCCCGCTCACCACGGAAGCGGTCATGACGGACGCCTCGGCGCACGTCGACGACGTCTCGCTCACGCCGAACAAGACGACCACGACCGTCGCGATGGACTTCGGCCGGGTCTCGCTCGACCGTGACCTGATTCTGTACCTGTTCGGGACTCCCGGACAGCACCGCTTCTGGTTCATGTGGGACGACCTGGTACGCGGCGCCATCGGCGCGGTCGTGCTGGTGGACACCCGCCGCCTGGCGGACAGCTTCCCGGCGATCGACTATTTCGAAGAGGCGAAACTGCCGTTCGTGATCGGCATCAACGGCTGGGACGGCCAGTTCGCCCACGCGGAGGACGAACTCCGCGAGGCCCTGTCGATCGGCGGCCACATCCCGATCGTCCGATTGGACGCCAGACAACGAGAGTCGGTCAAATCCACCTTGATCACCTTGGTGGAGCACGCCCTGACCCGCCACATGCACACCCCTGTGTAGGTCTTCGGAGTAGGTGGACCGGCGGCTCCCACCCGTTGCCCCTCTTGGGTGGTGGGCCGCCCGACACCCACCCCGGGGCCAAAGGTCAGCTGCGCGAGAGCGTGGCGCGGCGCCGCTTGCCGAGGACTTAACACAGGCATTAAATTGAAGCAGTGGCCAGTTGGGAAGTAGTGCTTGTGGCCGAGGTCCGAGAGTGGTTCGACCGCTTGTGCGATGAGGACTGGGGCACCGCTGAACAGGTCGAGGATGCCATCGATATGTTGGCGCAGCTCGGCCCCACATTGGGTCGCCCCCTTGTGGACCGGCTGAAGGGGGCGGATCAGCACCACTTCAAAGAACTTCGTCCTGGATCATGTGGAAGCAGCGAGATCCGGATCATCTTCGCCTTCGACCCGGTCCGGCGAGCGGTTCTTCTTGTGGCGGGGGATAAATCGGGAAGCTGGGACCGCTGGTACGACATCAATATCGCAATCGCCGAGAAGCGATACGCGCAACACCTGGCCGAACTGAACTCGAGGGAGTACGAATGAGCGCAACGAGTTGGGACGAGGTGAAGCGGCAGGCGCACGAGCGGCGAAAGGCCGCGGGGCGCCCCGTACGCTCGCCCGCCGAGAAGGACGCCGCCATGGCCAGGCTGAAGGCGGAGATTCGTGCCCACAGGCTGGCTGAGATTCGAAGGGAGCAGGAGCTCACCCAGCGGGATGTGGCTGACGCGATGGGCGTGTCCGGTCCACGCGTGTCGGCGATTGAGCACGGGGAGTTGGATCGAGTTGAGGTTTCCACGTTGCGCGCGTACGTGGAGGCGCTGGGCGGGCGGTTGCGCGTGGTCGCCGATTTCGGCGACACCGAATACAAGATCGCCTGAGGCCAGGAGAAGCTGCAGGGGGCGCGGCAGTCGTCGAGGCGCCGACGCGCGGGTGGCGGTTCGCCGACGGTGGTGGGCGACGTGGCGAATCGCCGCCAGGACGCCGGCCGACAGCTCCGCAGTCGTGATGGCGCTGATCATCATCTTGTCGGGCAGTTCGTCGGGGTCGATCCCGGCTCGCAAGATGAGGATGTCGGTGTCGAGCAAACCTTGAGCGTGGTTCACCTCTCGTCCTCGGTGAACTCGCTTCTGCCGAGGGCGCGGTCGTAAGGGTCGTAGAGATCGTCATTGACGTGACGGTCCATGTCCTCGCGATATGTCCGGTCGTCCAGGAGCGGCATGCCGCGGGACATGGCGGCGAACTCGGTGCGCGAAACGGTCCGGCGAGCGGCGCCGGCGGCCTGGAACTCGCTTGAGGCGGCACACCGGCCATGACGCGGGGTGCGACTCACACGCGTCGGAGCAGAAGGGAGACGAAGCCGAGCACGCCTCGGTAGCCGTTGAGCCACATCTCGCGGTGCTCTCTCATGACGGCGAGGGCCTGCTCACCGTCGGGGCCGGGGTTGTCGGCGGACCAGCGGGCCAGCGTGCCGGTCCACGACCATTCGTACTCGTCCCATTCGGCCAGGTCGCTCACGTGGCCGTAGACGGTCAGCCAGCCGCCGGACTCGGCGGTGGTGACCGTGCCCGCCAGGTCAGGGTACGCGCCGAAGGCTTCGGCGATCTCCGGGGCCGGCGGCCGGTCCCAGAAGCCCTCCCCGACCAGCGCCAGCCCGCCAGGCCGGACGAACTTGGCGGCCGCGTCCATCGTCTCCGTCAAACCGCCGAACGCGTGGGTCGAGCCCAGGCAGATCACCAGGTCGTACGGTTCGGTGGCGGAGAACTCGGCGGCGGACGTCACGTGCAGGGAGAGCCGGTCGGACAGGCCGCGCGCGGCTGCGGACCGTTCCGCGGCCGACACCGCGTGCGGGGAGATGTCCACACCGTCCGCCACGGACGACGGGACGAGCTCGAGCGCCCGGAGCGACCATTCGCCCTCGCCACACCCGAGGTCGAGTACGCGTGCCCCCTCCGGCAGCGCCGCCCGGCGCAGCAAACGGTCGAGGTTGGCCGCCGAGACGGGTGCGGCGATCGGATGGTCGCGGTGCGCGATGGCGCTGAGCAGCTGTCGATCCATGCAGTCCATCCTCTCGGCGCCCGCAACCCGTTTATCAGCCGGCGACAGAGGGCGGTGCGCCGCGGCCGGCTCAGCCGATCAGGCGTCGCCCCGGCTCGAGGTCCTGCTGGTGTCGGGCGGCGATGATCTCGCCTGCCAGGACCGCGCATTCGCCGCAGATCTGCACGCCAGGCCCTTGCACCCGGTCAAAGGCCGGTCGAGCGGGTGTGGCGGTCGAGGAGGAGGCGGGCGGTGGCGGCCATGGCCTCGTCGACCATCCCGGTCACGTCATCGGGCTCACGCAATCACCCTGATCGGGGCATATTGCACCGATCGGTGTAAAACGGGTAAGGTGCGTCGCATGGCTCGACCGCGCACATTCGACGAGGATCAGGTGCTGGGCACCGCGATGGACCTCTTCTGGGCGTACGGCTATGAGGCCACCTCGACCCGTGACCTGTGCGATGCCGTCGGGCTCGACCGCAGCAGCCTCTACAACGCGTTCACCAGCAAGCACGAGCTGTTCAAGCGCGCGTTGACCCGCTACATCGAGGCCACCACCGGCAACGCGCTACGCGTCCTGGACGACCAGGAGCGGCCGGCCGTCGAGCGGATCCGCACGCTGCTCGCCGAGATCATCGAGATCGAGTCCGCGTCCAGGCGTGACGGCCACGGCCGTGGGTGCCTGACCGTCAACACCACGGTGGAGCTGGCGGGCCGAGACCCGGAGGTCGCCCTGCTCCTGGAGCGCGACATGGCCCGGCGGCTCGACTCCCTGCGGGGCGCCATCGCGGCCGGGCTGGCGGCCGGCGACATCACCTCCACGCGCACCCCCGAATCGCTGGCCCGCTTCGTCAACGCCGTGATCGCGGGCCTCCGGGTCGCCGCGCAAGGGGGTGCGGACCGCGCCGCCCTGGAGTCCATCGCGACCACGGCCATGGACGCTCTGACCTGACACTTTCGCCGAGTCCACGGCGGGCATCCGCATGCCCGCGTTCTACACCGTTCGATGCAAAACCTGCCCCCGAAGGAGCGACCGACCTTGCCCCGTGCCGTATACCTGCTGGCCCTCGGCATTTTCGCCATGGTGACCAGCGAGTTCGCCGTCGCCGGACTCATGCCGCAGCTGGCCGGCGGACTGGACGCGACCATCCCGCAGATCGGCTACCTCATCACCGCCTTCGCGGTCGCCATGGCCGTCGGCGGCCCGTTCCTCACCGTCGCGGTGGTGAGACTGTCTCCCAAGGCGGCGCTCATGGCGCTGTTCGCGATCTTCCTGGCGGGGAACGTGCTGGCCGCCGTCGCGCCCTCGTACCCGATCATGATGGTGGCGCGGGTGGTCACCGGGGTGGCCTCGCAGGCGTTCTTCGGCGTGGCCGTCTCCCTGGCCGCGCACCTGACGGCGCCGCAGGTGCGCGGACGGGCCATCGCGATGGTCATGAACGGGCTGATGGTCGGCACGCTGCTGGGGCTCCCGTTGTCCACCCTGATCGGGGAGCACCTGGGTTGGCGGGCCGCGTTCTGGGCCATCAGCGGGCTGACGGTCCTGACCGCGCTCGCCACGCTGATCGGCATACCCCGTCTGGAGCGCACCGGCGGCGACGGCGCGAACTTCCGGGACGAGCTGCAGGTCTTCAAGAACGCCAAACTGTGGGTGGTGTTGTCCACCAGCACCCTCATCATCGGCGCGACCTTCTCCGCCTTCAGCTACCTGAACCCGATCCTCACCCAGGTCACCGGCATCAGCGAGGGCACGGTGCCGCTGCTGCTCATCGCCTACGGCGCCGCGACCGTGGTCGGCAACACCGTCGTCGGGCGCCTGGCCGACCGGCACACGGTCAGCGTCCAGGTGTGGGGCCTGGCCATGAACCTGATCTTCCTGACCGGGTTCGCCCTGCTGGCCCACCTCAGCGTCCCGGCGGTGGCGTTCATGCTCGGCGTCGGCCTGGTAGGCGTCACCATGAACCCGGCCATGGTCACCCGCGTCCAGCGCACCGCCAACGCCCGGCCGCTGGTCAACACGGTGCACTCGTCTTTCATCACCCTGGGCGTCATCATCGGCTCCTCGGCGGGCGGCCTGGCCATCGACGCGTACGGCCTGCGTGCCCCGCTCTGGCTCGGCGCCGCGCTGGCCGCCCTCGGCTTGTTCGCCCTGCTCCCAGAGCTGTTCCGCCCAACGCGCCACCGAGCACGAACCGCAGCACTGACGCCGGTGAGCACGGGTTTTGAACCACGAAGCCGGTAAAGCAAGCGCCGTTACGGCGGCTGGCCACGCACCGGTCAGCGGGCGTCCTCCTGGAGGCGCCCAGCCATGGACGGCGGGTGGCGGCCGGCTCGGCTCCGCCGTAACAGTTGAATGTGTTTATACGGTGGCGTGGCCGCGAACGAGACGCCCCACCTCGGCGCGGAGATGGACGAAGTCGGGGTGTTCGCGGGTGGTGATCTGGTCGCGCGGCCCCGGCAGGTCCACCTTCAGGTCCCCCACCACGTGCGCGGGCGCCTTGGAGAGCACGACGACCCGGTCGCCCACGTAAACGCTCTCGTCGATGTCGTGTGTGATGAGGACGATCGTCATCTGGTGATGCCCGCGGACCTTGAGCACCAGGTCCTCCAGGTCCTCGCGCGTCTGCGCGTCCACCGACCCGAACGGCTCGTCCATCAGCATCAGCGTCGGCCGGTACGCCAGCGCCCGCGCGATCGCCACCCGCTGCTGCATCCCGCCCGAGAGCTGGAACGGGTATTTGCGCTCCGCGCCCGACAGCCCGACCGACTCCAGGGCCTCGTGGGCGGCCTCGCGGCGCTGGCGCTTGTCCATGTTCCTGCGGCGCAGCGGCAGGGCCACGTTGTCGGCCACCGACATCCACGGGAACAGCGAGCGACTGTAGTCCTGGAAGACCACGGCCAGGTTGTCGGGGGTCTGGCGCACGAGGTTGCCCTCCACCCTGACCTGCCCGCCGGTCGGGCTGATCAGGCCGGCGATCGAACGCAGCAGCGTCGACTTCCCGCATCCCGAGGGCCCGACGATGCACAGCAGTTCGCCCGCTGCGACGCTCAGGTTGAGCCCGTCGATGGCGTGGTGCGCGTTAGGGCTACCGCCGCCGTACACATGAGAAAGATTGTCTATTTCGAGCAATGGATTTCCTTGGGGGGCGAGACCGCGGGCAACACGGCGACTCTTTCCGAGCCGAAAAACACTCTATCGGAGCGGGAATTGCCAGACATGTCTGTCAGGTAAACCTCTTTCAGGGCGCGATCTCAACCAACGAGTTGCTGGGCGGCGTGGTGCCAGGCCAGCACCCGCCGTTCGACGATCAGGAACAGCTCGTTGAGCAGGTAGCCCAGCACCCCGAGCAGCACGATCCCGGCCCACATGGCGGGCAGGTCGAAGGTCGAGTACGCCTCCGTGAGCTGGAATCCGATGCCGTTCGTGGTCCCGGGCAACAATTCGGAGAACACCATGACGATCAGCGACAGCGACAGCGCCAGCCGCAGCCCCGCGAACATCTTGGGCAGCGCCGACGGCAGGATCACCCGGAAGAGCCGCTCGGCCCGCGACAATCGGAACACCTGGCCCGTGTGCAGGTGCAGCGGCTCGACCGAGCGGGCCCCGTCGGCGGTGTTGAGCAACACCGGCCACACGATGCTGAACACGATGAACGCCAGTTGCATCCGCAGCCCGAACCCGAACACCACCAGGAAGACCGTCACCAGCGCCGGCGGCGGGATCGCCCGCAGGAACTGCAACACCCCGTCGAGATAGTCGTACGCCCTGACGGACAACCCCAGCGCCAGCCCGAGCGCCACCCCGGCCAGCGCGCCCCCGGCGAACCCGGCGGCCATCCTGCCCAGGCTCGGCAGGATGTTCCCGATGGCCGCGTCGGTCAGGAACAACGTGCCGGGCGGCCCCGAGAACCACATCGTCTGCATCCGCCCCACGATCGTACTGGGCGGCGGGAAGAACGTGCTGCCCGCCGCCTGCGTGACCGCCTCCCACACGATCACGAGGACGGCCAGCACCAGCGCCCGGAACGCCGCCGTACGCATACCACGGGTCCTCATGCGCGCTCTCCCAACTGCGCGTGGTGCCAGCGGAACGCCCGCCGCTCGGCCGCGACCAGCAACGCGTTCACCAGCACCCCGAACAGCCCGACCCAGAACACCCCGGCCAGGATGTCGACCATGCGCGCGGGCACGGCGATCCCGGCGAAGAAGATGAACACCCCGATCCCCTCGCCCCGCCCGGCCACGATCTCGGTGCTGACGGTCAGGATCAGCGCCACCCCGGCCGCCAGCCTGAACCCTGTGGTGATGAAGGGCGCCGACGACGGCAACGACACCCGGAGCAGCACCGCCAGGCGCCCGAAGCCGTACGACCTGAGCGACTCCTTGGCCAGGGGGTCGACGCCGCGCAGGCCGTACATCGTGTTGTAGAGGATGGGCCACAGCGAGGCGTAGACCACGAGCGTGACGCGGAGCTGCAGCCCCGTCCCGATCACCAGCGCCACCAGCGGGATCAGCGCCACCGAGGGGATCGGCCGGAGGAACTCCACGACGGAACGCGTGGCGGCGTCGATGATCGGCACACTGCCGAGCAGCAGGCCGAGCGGCACCGCGATCACCGCCGCGAGCCCGAGCCCGATCGCCCACGCGAGCAGGCTCGTCAGGGCGTGCGCGCCGAACGCCGGATCGAACAGCAGCGTGACCGCCCGCCCGACGATCTCCGTGGCGGGCGGCAGGAACTGCGGATCGGCCAGGCCGGTCCTGCTGAGCAGCTCGATCAGCGCGGCGAAGGCCAGCGCCCCGGCCGCCCGGCGCGACCAGCGGGTGGCCGCGGACGCCGGGCGGGCACGAGACAGGACCTGAGCGCTCACCCGGAGGTGGTGGGCGACATCAGCGACTTGACGTCGATCCCCTTGCTGAGCCACTTGGCCTCCAGCATCCAGTCGGCCACCCGCTGGAGGCGGACCGGGTTGTCGTTGCTGGAGAAGTACGGGAAGGTGACGGTGGCCGCGGTCGCCGCGTCGATCTGCGTGAAGTTGGGCAGCACCTTGGCCACCACCTCGCGGTTGTTCTCCATCAGCTTGGCCGCGTTGTGGATGGCCCGCTGGAACGCCGCCGCGGTCTTGGCGTTCTTGTCGTACCACTCCTGCGTGCTGACGTAGCCCGAGATCGGGAACTCGGCCGCGGGACCGGAGGCCGGGTCGAGGATCTTGCGCGCGCCCATCGACGACGTGGCCGCGGTGACCAGGGGCTCACCCAGATAGGCGGCGTCGATCTGGCCGCCCTGCCACGAGGGCATGATGTTCTGGAACGTGACCGCGACGTATTTGATCGTGGCCGGATCGACGTTGTTGGCCTTGAGCACCTGCGCGAGCGCCAGCTCCTGGAAGTTGTGCAGGACGTTCACGTTGATCGTCTTGCCTTCGAGGTCCTTGGGCGTCTTGATGGGCGAGTTGGGCAGCGCCATGATGCTGAGCGAGTCGGGGGCCGCGCGCGAGCCTTCGGCCAGGATCCGGAGCTTCAGCGATCCCTTGTCGTGGGCCTGGAACATCGACACGTAGTTGCCGAACATGGCGTCGATCTCGCCGTTCAGCAGCATGGGGATGGCCTCCGGAGCGGCCTGGACGACCTGCGGAGTGACCTCCAGGCCCTCCTGCTCGAAGAGCTTCTGGTCGATGGCGACGTAGATGGCGGCACTGTCGATGGCGGGCAGAGTGGCGATCTTGAGCTTCGTCTTCTCCAGGCCGCCGCCGGCGGATGCGGACGGCGGCGCGCTCGCGGTCGTGGAGCCGCCCGTGCTGCACGCAACGGCGCCGAGTGTCAAAGCTAACCCGATGATGGCGGCCCTGGCGGGACGGCCAAGCCTCATGTCAGGGACTCCCTTCAGATGGAGTCAGGGGGGGACCGGGTGGCTTGTGCTCCCGGGGGCTGTGTGTGCCTGACGCACAACAGGGATCGACCGTAGCACCAAATTGGTGGTCATTATCGCGAAGATAACACTTGTGGTTGCAAACCGTGTTTACCGCTATATCGTGAAATTTTGACGACTGGTAGGAATCCTAATGTTTGTCCGGTTTGAGGGAGGAGGTGCCTTGCGGGACATCTGTTACTGATGGGGCATGAAATTCGATCATTTCCGCGAGTCCGGATGCGGCTCGTGGGACAGTCCTCTATTGCCTGTTTCACCAGATAGAAGGCTGTCTACTGATTCTGTCGAATTTTCTGGACAATCGGGGATAAACACCTCAATGGGGCACTAGTAGTGGTTGGCCCTAGCCAACCCCTGTGCTCAAATGGCGCATATCTCGATGTACATATTGCCCCACGTGCATTTACCTGCATGGTCACCGAGAATTCCCCTCAGGGGCGAGAGGTTGCGAAGGCAAGTGAGAACGCAGAGCGCTGAAGCTTCCGCTGACCGCGAGCCGCACGGGCATCAGAGGCAACGGTTGTCCAAACCTTCCTCCAAAAGGTTCGGGCTGGGCAACTGGCACGTGCGATCGCGTCTTGTCGCGCTGATCGTCGTTCCCACGGCCGTGGCCGTGGGTCTGGGCGGACTGAACGTGATCACCTCGCTCAGTGACGCCCGCACCTATCAGACCCTCAGAGAGGTCGCCGAGCTCAGCGAGCAACTCGGCGCCGTCACGCACGAGCTGTCCTTCGAACGCGACGAAACCGCCCTCTACATCGCCCAGGGCCGCCCCGAGAACCGCGAGGCCCAGCTCCGTACCACCTACAGCGGGGTGAACGGTCTCATCGACGAGGCCAAGCAGCGGGCGCAGGCGCTCACCGACACCCACGTCGAGGCGATCCGGCCGGTGTTGCGGCGCCTGGAGGAGATCCCGACGCTGCGCGACACGGCCGTCAACGGGAAGATCCAGCCCCTGCCGATGATCCAGAAGTACTCGCAGATCATCGCGACCCTGCTGCAGTTCCACGACCAGGTCGGCCAGGTCGCGGTGGACGACCAGGTCTCGCACAGTGCCAGCTCGATGGCCTCGATCGCCAGGGCCAAGGAGCAGGCGTCCAAGCAGCGCGGCATCCTGGCCAGCGCGCTGGACAAGAAGGGCTTCGACAGCGGCGAGTTCGACGCGCTCACCGACGCCAAGTCGCGTGAGGAGAGCGAGGAGACGCTGTTCGGCACCCTGGCCAACCTCGAACAGCTCGAGCTCTACCGCAACACCGTCGTGGGCCGGGACGTCGACCAGACGGACCTGTTCAGGCTGCGGGCCATGGCGCAGTCCGCCGAGGGCAAGGAGCTGAGCATCGGGGTGCGGCCCAACAGGGACGTGGCCACCTGGTTCGACGTCAGCACCGGCAAGATCGACGCGCTGCGGAGCGTGGAGAAGGACCTGTCCTCCTCCGTGATCCTGCGCGCCCGCGCCCTGGAGGAAGGCGCCAACCGCTCGGCGCTGATCTCCGGCGGGCTCATCCTGCTGCTGCTGCTCGCGGTGCTCGCGATCATCTCGCTCATCGCCCGCTCGCTCATCAGGCCGCTGCGCAAGCTGCGCGGCGACGCGCTCGACATCGCGGGACACCGCCTGCCGGAGACCGTGCACCAGTTGCGCGAGAGCGGCGAGGGCTCGGTCGGCCCGGTGATCCCGATCGGCGTGGACACGCACGACGAGATCGGCGAGGTGGCGCGCGCTTTCGATGAGGTGCACCGTGAGGCGGTCCGCCTGGCGGGCGAGGAGTCGCGGTTGCGCAGCAACGTGAACGCGATGTTCGTGAACCTGTCGCGGCGCAGCCAGACGCTGGTGGAGCGGCAGATCACGTTGATCGACGGGTTGGAGCAGGGTGAGCAGGACGAGCAGCGGCTCGGGAACCTGTTCAAGCTGGACCACCTGGCCACCCGTATGCGGCGTAACAGTGAGAACCTGCTGGTGCTGGCCGGTCAGGACCCGCCGCGCCGGTGGAGCCAGCCGGTGAAGCTGGTGGACGTGGCCAGGGCCTCGTTGTCCGAGGTCGAGAACTACGAGCGGGTCGTGCTCCAGGTGCCCGACGGCGTCTCGGTGGCCGGTCAGGCCGTCAACGACGTCATCCACCTGCTCGCCGAGGTGGTCGAGAACGCCCTGTCGTTCTCGCCGCGCGAGACCAGGGTGACGGTGTCGGGCAGCCGGATCGACGGCGGCGGCGTGATGTTGTCGATCACCGACTCCGGCATCGGCATGACCATGGAGGAGCTGGCCCAGGCGAACGACCGGCTGACGGACGCGCCCAGCGTGGACGTGTCGGTGTCGCGCCGCATGGGGCTGTTCGTGGTGGCCAGGCTGGCGGCCCGGCACGGGATCCGGGTGCAGCTGCGTCCGCACAGCTCGGGGGGCCTGACCGCGATGGTGCTCATCCCGGAGAACATGCTCGGCTCCCAGGCCCCCGACTTCTCCGGTACGCCTTCCTTCTCGGGCAACGAGCCGCCCACGTTCTCCGGCAACCAGCCGGCCGCCTTCTCCGGCAACCAGCCACCTGCCTTCTCCGGCAACCAGCCGGCCGCCTTCTCCGGCAACCAACCTCCCGCCTTCTCCGGGAACCAGCCTCCGGCCTTCGCGGGCGCGCCGAGCGGTGGCTCCGCGGACGAGCCGTACTCGGGGCCGCACCCCGCCCCGCCGGCCACGGACTGGCCGCAGCCCACGTACCAGATGGGCCCCGGCCACCCTTCCTTCCCGTCGAACCCGGAGACGGGCGGCGGCAACTGGCCGCAGCAGCCCCAGTGGCAGCCCGACCCCGGCGCCTGGCCCGCCGAACCGCGCGCCGACGGCGGCCACGACAACTCCGACGTCTGGGTGCCACCCCGCGGGCCGGCCTGGAACGGCGACCGCAGCCTGCCCAGGCGGCCTGTGCTCGAACCGCCGCCGGGCGGCTGGAGCCAGGACACCAATCCGCCGCAGCGGCCGGGGTTCGGCTACCCCGAGACCGACTCGGGCTCCACGGGCCCCATCCCGGCGGTTCCCCCCGCCTCGGCGGGGGACGACTACCTGCCGATCTTCGCCGCGGTGGAGTCCGCCTGGTTCGGCCGCGACAGCGGCGCGAGCTGGGGCTCGGCCAAGGCGGACGCCGGTTGGAGCGCGGCGGAGGCGGTGGCGGAGCCGGCACGTGACGGTTCGACGGCGGCCGGGCTGCCGAAGCGGGTGCCGAAGGCCAACCTGGTGCCGGGATCGGCGGACACGTCGTCGTCGCCGAAGGGCGTGACGCCGATGCCGTCGGTGTCGCCCGACCGCGTGCGCAACCGGCTTTCCAGCTTCCAGCAGGGCTTCCGGGCGGCGCGTGACGACATCACTGAGGGCAGGGCGTTCCCCTCTGGCCCGAAGAACAACGACAGAGAGGAGGGCGCATGAGCGAGCGAAGCGAGCGGCCAATCGAACGCAGCCGACTGTCGTTCATGCGACCGACGAAGGAGGGCGTATGAACGATCTGAGCCACGCGGCGCGCGGCGTCGACTGGCTGATCACCGACTTCGTCGGGACGGTTCCGGGGGTCGCGCACGCGGTGGTCGTATCGTCTGATGGGTTGCCGTTGGCGGCTTCGTCGGGTTTTCCGGCTGACCGGGCTGATCAGTTGGCTGCGATCGCGTCGGGGTTGGTTTCTTTGACGCAGGGTGCGGCCAGGGTGTTCGAGGGTGGTGCGGTTAATCAGACGATTGTGGAGATGCAGCGTGGGCTGATGCTGATCATGTCGATCAGTGATGGTTCGTGTTTGGCGGTGCTGGCGGCTCCGGACTGTGACATGGGTTTGGTGGCGTACCAGATGACGCTGATGGTCGATCGCGCCGGTCAGGTGCTGACTCCGGCTGTGCGCGCGGAGCTGCGCGCCAGCCAGACCAGGTGATGTACGTGTCAGACCCGAGATGGAACAGCGGCGGCTGGGCCCCTCCACCGGAGCCCCAGTCCCAGCCCCAGTCGCAGCTGAATCCCGACCCCGCCTCGCCCGTCCGCCCGTACGCGGTGACAGGTGGACGGACGGCGCCGCGGGTCAAGCTGGCGATGGAGGCCCTGGTGTCCTCGGCGACCGCCGAGCAGCGGGAGTTCTCGCATATCACGCCGGAGTACCAGGCGATCAGCCAACTGTGCCGGCAGGTCCGGTCCGTGGCCGAGGTGTCGGCCCTGCTGCGGATCCCGCTCGGCGTGGTACGCGTGCTGATCGCTGACATGGCTGCCGAAGGTCTGGTCCGCGTGCATCAGCCACAGCTGGACGCCGGCAGGCCGGACGTTAATCTGCTCGAAAGGGTGCTCAGTGGACTTCGCAGGCTCTAGCCCCGGACTCACTTCGACGAAGATCGTGGTGGCTGGAGGATTCGGGGTGGGCAAGACGACGTTCGTCGGCGCGGTGTCGGAGATCATGCCGTTGACCACGGAGGCCGTCATGACCGACGCCTCCGCCGGGATCGACGATCTGGGCATGACGCCGCTGAAGTCGACCACCACCGTGGCCATGGACTTCGGCCGGGTCTCCCTCGATCGTGACCTGATCCTCTACCTGTTCGGCACGCCCGGACAGCACCGGTTCTGGTTCATGTGGGACGACCTGGTACGCGGCGCCATCGGCGCGGTCGTGCTGGTGGACACGCGCCGTCTTGCCGACAGTTTTCCGGCGATCGACTATTTCGAGGAGGCCCAGCTGCCGTTCGTGGTGGGGGTGAACGGCTGGGACGGCCAGTACGCCCACAGCGACGCCGAAGTTCGCGACGCGCTCACCCTGGCCCCGCATATCCCGCTGGTGCGGCTGGACGCGCGGTCCAAGGACTCGGTCAAGAGCGCGCTGATCAACCTGGTCGAGCACGCGCTGTCGGTCCGGATGGCGGTGCCGGGCTGGGGCGGTTGAGTCAGCCGCCGTTCCTGGCGCCGCGATGCCAGGACAGCACAAGGCGCTCGACACCCAGGAACGCGGTGTTGAGCACGATGCCGAGCAGCCCGAGCAGCACGATCCCCGCCCACATGGCCGGGATGTCGAACTGGCTCTGCGCCTCCAGCATGCGGTGCCCGATGCCCTCGCTGCTGCCGACGAGCTCCGAGATGATCATCATGATCAGGGCCAGCGACACGCTCAGCCGCAGCCCGGCGAAGATCTTCGGGGCGGCGGCGGGCAGGATGATCCGGGTGAGCCGCTGCCAGGGATTCAGCCGGTAGACGACGCCGGTCTCGATGTACTGGCGGTCCACGTGCCGGGCGCCGTCCATGGAGTTGATCAGCACCGGCCAGATGACCCCGTACACGATCGAGGCCAGCTCCATCGGCGTGCCGATCTTGAACAGCGCCAGGAACACCGGCACCAGCGCGGCGGGCGGCACCGAGCGGCCGAAGTGCAGCAGCGGCTCCACCAGGGCCGACAGCCGGCGCGAGCGGCCGAGCGCGACACCGATCAGCACGCCCGCCACACACGCCATCGCCCACCCCGCGAACAGCCTGGCCAGGCTCGGCAGCAGGTCGGCCACCGCCTCGTCGGTCAGGAACGCCCGCCCCGGCGGCCCGGAGAACCACATCTCATGCAGCCTGACCACGATCCGCGACGGCGGCGGGAAGTAGGCGGCCTGCGCCGAGCGGGCGGCCAGCTCCCAGGCGAGCACGGCCACGGGCAGCAGCCAATACCACACGAGCCGCCTGCCGAACGAACGCCGGACCATGACGCCACTCACTGGGCCGCTCATGTCACGTCCCCCGCACTCGCCCGGTGCCAGCGGAAGAGGCGGCGTTCGCCGGCCGTGAAGAGCAGGTTGGCGGCCAGCCCGATCAGCCCCGCCCACACGGTCGCCGCCAGCATGCGGTCGAGCCGGTTCGCGCTCCCGGCCAGCGACTGGAACGCGCCGATCCCGCCCTCGCCCGCCGCCAGCAGTTCCACGCTCACGGCCACGATCAAGGTGACCGACACCGCGATCCGCACCCCGGTGGCGATGAACGGCGCCGCGCTCGGCAGGCTCACCCGCACCACCACCGCCAGCGGGCCGAACCCGAAGCTCCGCAACGTGTCCTTCGCCAGCGGATCGACGTCGCTCAGGCCGTACAGCGTGTTGATCAGCAGCGGCCACGAGCAGGTGTAGACGACCAGCGCGGTCTTGGCGTCCTGGCTGGCCGGGAACAGGAACATGGCCAGCGGGATCAGCGACACCGAGGGGATCGGCCGCAGGAACTCCACCAGCGGCCGCACCGACCGCTCCAGGAACGGCACGCTGCCCAGCAGCAGGCCCGCGGGCACGGCGATCGCGATCGCGATGGCCAGCCCGCTCAGGCACGCCTGCAGCGTGGCCAGCACGTCGGACCTGAACTGCTCCTCCAGCGGCAGTGTCGCCGCGGCGAGGAGCACCTGCGACATGTGCGGCAGAACCTCGGCCGGGATCAGCCCGCTCCGCCCGGCCAGCTCGGCGGCGGCGAGGAATCCCGCGACCCCGGCGACCCCGAGGACCCCGCGTTCCAGCCGACTCATCCCACCTGCGGCGCGAACAGCTGGGCCACGTCCACCTTGGCCTTGAGGTAGCCATAGCCGGTCAGCAGGTTGGCCAGCTTCTGCACGCTCGCCTTGTCGGCCTCCAGCGAGAACTTGCCGAGCGTCATCGCCGCCGCCGCGTCCGCGGGAATCTGCGTGTACGTCGGCACCACCTCGTCGAGCGCCTTCCTGTCAGCCCCCGCGACCTGCTGGGCCTTGGCCAGGGCGCGGTGGAAGGCGGCGGCCGTCTTCGGGTTCTTGGCCAGCCACTCCTCGGTGACGCCCCACCCGTCGATCGGCACGCCGGCCGTCACGCCGTCGGTGGTGTCGATCACCTGGGTGGCGCCGCCCTTCTTGGCCGCGGTCAGGAACGGCTCGACCAGCCAGGCCGCGTCCACCGTGCCCGAGGACAGCGCGCCGAGCTGGTCGGCGAACTGCACGGGAACGTACTTGACGTCCTCCGGCTTGAGCCCGGCCTCCTGCAGGTGGGCGTTGGTCAGCGTCTGCCCGAGCGCCTTCAGCACGTTGACCGCGATCGTCTTGCCCTTGAGGCCGGCGGCCGTCTTGATCGGCGAGCCCTTGGCCACCACGACACCGGCGACGTTGGGGGCGGCCTCCTGGCTGTGCTGGAAGAGCTTGAGCTTGGCCGCGCCCGAGTCGTTGATCGCCATGAGGGATACGTAGCTGGTCAGGAACGCGTCCATACTGCCGTTGAGGATCTTCGGCATGACCGCCTGCGGAGCCTGGATGATCTCCGTCTTGACGGTCAGTCCCTCGGCCTTGAAGAACCCGCGCTTCTCCGCGATGAACAGCGGCGCGGCCGACGGCACCGGCACCACGCCGACCAGGAGCTGTGTCTTCTCCAGCCCGCCCGAGGACGCGGTGCCGCCGGTGCCGCTCTCTCCCCCTCCTCCGCCGCACGCGCTCAGCGTGAGCGCGATCGCCATACCCGCGACTACGATCCTGGCCAGCTTCATCGCCACTGCCTTTCTGGGTCCGTCATCAGGTGGAGGCTGGGGAGAGGGCTTCAGCGGGGCCTGGCCTCGATGAGGCTCGCGCCCGCGCCCAGCTCGACGACCTCGGTGAGCGTGAGGTCCGCCTGGCCGAGCAGGTCCGCGTACTCGTCGCGGCTGCGCTCGGTGCCGCCGTTGAAAATCGCCAGCATCCGCATGTCGAGGTCTTTACCCAGGTGTGGCTCCTCGTCGTCAGGAAGTGCCACTTCCAGCACGAGTACGCGCCCACCGGGGTCCATGGCCCGGCGGACGTTGCGCAGGATCTTGAGCGCGTCCTCGTCGTCCCAGTTGTGCAGGACGCTGGCCAGCAGGTAGACGTCCCCGCCCGCCGGCACCTCGGCGAAGAAGTCACCCGAGACGACCTCCGAGCGGCCGGCCAGGCCCTCCGCGGCCAGCGTCTGCCTGGCCCCGTCCACCACGTGCTCCAGGTCGAACAGGATGCCGCGCATGTGCGGGTTGGCGTGCAGCACCGTGGCCAGGATGTGGCCCTTGCCGCCGGCCACGTCGACCATGGTCGCGGTCGCGGGGAAGTCGTAGCGCTTGGCCAGGCCCTCGGTGAACGGGATGGCCCTGGCGGTCATGTACTCGTCGAACAGCCGGCCCGACCTCGGGTTCTTCGCGAGATGGTCGTAGAGGTGCCCGTAGCGCTTCACGAAGGCCGAGCTGCCGTCGCGGACCGTCGTCGGCAGCATGCCGATGGCGTACCAGAAGCCCTCTTCGCCGAGCATGCGGATCGAGGAGCGGACGGAGTCGGGGACGTCCGAACGCAGCGCGGTGCCCTTCTCCGTCAGGTCGTAGGCGTCGGCTCCGGCCGGGCGGACCACGTCCATGCCGGCCAGCTCACGCAGGACCCGGCGCAGCGAGGGGGCGTGCGCCCCGCAGCGCCTGGCCAGTTCGCCGGTGTCGAGCGCCCCGTGCGCCAGGTGGTCGGCCAGGCCGAGCTCCGCCATGGTCAACAGAGCCGCGAAACGCGAAATATCGCCTACGGCTCCCCAAAGGAGGTCATCGGAGTGCGGCATATGTCCCTTCCAGGGGGTTCACGGATTGCGGGTCGCCTGCCGGTGCCACACGAGCACGCGGCGCTCGGCCAGCACGAACAGGGAGTTCACGACGTAGCCGAGCAGGCCGAGCAGCGCGATCGTCGCCCAGACCCCGGCGCCGTCGAAGCTCCGCTGGGCCTGCAGCAACTGGTAGCCGATGCCGTCGGTGCCGCCGATGAGCTCGGTGATCACCATGAGGATCAGCGCCAGCGACAGGCTCAGCCGCAGCCCGGCGAAGATCTTGGGCGAGGCGGCGGGCAGCACGACCACGCGCAGGCGCTGCAGCCTGGACAGGTTGAAGACGGTCGCCGTCTCGGTGTAGGTGCGGTCCACCGCCCTGACGCCGTCGATCGAGTTGAGCAGCACCGGCCAGATCACGCCGAACACGATCGTGGCCAGCTGCGTGGCCAGCCCCGCCTGGAACAGCGCGAGGAACAGCGGCAGCAGCAGCGGGGGAGGCAGGGCCCGGCCGAACTCGATCAGCGGGTCCACGTAGTCCGTCGCCGACCGCGAGCGCCCGAGCACCATGCCCAGCGCGATCCCGATCACCGCGGCCAGGATCCAGCCGCCGAACATGCGGCCGAGGCTCGGCAGGATGTTCTCTATCGCGTCGTCGGTGAGGAAGACGCGGGCGGCCGGGCCGGAGAACCACAACTCGTACATGCGGGCGACGATCGTCGTGGGCGGCGGGAAGTCGGTGTCCTCCAGCGCGCGTCCGAAGAGCTCCCAGACGACGAGCAGGAGCGGGATCACCCAGAGCCTGGCGATGGCCTTCACGACTCCGTCGCCCCCGTCCGCATCCGGTGCCAGTGGAACAGGCGGCGCTCACCGGCCAGCAGGACCAGGTTCGCGAGCACGCCGAAGACGCCGGCCCAGAACGTGGCCGCCATCATGAGGTCCGTTCTGTTGCCGCTGCCCGCCACGTTCACGTAGACGCCGATCCCGGCGACGCCGCCGGCCAGCAACTCGGCGCTGACGGCCAGGACGAGCGCGATCCCGGCGGCGATCCTGACCCCCGTGGCCACGAACGGGGCCGCGCTGGGCAGGCTCACCCTGGCGAGCACGGCCAGTGAGCCGAATCCGAAGCTGCGCAGGGACTCCTTGGCCAGCGGGTCCACGTCGTGCATGCCGTAGAGGGTGTTGATCAGGATCGGCCAGATGGAGGCGTACACGATGACCGAGACCTTCATCATCTCGTCCACCGGGATCAGCAGGATGGCGAGCGGGATGATGGCCACGGAGGGGATCGGCCGCATGAACTCCAGCACGGGCCTGATCGCCCGCTCCACCGGCGCCAGCGCGCCGAGCAGCACACCCAGGGGCACGGCGATCCCGATCGCGATCAGCAGGCCGAGCACCCAGTTCGTGAGCGTGGTGCCGACCCCGGTCAGGAATTCGGGGTCGGCCAGCAGGCCCGCGGCCTCGTACAGGACGGTCGAAGGCGCGGGGAAGGTCAGGTCATCGCTCAGCCCGAAGCGGATGACGAGCTCCCCGATGACGAGGAACCCCGCGGCGCCGGCGGCGCCGCGGAGCAGTCGTGCACCGGTCATCCGCTGGCCGGCGCCGTGATGACGGACTTCACGTCGATCGGGCTCTTGAGGTAGCCGTACTCGAGCATGAGGTCGGCCACCTTCTGCAGCCGGTTCGCGTTCAGCTCGCTCGGGTAGGTCCCCAGCGTGATCACCGACGCGGTCTTCGCGTCGATCTTCGTGTACGTCGGCAGCATGGCCTCGATTTCCTTACGGTCGGTCGAGGCGAGCTGCTGCGCCTTGGCGATCGCCCGCTGGAACGCGGCCAGCGTCTTCGGGTACTTCTGGGACCACTCCTCGGTGGCCATCCAGCCGGCGATGGGCAGGTTCTCCGTCTGGCCGGTCATCGTGTCGGCGAGCTTGCGGAAGCCGTTCGCGCTCTGGTTGGCCGTGATGAACGGCTCGGTGATCCAGCCCGCGTCGGCCTGGCCGCCCTTGATCGCATTGCCCATGTCGGGGAACGGCTTCTCCGAGAACTTGACGTCGTCCTTGGTGAGGCCGGCCACCTTGAGCTGCGTCTCCACCGCCAGCGTGGCGATGTTGTTGAGGTTGTTGACCAGGATGGTCTTGCCCTTCAGGTCCGCCACCGTCTTGATCGTCGAGTCCTGCGGAACCATGATGTTGAACGTGTTCGGACCCGCTTGGTAACAGTCCGCGACCAGCTTGATCTTCTTGCCCTGGCCGACGGCCACGAACGTGGAGACGTAGTTGGTCTGCGAGATGTCCAGCGCGCCGCTCTCGATCTGCGGCAGCGCGGCGGCGCCGCCGGTGATGATGGTCGGCTGCACCGTCAGGCCCTCTTCCTTGAAGAAGCCCTTGGCGTTGGCGATATAGAGCGATACAGGGTCCGGAATGGGGAGAGCCCCGACCTTGATGGTGGTTTTCTCCAAGCCGTTGGTGTTGGCCGACGAGTTCGAGGACTCGCCGCCACCGCCGCAGCCGGCAAGGGTGAGAGCGACTGTGACGCCGATGACAATGGCGTGACAGCGCAGTTTGCGTGTCATGGGGGGTTCTCCTACCAGGGGGGAAGCTTCTGGAGATCGGCACAAGATAGCCGGTCGTGAAGCGTACCGGAGGGGAGATCGGATCGGCAGCAACCCTGCCGCATATACGCAGTTTATCTGCTAAATATGACTGTCCACCGCTATAGCAGTAAATATGGATATAAATGCCCGTTAGTGACTATTTGTCCGGATTAGTGTGGTGGTTGCACTCCGTGTACAAGGGTTTGCGAGATGAACAATGTGTCACTTGGAACGGTTGAAAACCGCCGAGACGTTGGCTCAAGTATGAGGTTTGTGCTCAAATTGGGCCTCGAACTTGCCTGCGATCACTCGTCCGCGCGACGAAGGCGCTGAACCCCCAAAGCAGGCCATGGCGAGAGGTTGCCACCAGTGAAGACAACAACGACCGGCCACGGTCGTGGTAAGGCTCCGGAAATGCCGGAGCAGTCTGTGGGCGGCGGCGAGGTGCCGGAGATGCGGCTGCCCAGGTCGGGCAGCTCGCTTGCGCTGCGCAACTGGCGTGTGCGCACCCGTCTCATCGCTCTCATCGCCATTCCGACGATCGTGGGTGTCATCCTGGGCGGCCTGCGCGTCACCACCTCGATCAGCAGCGCCCAGCAATACCAGCAGATCAGCGAGGTGGGCGCGCTGGTCACGCAGCTCGGCGAGCTCTCCCGCGACCTCGGCCTCGAACGCGACCTCGCCAGCCGCTTCGTCGTGTCCGGCAAGCGGTCGGCCGAGGCGTCGCGGCTCAAGAGCCAGCAGGCGATCGTGGACGCCAGCGTCAGCCGTACGCTGTCGACCGCGAAGACCGCCGAGCCGTCACTGTCCGACATCGGCCGCAGGAACCTGGAGAGCATCAGGACCCGGCTCGGCCAGCTCCCTTCACTGCGCGGCACTGTCTCCGAATCCTCGCTGCCGCCGCTGCCGACGGTGGAGAAGTACTCCGAGACCATCGCCGAAATGCTGCAGCTCTACGACGAGCTCGGCCAGGGCTCCACGGACGACGAGCTCATCTCCACCAGCTCCGCCCTGAGCGCCATCGCCCGCGCCGAGGAACAGGCCTCCAAACAGCGGGCCCTGCTGGCGATCGCGCTGATCAGAGGCGATTTCGAAGAGCCGGAGTTCGACGCCTTCATCGACGCCCGGTCGCGGCGCGAGAGCGAGCGGGCCACGTTCAGCGCGGTAGCCACGGCGGATCAGCGCCAGAACTTCGACAACACGGTCGCCAGCCAGAAGATCGGTCGCGCCGAGTTCTACATCAGCCGGGCCATCCTGCTCAACAACCAGAACCAGTCCCTGCGCCGGCTCGACAGCTCCACCACGAGGGACATCGACCGCTGGTTCGACTCCATCACCGAGACCGTCGACCGGCTCCACCAGGTGCAGAAGTCGCTGGGTGAGCAGGTGGCCACCCGCAGCGCCGACGTCGCCAGCGGCGACCGGCAACTGGCCGCGATCAACATCGGTCTCGTCGTCGTGCTGCTCGTCCTGGTCCTCGCGATCACCGCCCTCATGGCCAGCTCGCTCGTACGGCCGCTCCGGCGCCTGCGCGGCGACGCCCTGAAGATCGCCGGCCAGACGCTGCCCGAGCTCGTCCGCCAGCTCCGCAACAGCGACGTCGCCCCCGACCAGCTACGCGTGCCGCCCATCGAGATCTCCTCCAGAGACGAGATCGGTGAAGTCGCCCGCGCCTTCGACGAGGTCCACCGTGAGGCGGTCCGCCTGGCGGGCGAGGAGTCCCGGCTCCGCAGCAACGTCAACTCGATGTTCGTCAACCTCTCCCGCCGCAGCCAGACGCTGGTGGAGCGGCAGATCACGTTGATCGACGGGCTGGAGCAGGGCGAGCAGGACGAGCAGCGGCTCGGGAACCTGTTCAAGCTGGACCACCTGGCCACCCGCATGCGCCGTAACAGCGAGAACCTGCTGGTCCTCGCAGGGCAGGACCCGCCGCGCCGGTGGAGCCAGCCGGTCAAGCTGGTGGACGTCGCCCGCGCCTCGCTGTCCGAGGTCGAGAACTACGAGCGGGTCGTCCTGGAGGTGCCGGAAGGCGTCTCCATCGCGGGACAGGCCGTCAACGACGTCATCCACCTGCTCGCCGAGCTGATCGAGAACGCCCTGTCGTTCTCGCCGCGCGAGACCCGCGTGCCCGTCTCCGGCAGCAGGATCGACGGCGGCGGCATCATGCTCTCCATCAGCGACTCCGGCATCGGCATGACCGGGGAGGAGCTGGTCCAGGCCAACGAGCGCCTGACCGACGCGCCCACCGTGGACGTCTCCGTCTCGCGCCGCATGGGACTGTTCGTGGTGGCCAGGCTGGCGCACCGGCACGGCATCCGGGTGCAGCTCCGCCCGCACGGCTCGGGCGGTCTGACCGCGATGGTGCTCATCCCCGAGTCCCTGCTCGGCGCCGCCCAGGCCCCCTCGTACGCCGGTTCCGCGCCCGCGAACGGCGCCCGCGAGGAGGCGTACAACACGCCGCAGCCCGCGGCCGCCAGCCCGTGGCCGGCCTCGTCCTACCAGCTGGCCCCCGGACACCCGTCGTATCCGTCGTACCCGTCCGAGCCGGTGCCGCAGAGCGGCTCCTGGCCGTCGGTGCCGGCGTGGCCCGCCCAGGCCGGCGGCTGGATGTCGTCCCCGTCATCACCCCCGTCCGCACCGCCGTCCGCGCCTTCGTCCGACTCCTCCTCAGATGTGTGGGTGCCCTCGCGCGGGCCCGTGACGGGAGAGCACGCGCTGCCCCAGCGCGGCGCCCTGCCCGACGAGACCCGCCCCTGGACGCGCGGCCCCGAGCAGCAACTCCCCATGCAGAACCGGTACGACTTCCCCGAGACGGAGTCGCAGGCCACGGGCCCGATCCCGGTGGTGAAGCCCGCTTCGGCCGGGGACGAATACCTGCCGATCTTCGCCTCGGTCGAGTCGGCCTGGTTCGACCACGGCGCCGAAAGCGGCGCCACCTGGGGCTCGGCCAAGGCGGACGCGGGCTGGAGCGCCGCCGAAGCCGTGGTGGAGCCGGTACGCGACGGTTCGACGGCGGCCGGGCTGCCGAAGCGGGTGCCGAAGGCCAACCTGGTGCCGGGATCGGCCGACACCGTATCGGCGCCGAAGGGAGTCGCTCCCATGCCGTCGGTCTCGCCCGACCGGGTGCGCAGCCGGCTTTCGAGCTTCCAACAAGGCTTCCGAGCCGCACGCGACGACATCAGCGAGGGCAGGACGTACCCGTCCGGCCCCAGGAGTGACAGTAGGGACGAGGGCGCATGAGCGAGCGAAGCGAGCGGCCAATCGAACACAGCCGACTGTCGTTCATGCGACCGACGAAGGAGGGCGTATGAACGATCTGAGCCACGCGGCACGCGGGGTGGATTGGTTAATCACCGACTTCGTCAGTACGGTTCCGGGGGTCGCGCACGCGGTGGTCGTATCGTCTGATGGGTTGCCGTTGGCGGCTTCGTCGGGTTTTCCGGCTGACCGGGCTGATCAGTTGGCTGCGATCGCGTCGGGGTTGGTTTCTTTGACGCAGGGTGCGGCCAGGGTGTTCGAGGGTGGTGCGGTTAATCAGACGATTGTGGAGATGCAGCGTGGGCTGATGCTGATCATGTCGATCAGTGATGGTTCGTGTTTGGCGGTGCTGGCGGCTCCGGACTGTGACATGGGTTTGGTGGCGTACCAGATGACGCTGATGGTCGATCGCGCCGGTCAGGTGCTGACTCCGGCTGTGCGCGCGGAGCTGCGCGCCAGCCAGACCAGGTGATGCAGGTGACAGACCCGAGATGGAACAGCGGCGGCTGGGACTCCCACAACAGCGGTGGCTGGGAGCCCCCACCCCCGCCGCCGCCCGCCGGCTCTGACCCCGCCTCGCCGGTGCGGCCCTACGCCGTGACAGGCGGGCGGACCGCGCCCAAGGTCAAGCTGGCCATGGAGGCCCTGGTGTCCTCGGCGACCGCCGAGCACCGGGAGTTCTCCCACATCACGCCCGAGTACAAAGCCATCAGCCAGCTGTGCCTGCAGGTCAGGTCGGTGGCCGAAGTGTCGGCCCTGCTGCGGATCCCGCTCGGTGTGGTGCGTGTTCTGATCGCGGATATGGCTGCCGAGGGCCTGGTTCGGGTGCATCAGCCGCAGCTGGATGCGGGTAGGCCGGACGTCAACCTGCTGGAAAGGGTGCTCAGTGGACTTCGCAGGCTCTAGCCCCGGTTTGACCTCGACGAAGATCGTGGTCGCCGGCGGGTTCGGGGTGGGCAAGACGACGTTCGTCGGCGCGGTGTCGGAGATCATGCCGTTGACCACGGAGGCCGTCATGACCGACGCCTCCGCCGGGATCGACGATCTGGGCATGACGCCGCTGAAGTCGACCACCACCGTCGCGATGGACTTCGGCCGCGTCTCGCTCGACCGCGACCTGATCCTGTACCTGTTCGGCACGCCCGGACAGCACCGGTTCTGGTTCATGTGGGACGACCTGGTACGCGGCGCCATCGGCGCGGTCGTGCTGGTGGACACCCGCCGCCTGGCCGACAGCTTCCCCGCGATCGACTACTTCGAGGAGGCCCAGCTGCCGTTCATCGTGGGGGTGAACGGCTGGGACGGCCAGTACGCCCACAGCGACGCCGAAGTTCGCGACGCGCTCACCCTGGCCCCGCACATCCCGATGGTCCGCCTGGACGCCAGGTCGAAGGACTCGGTCAAGAGCGCGCTGATCAACCTGGTCGAGCACGCGCTCACGGTTCGGATGGCCGTGCCAGGCTGGAGCGGCTAGCGGAGCGGATAGGCTGGAGGCTTAGACGTACATTCGCATCGAGGACTGGCCAACCACGTGTTCGAGACGCTATCCGACCGGTTGACATCGGTCTTCTCCTCCCTCCGAGCCAAGGGTCGGCTGTCCGATGCCGACATCGACGCCACCGCCCGTGAGATCCGCATCGCGCTGCTCGAGGCCGATGTCGCGCTCCCGGTGGTCAAGGCGTTCGTCGCCCAGATCAAGGAGCGTGCCCGCGGCGCCGAGGTCTCCCAGGCGCTCAACCCGGCGCAGCAGGTCGTCAAGATCGTCAATGACGAGCTGATCGGGATCCTCGGCGGCGAGACCCGCAGGATCCGCCTCGCCAAGACGCCGCCGACCGTCATCATGCTCGCGGGCCTGCAGGGCGCGGGTAAGACGACGCTGGCCGGCAAGCTGGCGCGGTGGTTGCGCGAGCAGGGCCACGTGCCCATGCTCGTCGCCGCCGACCTGCAGCGGCCCAACGCCGTCCAGCAGCTCCAGGTCGTGGGTGAGCGCGCCCAGGTCGCGGTCTACGCGCCCGAGCCCGGCAACGGCGTGGGCGACCCGATCGCGGTCGCCCGCACGTCGATCGACGAGGCCAAGCGCCTCCAGCACGACGTCGTCATCATCGACACGGCCGGCCGCCTGGGCATCGACCAGGAGATGATGAAGCAGGCCGCCGACATCCGCGACGCGGTCCGTCCCGACGAGGTCCTGTTCGTGGTCGACGCCATGATCGGCCAGGATGCCGTCACGACGGCGCAGGCGTTCATGGAGGGGGTCGGCTTCGACGGCGTCGTGCTGACCAAGCTCGACGGCGACGCCCGCGGCGGCGCGGCGCTCTCGGTCCGGCACATCACGGGCCGGCCGATCATGTTCGCCTCGACCGGTGAGAAGCTGGAAGACTTCGACGCCTTCCACCCCGACCGGATGGCCTCCCGCATCCTCGACATGGGTGACATCCTCACCCTGATCGAGCAGGCCCAGAAGACGTTCGACGAGGAGCAGGCCGCCAAGATGGCCGGCAAGCTCACGTCGGGCGAAAACTTCACGCTCGAGGACTTCCTCGAGCAGATGATGATGGTCCAGAAGATGGGGCCGATCAAAAACCTGCTCGGCATGATGCCCGGCATGGGCCAGATGCGCGACCAGCTCGACTCCATCGACGACCGCGACCTCGACCGCATCGCCGCCATCATCCGCTCGATGACCCCGGCCGAACGCCAGGACCCCAAGATCATCAACGGGTCGCGCCGCGCCCGCATCGCCGGCGGTTCCGGCGTCACGGTGAGCGCGGTGAGCAACCTGGTCACCCGCTTCTTCGAGGCCCAGAAGATGATGAAGCGGATGGCGGGCGGCATGGGCATTCCCGGCATGCCGGGCGGGCGGGGCAAGGCGTCCAAGGCCCAGAAGAAGGCCAAGAAGGGGCGGCGCGTCAGCGGCGACCCGCGCAAGGCGGCCCTGGGCAAGGCGTCGTCCTCGGAGGAGGAGCCCGCCGAGCCGAAGCAGGGAGGCGTGCTGGGCAACCTGGGCGGCAAACTGCCGCCGGGCATGGAGCTGCCACCGGGCTTCGACCCGTCCAAGCTGCGGCTGCCCGGCCAGAAGTAGCCCGCACCGCTCTGCGCTGCCGCCGAGCCCCCGGCCTCAGCCTCCTGCCGCCAACACGCCGCCCGCGCCGTCGTCCTGCGCCGCCATCCGCGCGCTCGCCGCGGCTGGGCGTGTGGTCCTTGCCGACCCTTTGCGGTGGCTTGCTGCAGGAGGTCGAAGGCAGTGCCCTCGATCTGGCACAATGGCATGTTGGAACACCGTGACCAGGCGGGTGCCCTCTCACCTCCCGCCGGACGCGCCTGTCCCTGGAGCGTCGTTCTCATCGTGCCCCACTCGGTGAGGTCGCCGTTCACCCACGCTCGAATGCAGGAGAGACCACACCCGTGGCAGTCAAGATCAAACTCAAGCGGCTCGGCATGATCCGCAACCCGCAATACCGCATCGTCGTCGCCGACAGCCGCACCAAGCGTGACGGCCGGGCGATCGAGGAGATCGGCCTCTACCACCCGAAGGAAGACCCTTCGCGCATCGAGGTCAACGCCGAGCGTGCGGCCTACTGGCTGGGCGTCGGCGCGCAGCCGACCGAGCCGGTGCTCAAGCTGCTCAAGCTCACCGGTGACTGGCAGAAGTTCAAGGGCGAGCCCGCCCCTGCACCGCTCAAGGTCGCCGAGCCCGCGCCCGACCGTCACGCTCTCTACGAAGCCGCGGCCAAGGAGGCCCTGTCCGGTGGCGACACCGGCACGGCCGCCACCACGCCGAAGAGGGCCAGGAAGAAGGACGAGGCCGAGGCCCCGGCCCCCGCCCCGGCCCCCGCCGAGACCCAGACCGAGGGCGAGGCCTGACGTGCTCGAGGAGGCTCTCGAGCACCTCGTGAAGGGCATCGTCGAACATCCCGACGATGTCCGGGTCCGCGCACGCCGCATTCGCAGCGGGCGCGTCCTGGAGGTCCGGGTGCACCCCGAGGACCTGGGCAAGGTCATCGGACGCGGCGGGCGCACCGCCAAGGCGCTGCGCACGGTCGTGAACGCCCTGGCCGACGGGAAATACGTGCGAGTCGATCTGCTCGATCTGCACGAAGCAGTCCGTTAGCGTCAGGTTTCTGTGCCCTCATCGGTTTGCTGACCGATGGGGGCGCTTGCGTTAGAGAAGGAAGGTTCACGTGCAGTTGGTCGTCGGCCGGATAGGCCGCCCGCACGGGGTACGCGGTGACGTGACCGTGGAGGTGCGCACCGACGATCCCGAGCTGCGCCTCGCCGTCGGCACGTCGATCGAGACCGACCCCGCCGACAGGGGGCCGCTGGTCATCGAGGGGCGCCGCTGGCACAAGGGCATGTTGCTGCTGTCGTTCGCCGGGGTCACCGACCGCGACGTGGCGGACGAGCTACGGGGCACCATGCTGGTCATCGACTCGGCCGACGTCGCGCCGTCCGAGGACCCCGACGAGTTCCACGACCACCAGCTCATCGGCCTGGCGGTGGAGACCGCCTCAGGCGAGGCCGTGGGCGAGGTCACCGACGTCCTGCACCACGGTCAGGACCTCCTGGTCGTACGCAGGAACGGGGCGGACGAGGCGCTCATCCCGTTCGTCAAGGCCCTGGTGCCCGAGGTGGACCTGGAGGCGGGCCGGCTGGTCGTCGATCCGCCAGAGGGCCTGCTGTGATGCGGCTCGACATCATCTCGATCTTTCCCGAATACTTCGCGCCGCTCGACGTGTCGCTGATCGGCAAGGCTCGTGAGCGCGGCACGCTCGACGTACGCGTGCATCAGCTGCGCGACTGGGCACACGACGTGCACAAGACCGTCGACGACACCCCCTACGGCGGGGGGCCCGGCATGGTCATGAAGCCCGAGGTGTGGGGCGAGGCCATCGACGCGGTGGCCGGGGACGGCTCGCCGCGGCTGATCGTTCCGACGCCGAGCGGGCGGCCGTTCACCCAGGAGCTCGCGCAGGAGCTGGCGGGGGAGCCGTGGTTGTTGTTCGCGTGCGGGCGTTACGAGGGCATCGACGCGCGGGTCATGGCGGAGTACTCCGCGCGGTTGCGGGTGGACGAGGTCGGCATCGGTGACTACGTGCTGGCGGGCGGCGAGGTGGCGGTCCTCGTGATGGTGGAGGCCATCGGCAGGCTGCTGCCCGGCGTGCTGGGCAACGCGCAGTCGGCCGTGGACGACTCGTTCGCGCCCGGGTCGATGCGGAATCTGGTCGAAGGTCCCGTCTACACCAAGCCGCCCGTCTGGCGGGGGCACGAGGTGCCCGCGGTGCTGCTGTCCGGGCATCACGGTAAAGTCGCCAGATGGCGGCGGGACGAGGCGTTGCGGCGTACTGTGGCGAACAGGCCCGAGCTGGCGGCGGCGCTCGACCCCGCGACGTTCGACAAGCACGACAGGAAACTCCTCGAGGAGCTGTCGTTTCGCGTCGGGCCGGAAGATATGGCAAACTGAATCGCTGCCGACCATCATGCGGTCGGTGTTGCGTGCCCGGGAAGAGCGACCCCCGGACCCCAGGAGACAGCAAGCGTGTCCTCTCTGATGCCGTGCTCGATTCGAGCGCGGCCGGGTGGACCTCCGCCTGCTCGCGAGACTTTGAGGAAACTCTCATGCACACGAAGATCCAGGAGCTCGAGAAGGCGACCTTTCGCAGCGACGTGCCGGGCTTCCGCCCCGGTGACACGCTCGAGGTCCACGTCCGAGTCGTCGAAGGAAGCCGCTCCCGCATCCAGGTCTTCAAGGGCTTCGTGCTGCGCAGGCAGGGCAGCGGCGCCCGCGAGACCTTCACGGTCCGCAAGGTGAGCTACGGCGTCGGCGTCGAGCGTACCTTCCCCGTGCACAGCCCGGTCATCGATAAGATCGTGCTCGTGACCCGCGGCGACGTGCGCCGCGCCAAGCTCTACTACATGCGCGACCTGCGCGGCAAGGCTGCCCGCATCCGTGAGAAGCGCGAGACGACGGCCGCGAAGTAGCCGAGGTTCGCGAAGTCTCTCCGGTTTTTCCGAATGGTCCGCGCCCTGCGCGGGCCATTCGGCTTTACAGGGCCGTTTCCTTTATGTGGAGCGACTCGTGCATGGGTGTAACGTCGGTCGAGGCTTGTCGAGCCGATGCATCATCTAGGCTCGTCAGCGATGACTAGCGAGAACCAGGAGCACGGCGCGGCGCGCCGCCCTGTCGAGGACGAGGTGGACGTGGTCGCCGAAGAGACTCAGCAGCCGACCAAGGGCGGGAAAAAGGAGAAGAAGGGGTCGTTCTGGAAAGAGCTTCCCGTTCTTGTCGTCGTCGCCCTGGTGCTGGCACTGATCATCAAGACGTTTGTGGTCCAGGCCTTCTACATTCCATCGGAGTCGATGGAAAACACCCTGCTGACAAACGACAGGGTCCTGGTCAACAAGCTCGTATACCACACGCGCGACATCGAGCGCGGCGACGTGGTGGTGTTCTCGGGGGTCGACTCCTGGGACGGCGAGTTTCAGCTGGAGGAGCCGTCCAACCCGGTCGCGGCGTTCTTCCGGTGGGTCGGCACCGCGTTCGGCATCGTGCCCGGCGAGAAGGACTACATCAAGCGGGTCATCGGCGTCGGCGGCGACCACGTCAAGTGTTGCGACTCCAAGGGGCGCATCACGGTCAACGGCACGGCCATCGACGAAGAGGGCTATCTCTACCCAGGCAACGTGCCCTCCGACAAGTTCTTCGACATCACGGTGCCGCCCGGGCGGTTGTGGGTGATGGGCGACCACCGCTCGGTCTCGCTCGACTCGCGCTCCCACACCGGTGACGCGGGCGGCGGCTCCATTCCCGAGGGCCAGGTCATCGGGCGGGCCTTCGTGATCGTCTGGCCGTTCAACCGGGCGGCCTCGATCGACATCCCCGACACGTTCGCGCAGCCCGCGCTCCAGGCGCTCGGCGAGTCCGTGCCGCTGGTCGCCGGGTTCGGGCTCGCCGTACCCCTGGTGCTGGTTCGTCGGCGCCGGCGGGGGAGGAGGCGTTGATGGCCGTCACCAAGAAGGCGGAGGGCGTGGGGAAAGAGAAGAAGAAGGGCGGCTTCCGCGAGACCGTCCTGCTGCTGGTCCTGGGCGTGGGGATCGCGCTGTTGCTGCAGGCGTTCGTGGTCGGCTCGTTCTACATCCCGTCCGTGTCGATGGAGAACACCCTGCTGGTCAACGATCGCGTCTTCGTCAACAAGCTCGCGGGCAAGCCGGAGCGCGGCGACATCGTGGTCTTCAAGGGCTGGAACGGCGAGGACACCATCAAGCGGGTGATCGGCGTGGGCGGCGACAAGGTGGTGTGCTGCGACTCCCAGAAGCGCATCAGCGTCAACGGTACGCCGCTGGAGGAGAAGTCCTACCTCTACCCCGGCGATTTCGCTTCCGGCGATAAGTTCGACATCACGGTGCCGCCCGGCAAGCTCTGGCTCATGGGCGACCACCGCAGCGCGTCTGCCGACTCACGGGCCCACACGGAGGAGCCCGGTAAGGGCTTCATCTCGGAGGACGCGATGATCGGCAAGGCCGTGGTGCGTTATTGGCCGTTGTCCCGGGGCTATCTCTTCTCCCGTCCGGATACTTTCGACAAGGTCAAGTAGAGGAGGCTTTCGGTCGCGGTTTGCGGCGAATGGGGCGTACGCTTCCTGTGTCATGACAGTTGCGTTCCGCCCTCGACCGAGCGTCGTCCGGCGCGATTCCGGACTCTACGCCTACGAGCGGGCGCTGGCCCGCCGCGGCCTCACTCCCATCGCGGGCGTCGACGAGGCCGGGCGTGGCGCGTGCGCGGGGCCGCTGGTCGTCGCGGCCGTCATCCTGCGCAAGGAGATCGACGGCCTCAGTGACTCGAAACTGATAGCCCCGGTGGTGCGCGAACGCCTGTACGACCAGATCATGCCCGCCTCACACGTGGGTATCGTGATCATCCCGCCGGGGGAGATCGACGCTAAAGGTCTTCACAAATGCAACGTTTCAGGAATGCGGCGAGCTGTCGCACAGTTGCCCTGTGACCCGGAGTACATCCTGACGGACGGCTTCCCGGTGCCGGGGCTGCCGGCGCCGTCGCTGGCCGTGTGGAAGGGGGACCAGGTGGCCGCGTGCATGGCGGCCGCGTCGATCGTGGCCAAGGTGACGAGGGACCGCCTGATGGTCGCGCTGGACGCGCGCTACCCGCAGTATGGCTTCGCGGAGCACAAGGGGTATGTCACACCAGGACACCGGCTGGCACTGGAAACGCACGGCCCGTGTCCTGAACACCGTTACTCCTTCGTCACGGTGGCGAGGGAGATGGGTGAAAATGAAATGGGGGCCGGGGTTGCCTGACCAGGCGAACCGGGGGACCGGTACGACAGGAGGACCGCGATGAGCGCAGAAGATCTCGAAAAGTACGAAACCGAGATGGAGCTGCAGCTTTACCGCGAATACCGCGATGTCGTCGGGTTGTTCACATATGTCGTGGAGACTGAGCGGCGGTTCTATCTGACCAACTCGGTCGACCTCGACGTCCGTACCGCGGAGAACGGCGACGTCTTCTTCGACGTCAAGATGCAGGACGCCTGGGTTTGGGACATGTATCGGCCGGCGCGGTTCGTGAAGAACGTGCGGGTGGTCACGTTTAAGGACGTAAACGTGGAAGAGCTGGCCAAGGCAGATCTGGAGATGCCCAAGGAAGGGTTCTCGGGGTAAGTCGTCGGCATCGGCGCCGCCCCTTCGCGTTCTGCGCCTGAACAGGGGTAGCACTGGCGAGGGGGCGAATCGGCGGCCTGCACGGTGGCAGGACGTCACTCTCTTGTGCCCAGGGTTGCCCCGATCAGTCGCCGCCCAATCGGCAGCGCCGACCTCTCAGTGGTAGCCGTATGTGACAGCGCCATCACGCCGAGCCCCGCAGGGCCGGCCGTGTGAGACGGCGCCACGACGGTCGGCCTCCGCATGCTGGGCGCGTGAGGCGGGCACCACCGTGTCCAGCACCAGCGCATCAGCCGCGTTACGCGCATGACCGGCGTCAGCCGCGAGAGGCCGCCGCAGAGCCCTCCTTATCCACAACTCGTCGGTAACCCACCGTCGTCATCCCCAGAACTCCGTTCGGGCCGACCCCCACCACCCCTCATCCACGAAGGTCGGTGCCGGACCGCAGCGGACCGGACGGGACGGAGGGGCACATGGCCGCGAAGAACGAACTCGGCAAGCACGGCGAACAAATAGCCGTGACCTACTTGGAGGCCGAGGGGATGAAGATCATCGAACGCAACTGGCGCTGCCGCCACGGCGAGATCGACATCATCGCCGAAGAAGGTCCCAACCTGGTGGTCGTCGAGGTCAAAACCCGATCGGGCAGATCCCACGGCACAGCTCTGGAGTCGGTACGCCCGGCCAAGCTCGCCAGGCTCCAGATGCTCGCGGCCAAGTGGCTGGCCGCGCAGCCCCGTACGTTCGAGGCCGTAAGGGTAGACGTGATCGCCCTGGAGCGTTTCGCCGGGGACTTCGCGCTCCGTCACGTACGGGGGGCGATCTAGATGGCGGTGGCCCGCACCCGCAGCGTAGCCCTGGTGGGCGTGACAGGCCGCACTGTCGAGGTCGAGGCCGACGTGGGCAACGGCCTGGCGGGCATCCACCTCATCGGCCTTCCCGACACGGCGCTCAGCGAGGCCCGTGACCGGGTCAGATCCGCGCTGGTCAACAGCAACTACCCGTGGCCCGACGCCCGCATCATCGTCAGCCTCTTCCCGGCCAGCCTGCCCAAACGCGGGTCCCAGTTCGACCTGGCCATAGCCATGTCGATCATGGGCGCCGCGGGTGTGGTTCCCACCGAACGCATCACGGAGACGTTCTTCCTGGGAGAGCTCGGCCTCGACGGCCGCATAAGACCGGTACGCGGCGTACTGCCCTCGATCCTCGGCGCGGCCAAACACGGGGAGGTCACGGTCGTCATCCCATCCGCGAACTCGGCCGAAGCCGCCCTGGTGCCCGACGTGAAGGTGGTCCCGGTGGCGCACCTGCGCCAGCTGGTCGAGTGGTTGCGCACTGGAGACGACCCGCCCGAGCTCCCGATCGAGGAGTGCGTGGAGCCGCCCAAACCCACCACGGAGCCCGCGGTCGACCTGGCGGACGTCGTGGGCCAGCCACTCGCCCGCCGAGCCCTGGAGGTGTGCGCGGCGGGCGGCCACAACCTCTGGATGCTCGGCCCGCCGGGCACCGGCAAGACTCTGCTGGCCGAACGCCTCCCCACCCTCCTGCCGGACCTGGAGCTCGACCATGCCCTGGAGGTCACGGCCATCCATTCGGTCGCGGGCGTGTTGCCGCCGAACGCGCCCATGATGAGCAGACCGCCGTTCGTCAGCCCGCACCACACGGCCACATCCGCCGCGATCATCGGCGGCGGCAGCACGGTCGTGCGCCCGGGCGCGGTCTCACTCGCTCACCGCGGGGTCCTCTTCATGGACGAGGCGCCCGAGTTCCCCCGCCACGTGCTCGACTCGCTGAGGCAGCCGCTGGAGTCGGGCCGCGTGACCGTTTCCAGGTCGATGGGCTCGGTCACGTTCCCTGCCAGATTCATGCTCGTCATGGCCGCGAACCCCTGCCCCTGCGCCCAGGCCGAGGACCAGGGCGAAAACTGCAAATGCACCCCCACGGTCAGGCGCCGCTACCTGGGCAGGCTCTCCGGCCCACTCCTCGACCGCGTGGACATGAAGGTCCCCGTGGTCCGCTCGTCCAGACGCGAGCTCATGGCCGACCGCCAGTTCGTGGAGACCAGCAAGACGGTGGCCGAACGCGTGCTGGTAGCCCGCGAACGATCCGCCAAACGCCTGGCGGGCACCTCCTGGCGGACGAACGCCGAAATCCCCTCCTCCATCCTCCACGCCGACTTTCGCCCTTCCCCGGCGGCCATGAAGCCCATGACGTCCTGCCTGGACTCGGGCACCCTCACCGCTCGCGGCCTCGACCGCGTGGTCCGGGTCGCCTGGACTCTGGCGGACCTGGCGAACAAGGCCGGTCCGGGCGAAGAGGAAACCACCGCCGCCCTCAGCTTCTGGCTAGGGGTGAAGTCGTAATGCACCCCGCCCCTACACAACCACTCCCTCGCCCGCCCAGCCCCAAGAGGACAACCACAACACCCCATCCACCCCCGGGAGCCCGTATGACCAGCCCGCCCTCAGGAGCCGCCGAGTTCGCCCCACCAGCCGCTACGCCTGCCCCGGCTGAGCGAGCGGCCGCGCCTGCTCAGGCCGGGGGAGTCGCGGTTCACGGCCCGCCCGAAGGAGTCGCAGTCCCCTCTCCAGCCACCGTGACCGGCATACTCGCTGAGAAGACCGCCACAAGCCCGGTCGGAGGGGGAAGTGTCACGGGGGAGGCTCCATCCGGAGGGAGTGGCACCAGTGCGGAGCATGAGGCCAGGGCCGCTCTCATGCGGGCCGCCGACGTGGGCGACGCCATCATGGGCCGCCTCGTGACGCAGTACGGCGCTCCTGGGGCGGTGGAGGTGATTCGCGCCCGAACCTTGCCTCCGGACTTCATAGCGCAGGAAGCTCAGCAAGAGCGCCCACCAAACCTGACCGCCCGCTTGAACACCTGGTACGCCCGCCTGGCGGCCGCCAACCCCGCCGCCGACCTCGAAGCAGGTGAAAGGTCCGGGGCCAGACTGATCATCCCAGGCAGCCCCGAATGGCCGACCCAACTGGACCAACTGGGTCCGAGCCGCCCTCTCGGACTGTGGCTCCACGGCACGGCAGACCTCCGCTTCTCCTGCCTCAAATCCGTGGCAGTGGTAGGTGCCAGAGCCGCCACGGCGTACGGCGCGCACATCGCAGCCGAGTTCGGCGTCGGCCTCAGCGAGTCGGGCTGGACCGTCGTGTCAGGCGGCGCATTCGGCGTGGACGGCGCGGCTCACCGAGGAGCGCTGGCGGCCGATTCGCCAACGGTGGTCGTCCTGGCCTGCGGTGTCGACGTCTGCTATCCAAGCGGCCACGACACCCTGTTCACCGCAGCGAGGAACCAGGGCGTGGTGATCAGTGAATGCCCACCCGGCGTGCACCCCACCCGAGCCCGCTTCCTCATCAGAAACCGCCTGATAGCCGCCCTGTCCAGAGGCACGGTGGTGGTGGAAGCCGCCCTACGCAGCGGCGCACTCAACACAGCCGCCCACGCCCTGACCCTCAACAGACACCTCGGAGCGGTCCCAGGCCCAGTCACATCAGGCATGTCGGCCGGCTGCCACAGGCTCCTCCGCGAGCGCAAGGCGGTATGCATCACCTCACCAGAAGAAATGATCGACCTCGTCGGCGTAATAGGCGACGACCTGGCCGCACATTCCCGAGCCCCGGCGGTCCCCAGAGACAAACTCAACGAAACAACCAGAAGAGTCCTGGACGCGATCCCTTCGCGCGGCGGCGCAGGCCCAGCCTCCATAGCGGTCGCGGCGGGCGTAGGCCTGGACACCGCCCTGAGCGCATTGGGTGGCCTGGCAGCCGCCGGCTACATAGAACGAACCACAAACGGCTGGCGCCTCCGCAAGCAGACAACCACGTACCCAAAGGTCCCGGACTCCGCCGCCCTGGAGCCCCCACCCACCCCGGAGCCCACCGACCCAACCCAGGACCCTCTGTTCGCAGACGACGACTGCCCAAGCCCAGACGACCTGACTGAGCACGGTTGAGCTGAGGGGGCCCTACTTCCACCGAGGGGTTGCCGCCGCCTGGTCGGTGGATCAGTGGCGACTGGGGCTTCAGCGGCTATTGGGCTTAGGAGTGACGTCCCTCGGTTGGGGCTGCCGATCGAGTGACATCGGATGCCCGCCGCCGGTACGGGCGGGCATTTGCCACCACCGGCTCGAGCACACTCAGCCCGCGACCGGAGAAATGCCACCACCGACTGGAGGGTCGCGTCTCACAAACTGGACGTCCATGTCCCACTGGCTAAGCCGCCCGCCAGCGGCTGGAAGGCTGCCCACAGAGAACCACCGGAGGAAACTCCCTGTAGCCGGAGGATCACGCCCGAGCGGAGGAAGGAGCCAACCACTGCCGACTGTCTGGCTGAGTATGGCAGTAGGGGTTTCGGAAGTTGGGTGGGTAGTCAAGTTTGTGGGCGCGTGGGTGGGGAGGTCAGGGGAGGTTGTTTCTGGGTGGGCGTTTGGATTTAGGTGGGATGGTGGAGGTGTTTCGTGGGCGCTGGTGAGGTGGCTGTGGGCGGGAGTATGGGCGTGGACAGGGATGAGGTGGTGGGCGAGTTCGGGCGGTATCTGCGGTTCGAGCGTGATCTTTCGCCGCATACGGTCCGGGCCTATCTGTCTGACGTCAACTCCCTGCTCGACTACATGAATGGGCAGCTTGAGCGTCTGGATATCGGGATGCTCCGAGAGTGGCTGGCCGATCAGCATGGGGCGGGGAAGGCCAGGACTACTCTGGCGCGCCGGACTGCCTGTGCTCGCACCTTCACCGCCTACTGCCATCGCCGTGGCTGGTTGCCGGTGGATCCCGGGTTGCTGCTTGGAAGTGCCAAGGCGGCTCGGCCCTTGCCCTCCGTACTCGATCAGCAGCAGGCGCAGGCCGTCTTGGATGTGCCCTCGACCGAGGAGCCCAAGGAACTTCGAGATCAGGCCCTCCTCGAGATGCTCTACGCCACGGGGGTGCGGGTCGGCGAGTTGTGTTCGCTCGATGTTGACGACGTGGACCGGGATCGGCATGTCATCAGGGTGATGGGCAAGGGGCGTAAGGAACGGTCCGTACCGTTCGGGTCGCCTGCCCTTCGAGCGCTGGACAGGTGGTGTATTCACGGGCGGCCGCTGTGGGTTCGGGCAAGGTCGGGGCCCGCGCTCTTTCTGGGGGTACGCGGTGGTCGCATCGACGCGGGGACTGTTCGGCGAGTGGTGCATGCCCGGCTGGCGCAGGTGGAAGGGGCGCCGGACATGGGGTCGCATGGGTTGCGGCACAGTGCGGCGACTCACCTGCTCGAAGGCGGGGCGGATCTACGTAGTGTTCAGGAGTTGCTCGGTCATGCATCTCTGAACACCACGCAGATCTATACACATGTTTCGATCGAGCGTCTCCGGGCCGCGTATCGGCAGGCACATCCAAGGGCGTGATGTCTCAACGCGATGGCGGTGAGATTGGCGGGCGGCGTTTGCGGGCTCGCCCTCTGTGACGCCGTTTGCGGTGCTGGCCTCGTCTTGGGCTGTGACCGTTCGTTCTGGAGCGCCGTCGTCGGCGTAGGGCCGTGATCAGAAGGACGGTAGCCAGCAGTGTGCCCAGGCCGATGGCCGGTGCTGCGGGCGTTGCGGCCGAGAGGGTCAGGAACTGGGGCGTTGGTTGGGCTGGCGAGCGGTTGGCACTGAGTGTGGAGGCGGTCCTGAGCCCTGGGGTAGTGCTGAGCGGCGTCCCGGTGCTGGGCGGTGAGTCGGTGTTGAGCGGCGGCGTGGTGTTGAACGGTGGGTCGGAGGTCGGGGATGCGCCGGTGCTGAGGTCCGAGGCGGTGCTGGGAGTTGGGGCGGTGTTGGACGGAGAGCCGGTGATTGGTGTCGCCGGGTTGGTGGGGGTGGCGAGCCAGTAGGGGAGGAGGCGGATGGGGGCTTGGGTCAGGAGTAGTAGGGGGTCTAGGTAGAGGGTTTCTCTTAGGAGGCCCCAATGTAGGCAGGACTCCTGGCAGTGGTCCTTGGTGGCCTCTATGACGCCGAGTTTGGCTCCTGGTGTGACCGGTTGGCCTCGGCGTACGGATGCTGTGACTGGCAGGTAGGTCGTGCGTAGGCCGTCTGGGTGCTCGATGGTGACCACGCCTTTTCCCGCCACAGGGCCGGCGAAGCGGACGGTGCCTGGGCCCGCTGCCAGGACTGGGGTGGCTGTGGGGGCGGCCAGGTCGAGGCCGCGGTGGCCGGCGAGCCAGGGCTTGGGGGGTGGGGTGAAGCGGCGCAGGATGCGGGGGTGGCCGTCCAGCGGCCAGCGCCATGCCGGCGGTGAGGCTCTTGCTGGGGGAGCGGGGATGGCCAGGGTTACGGCAACGACGAGGAGGGCTGTCAGGGCTCTCCTGGCCATATGAGGGGTACGGCGGTTCGGCGGCGAGGACGTGGGTCGTTTCGGGTGCGGACTTCGGTGGAAGTTCATGGCGCGAGTTTGGTTGAGGTGCTTGGGGTCGCGAGGCGGTGAACTTCGTTCTGTTGATGAAGCGGGGAGTGGCCGGACGGGCTGTGGATAACTGGCTCGGTGATGGTTTGGATGAGGGCGAGAGTGTCCGAGCCTGGATGTGACGGCCGTGGCGCGTGCGGATCAGTCGCCGTTGGCGTTCGGGATTCGAGAGGGCGGGGCTTTCGAGAGGGGACGGGTGCTTGGAGAGCGGACGGGGCTTGAGTCAGATCGGGCGGTGGCGCTTGGAGTAGATCACATGGTCTAGGGCCTGGGAGAGGGCTACGTCGGGGCTTGGAGGTGGTGGGACTTGAGGGCGGGGGCGGTTTGGGCGTAGGGGGGAGGTCCAGATCCAGATGGCGCTCAGGGCTATGCCCGCCGCGCAGATGAGGATCACCGGGCGTAGGCCCAGGAATTCGGCCAGGACGCCGCCGACGAGGCCGCCGATGGCCAGGACGCCCTGCACCGCGAACGTCGTGGTCGCGTTCACCCGGCCCCGGAGCTCTGGGGTGGTTTCGCGGAGGATGATCGCGCCCATGCAGGTGGCGAAGGCTACGACTATGCCGCCGGTGATCGTACCGGTCAGGGCCAGGAGGGAGAGCTTCCACCAAAGAGGGCCCGTGAGCAGGCCTACGGCGAGGATTTCCATGGGGAAGAACAGCACCGAGACGAGCAGGATGCGGTTCTCGCCGTAGCGCTTGGAGAGGCGGGCGGTGATCCAGGCGCCCAGCAGGCCGCCGAGGCCGCCCAGGGCGATGAGTACGCCGATCAGGGCTTTGGGGATGCCGAGCGTGTTGACCATGTAGAGCATGTAGACGGCTGTGTACGCCATGGCGAAGAAGTTGATCGTGACACCCGCGCCGAGTAGCGCCCGGAGTACGGGGTGGGTGACGCTGGCCCTCAGGCCTTCCACGACGTCACGCCACATGCCTCGGGAAGCCGCGGGCTCGTTCCTTTCCGGGGTTCTGATGGCGCGGAGCAACAGGGCTGAGGTCAGGAACGACAGCGCCTCCGCCAGTACGGCCAGCGGGGCCGTGAGGAGCTGCACAAGGAGGCCGGCCAGGCCGGGACCGCTCACCGAGGCCACCGAGTAGGAGGCGTGGAAGCCCGCCATCGCCTCGGTTCGCTGTGCGGGGGAGACGACCGCTGCCACATGGGGGAAGTTCGCCGCTCTGAACAGGACTCCGGCTGTGCCGATCACCAGGGCTACCGTGATCAACCAGATGATGTTCAGGAGGCCGAGGAGCCAGGCTATGGGGACTGTGGCGGCGGCCGCGCAGGAGACGAGTTCACAAGCGATCATCAGGGGACGGTGCCGGGTGAGCCGGTCGGCGATGGCGCCCGACTGGAGGCCGAACACGAGGGCGGGCACCGAGGCGGCCGCGGTCAGCAATCCCATCTGGGAGGGGGATGCGGTCAGCATGGTGATCGCGGTCAGGGGGATGGCCAGCTTGGACACCTCTGAGCCGGTGACTGAGATCGTCCGGGCTGTCCACAACAAACGGTAGTCAGGTTGCTTTCGGAGGGGGATGGGCGCAACGTCTGACAGTGCCAAGCCGGGATCGAGGTCGGGGCCGCTGGTGTGCTCGGGTCGTACGGGGGTGGAATCCCTCGTCGGGCGGGCTGCATCCTGGTTGTGAAGGGAACGCTTCATAACTGTGAAGGTATCCCTTCACAGTTATGAAGGCAATGCTTCATATCGAACGCGGGTACCTTTGGCACATGACGCAGGACAGCGACGGGCTCAGTGATCCCAAGGCGATGCGGGCGCTGGCTCATCCGGCGAGGTTGATGATCCTCGACAGGCTTGCTGTCGAGGGGAGCGCTACCGCTACCGAGGTGGCGGAGGGCGCGGGGATCACGCCCAGCGCTGCCAGTTACCACCTGCGGATGTTGGCCAAGTACGGGTTCGTGGAGGATGCGCCGCCCCGGGGCGACGGCAGGGAGCGGTTGTGGCAGTCCGTGGACGCGCCGCTCAGCGTCGGGGTTCACCCTGATGATCAGCCAGAGGTGCGGGATGCCAAGGTCTCGGTGATGACGGCGTTTCTCCGGGAGGCCAACGAAGCGGCGGGGCGGGCCATGGCCCATGTCGACAGGGAGCCGGATGAGTGGCGTGATGTGACGCGCTTCAGCCGTACTCGGATCAGGGTCGACGCGGAGGAGCTGGCCCGGCTCAGCGAGGCGATCGAGAAGTTGCTCGAGCCTTACGTCGCTCGGAACCGCGGCGAGAAGGAGGCGCCGAGTGGGGCCAGGATCGCTGAGGCGCAAATCAATCTGTTCCCGGTCGTGAAGAGGGCGGCACCCGGGTTGCCTACCGAGGATCACGATGCGCGCTGAGCCGGGGCTCGTGGTACGGGCGGGGCCGGAGGGTCGCGGTGCCGGTTGGACCGGAGGGCGTGATGTGTGCTCAATCCCGCCGCTTCGTTGTGGGGGAGGGGCGGGATGTCCGTTTGACGGTAGACGGTCAGGCTGGGGTGGTGTGGGAGGTAGACTTTTCGGTGGCCTGTGACACAGGCCGACTTCGCATGCCCCATTGCGGACCGCGCCATCGGTCCGGGCCACGTGTCCGGCGGGAGCGGTTTCGGGGCATCAGGGCGGCAGACGACGCGCTGCCGCGGCACAACCGAGAACCGCGCCCATCCGCAGGGCGCCCAGACCTGGAGGACCAGCACATGGCCCCCGTCGTCACCATGCGACAGCTGCTCGAAAGCGGCGTTCACTTCGGTCACCAGACCCGGCGCTGGAACCCGAAGATGAAGCGCTTCATCTTCACCGAGCGCAACGGCATCTACATCATCGACCTGCAGAAGTCGCTGTCGTTCATCGACCGTGCCTACGACTTCGTCAAGGAGACCGTCGCCCACGGCGGCACGATCCTGTTCATCGGCACCAAGAAGCAGGCTCAGGAGGCCATCTCCGAGCAGGCCGCCCGGGTCGGCATGCCGTACGTCAACCAGCGCTGGCTGGGTGGCATGCTCACCAACTTCTCCACCGTGCACAAGAGGCTGCAGCGTCTGAAGGAGCTCGAGGAGCTCGACTTCGACAACGTCGCCGCCTCGGGGCTCACCAAGAAGGAGCTCCTCATGCGCCGTCGGGAGAAGGACAAGCTCGAGCGTACGCTCGGCGGCATCCGCGACATGGGCCGTGTGCCCAGCGCGGTGTGGATCGTCGACACGAAGAAGGAGCACATCGCGATCAGCGAGGCCAAGAAGCTTGGCATTCCTGTCGTCGCGATCCTCGACACCAACTGCGACCCCGACGAGGTCGACTACCCGATCCCGGGCAACGACGACGCCATCCGCGCCGTCGGCCTGCTGACCAGGGTCGTCGCCGACGGCGTCGCCGCCGGTCTGATGGCTCGCTCCGGCGCCGCGCGCGGTGACGAGAAGCCGGCCGCCGCCGAGCCGCTGGCCGAGTGGGAGCGTGAGCTCATCGAGCAGGGCACCGGCGAGCGTACGGCCGACGAGGCGGAGGCGGCTGCTCCTGAGGCCGCTGCTCCTGAGGCTGCTGCTGAGGCCGCCGCTCCTGAGGCCGCTCCTGAGGCTGCTGCTGAGGCCGCTGCCCCCGAGGCCGCGCCCGAGGTCGTTGCCGAGGAGAGTGCCGCTCCCGCCGAGGCCGCCGCCGAGGGTGAGACCGAGCCGCAGGCCTGACGGCCAAGGCAAGGGCGATTGCTCCAGGCTCGGGTCAGGCGCCCAAGCACGAGCACGGCCGCACAGCTGAATAACGCGAACCACACCGGCCGCTGAGCGCCCCGGTGGCCGACCGGGCAAGGTACGGGTCCCGAGTGGACAGACGGCCTGGCCGGGACGGCACGCCGGGGCAGGTCACATCAGGCTCAGGCCGCGTAAGCCGGGCCAAGGCGAGGCGGCCACCGAGCCCGGGCGGAAAGCCGAGGCGAGGTGGCAGCCGAACCGAGGTGGAAGCCGAGGTGAGGTCCCATCCCGGTCGAGGTGGTAAGCCGAGACGAGGCTGGGCAGTAGGCCGAGCGAAGTAGCAGCAGAGCCAAGCCTGACCCGAGCCCCGAGCAAGACAAAGGCTCCTGGCACGGCAAGCGTCTGCCGTACCAACCAAGGGTGGGTGAACCGGATCCCGGGCACCCACCCGATCCACGACGAAATCCCACAAGGAATAAGAGCAATGGCTTCCGTGAACATGGCCGACGTCAAGCGGCTTCGCGAGATCACCGCTGCCGGCATGATGGACTGCAAGAGGGCGCTGGAGGAGTCCGAGGGCGACTTCGACCGCGCCATCGAGCTGCTGCGCCTCAAGGGCGCCAAGGACGTGGGCAAGCGCGAGGCCCGCACCGCCTCCAACGGCCTCGTCGCGCTCAAGCAGGACGGCGACTCCTCCGCCGCGCTGGTCGAGCTCAACTGCGAGACCGACTTCGTGGCCAAGGGCGAGCGCTTCCAGGAGCTGGCGGCCGGGGTGGTCGCGCACATCCTGGAGACCAAGCCCGCCGACGTGGCGACGCTGCTCGAGTCCTCCTTCGACGGCAAGACCGTCAAGGAGCACCTCGACCTGGCCAACGCCGCGCTGGGCGAGAAGATCGAGATCCGCCGGTTCGCGGTGCTGGAGGGCGGCTACATCGGCGCCTACATGCACCGCACCGACCCCGCGCTGCCGCCCGCGGTCGGCGTGCTGGTCCAGCTCGACAAGCCGAACGCCGAGGTCGCCAAGGACATCGCGCAGCACGCCGCGGCCATGGCGCCGCAGTACCTCAAGCCCGACTCCGTGCCCGCCGAGGTCGTCGACAAGGAGCGCAAGCTCTTCGAGGAGATGACCCGCGAGGAGGGCAAGCCCGAGGCCGCCGTCGGCAAGATCGTCGAGGGTCGCGTCAATGGCTGGTACAAGGACTTCACGCTGCTGCAGCAGGCTTTCGTCAAGGACAACAAGAAGAGCGTGGGCAAGTACGCCGACGAGAACGGCGTCGAGGTCCTCGGCTTTGTCCGCTTCAAGGTCGGTCAGGCTTAGGCTTGAGCAAGCCGCCAGGTCAACGATCCGCCGAATGAAGGAGGCCGCCGCCGTGCAGGACCACCGGGAGCCAGCCCACGAATCCACACGGACGGCGGCTTCCTCATCTCAAAACCCGCAGAGTCCACTCAGGTGGAAGCGGGTCATGTTGAAGCTGTCAGGGGAGGCGTTCGCCGGCAGCGAGCCGCTGGGCATCGATCCCGAGGTCGTCGATCATCTGGCCGATTCGATCGCCGAGGCGGTCAAAGAGGGCGTGCAGGTGGCGGTCGTGGTCGGTGGCGGAAACATGTTCCGCGGCGTCACCCTCTCGGAGGGCGGCATCGACCGGGCCAGGGCCGACTACATGGGCATGCTCGGCACGGTCATCAACTGCCTGGCACTACAGGACTTCCTCGAGCGGCGGGGCGTGGAGACACGCGTGCAGACCGCCATCACCATGCAGCAGGTGGCCGAGCCGTTCCTGCCGCGCCGCGCGATCAGGCACCTCGAGAAGGGGCGCGTGGTCATCTTCGGCGCGGGACTCGGCTCGCCGTTCTTCTCCACCGACACCGCGGCGTCCCAGCGGGCCCTGGAGATCGGCGCCGAGGCGCTGCTCAAGGGCACGCAGGTCGACGGGATCTACGACTCCGATCCACGTAAAAATCCGGATGCGGTCAGGTTTGATCACCTTGACTACGGCGAGGTGCTGCTCCGAGACCTCGCGGTCATGGACGCCACCGCGATCAGCCTGTGCAAGGACAACGATCTGCCGATCGTGGTCTTCGACCTCATGGGCGAGGGCAACATCCTGCGGGCGGTCCGCGGTGAGAAAATCGGCACGCTGGTGAGTCCCGCAGGTAAATGAGGGAGCGAGCCCGACACCGCCAGCTAGAAGACAGGGAGCCGCTGTGATCGACGAAACCCTCCTCGAAGCCGAGGACAAGATGGACAAGGCCGTCTCGGTCGCGAAGGAGGACTTCGCGAGCATCCGTACGGGCCGAGTCACGCCCTCGATGTTCAACAAGATCAACGCCGAATACTACGGCACGCCGACGCCGATCCAGCAGCTGGCGTCGTTCCACGTGCCTGAGGCGCGTATGGTCCTCATCCAGCCCTACGACAAGAGCTCGATGAGCGCGATCGAGCGGGCCATCCGCGACTCCGACCTCGGCGTCAACCCGACCGACGACGGCCAGGTGATCCGCGTGACGTTCCCGGAGCTGTCCGAGGAGCGCCGCAAGGAGTACATCAAGGTCGCCAGGAACAAGGGTGAGCACGCCAAGGTGTCGGTGCGCAACATCCGCCGCTCCGCCAAGGAGATCCTCGACAAGATGATCAAGGATGGTGAAGCGGGGGAGGACGAGGTGCGCCGCGCCGAGAAGGAGCTCGACGACCTCACCCAGAAGCACGTCGCCAAGATCGACGAGCTGCTCAAGCACAAGGAAGCCGAGCTGCTCGAAGTCTGAGCGGCACGCCACACGGCCCTCGCCCCGGTGGCGGGGGCCGTGGCTCTTGGAGAACTCTGTGGAAGAACGTACGGCTGGCACCAGCTCGAGCGGCGGCAGCCGTACCGGAAGGAACCTGCCTGCCGCGATCGCGGTCGGCGTGGTGCTGGGCGCGCTGGCCATCGGCTCCCTCTACACGATCAAGGAGCTCTTCCTTCTGGTCATGGTGGCGGCCGTGGGCGTCGGCGTGCTGGAGCTGACCAAGGCATTCGCGACCCGCGACATCAAGGTGCCCGCCGTGCCCGTGCTCGCGGGCCTGGTGGCGATGCAGGCGGGGGCGTACTGGGGCGGGCCGCTCTGGTTGCTGGCGACGTTCGCGATCTTCGCGTTCGTGTTGCTGGGCTGGCGGATGTTCAGCGACGGCACGGACGGATACGTGCGGGACGCCTCGGCGTCGGTGTTCACGCTGTTCTATCCCGCGATGCTGACCGCGTTCGCGGCATTGCTGCTCAGGGCCGACGACGGCGACCACCGGGTGCTGATCTTCCTCGCGGTGACCGTGGCCAGCGACATCGGCGGTTACATCGCGGGGGTGCTGTTCGGCAGGCACCAGATGACGGTGATCAGCCCGAAGAAGACGTGGGAGGGGTTCGCCGGGTCGTTCGTCGCGTGCACGGCGGTGGGGGCCTGGCTGGTGGCCTGGCTGCTCGGCGGCGCGATCTGGCAGGGCGCGCTGATCGGCGGGCTCGCGGCGCTGCTGGCGACCCTGGGCGACCTGATCGAGTCGATGATCAAGCGAGATCTCGGCATCAAGGACCTGGGCACGATCCTGCCCGGCCACGGCGGTCTGATGGACCGGCTCGACTCGCTGGTGACGACGCTGGTGCCGGTCTGGCTGCTAATGACGCTGTTCTTCTAGCGCCTCGACGGTGATCGGTGAGAGCCAGAGCCACCGTACGGCCTCACCGCCGAACGCGAATCCCGACATGTCAGGCATGTGTGGTGCGTTGGCCGTCATCAGGACCCCCGAATATCGCGGCCCCAGCGGGAACGTCGAAGGCTCGTGATACCACTTCGCCGTGTGCCCGTGGCCCAGCCAGGTGACCGAGTGCCACGGATACTGCGACAACCACACCAGCAGCAGCGCCGCGTCCCTGGGGTCCTCGCGGGTGGCCACGGCCAGCTCGATCCGCGCGTACGCCCCCGGCTTGTCGATCCACTGCTCGACCGTGGGCATCCGCTGGCAGCTCATCCCGACCGTGGACAACACGGTGAAACCGCGGTCATGGTGCGGTGGGCGTTCGGTGATCCCCACGGTCGGCAGCCGCTCGCCGCTGGCGTCCCAGTAGCGGCCCGCGGGCCCGAGCACCCGGTCCAGATGCCCCATCACGAACTGCTGGAACGACGGCCACGACCCCTCACCGTGCCGCCAGCGCCAGTAGGATCTGGCGTTGGAGATACGGGGCCGCAGCCCTTCGAGCGCCTCCGAGAGCGCCCAGGCGAACGGCGACTCGCCCACCGCGTCCCGCGCGTACCCCGGCATGCCCCTGCTCATGTCGGCCCAGCCGGGGATGACCGCCAGCAGGTCGTCGTCCTCGTAGAGGGCCACCCCGTCGCCCTCCTCGAACCACAACGCGCTGAGCTGCCCGAGCGGCCGCCGGCCGTCCGGGTGCAGCGTGCCGGCCCTGGGCATCAGCGGCGGCAGGCCGGCGTTGATCCTGGCCAGGTCCACCACAGGCGGGGCCGGGCGGTGGTTGGCCAGCCAGACGGCGCCGTGCACCGCCCCGTCGGGCGAGCACAGGTAAGCTACCGAGGAGTCCTCGTCCCGCTCGACCACGAGCGTCCGGCTCCCGTACGGGTTACCGGCGGCGAGCACGACCTCGGTGCCACCCTCGCCAGATGCCGACCGAAAAATCGCCATACGAGATGACTGTAGATCGGGTGGTGAGCCCGATGCGAGCCGGTCCGCGACCAGGAATGCCACCTCCGTTCCGGACGTTCAGTACCCTGGTCGACAACCCTTCAAGCAAAGGCAGTAACGTGTCCCAGCCCCCAGGTCAGCTCACCTTCGTCGCGCCCCGGCGGGCCAAGCCCGTACGGCACCTGGCTGACCTGTCGATGGCCGAGCGGCGGGCCGCGGTGACCGAGCTGGGCGAGAAGGCGTTCCGGGCCGACCAGCTCTCGCGTCACTACTTCGAGCGCCTCACCACTGACGTCGGCGCGATGACCGACCTGCCGGCGGCGGCCCGGGAGAAGTTGTCCACGCTGCTGCCCGGCCTGCTCACCCCGGTCAAGGAGCTGACCACCGACGGCGGCACCACCCGCAAGACGTTGTGGCGGCTGTTCGACGGGGCACTGGTCGAGTCGGTGCTCATGCGCTATCCCGACCGGGTCACGATGTGCGTGTCCTCGCAGGCCGGCTGCGGCATGAACTGCCCGTTCTGCGCCACCGGCCAGGCGGGCCTGACCCGCAACATGTCCACCGCGGAGATCGTCGAGCAGGTCGTCGCCGGGGCTCGGGCGCTGGCGGCGGGTGAGGTGCCGGGCGGGCCCGGCAGGGTGAGCAACGTCGTGTTCATGGGCATGGGCGAGCCGCTGGCCAACTACAAGCAGGTGATCGGCGCGGTCCGCCGCCTGGTGGAGCCCTCTCCGCACGGGCTCGGCATCTCCGCCCGCGGCGTCACGGTCTCCACCGTCGGCCTGGTGCCCGCCATCGGCAAGCTCGCCGACGAGGGGCTGCCGGTCACGCTGGCGCTGTCGCTGCACGCGCCCGACGACGAGCTGCGCGACACGCTGGTGCCGATCAACACCCGGTGGAAGGTGGCGGAGGTGCTCGACGCCGCGTGGGCGTACGCGGCGAAGACCAAGCGGCGGGTCTCGATCGAATACGCGCTGATCAAGGACATCAACGACCAGGAGTGGCGGGCGGACCTGCTCGGCAAGCTGGTCAGGAACAAACTGGTGCACGTCAACCTGATCCCGCTCAACCCCACGCCGGGTTCCAAGTGGACGGCTTCGCGGCCCGAGGACGAGCGGGCGTTCGTGCGGCGGCTGGAGTTCCACGGCGTTCCCGTGACGGTGCGCGACACGCGCGGGCGCGAGATCGACGGCGCCTGCGGCCAGCTCGCCGCCGCCGAGTAACTGAGACCTACACCCTGAGCCGGCGCCACAGGTATACGCCCAGGCCGATGACGCACCAGGCCAGGGAGAGCGTGCCGAGCTGGGGGAGCTGGTCGATGAGGTGACCGGCGTTCGCGGCCTTCATCCAGGCGACGACCGGGACGGTGAGCCAGTAGAGGGGCGAGGTGCTGAGCAGCAGCATCGCCAGGAAGCCGAGCAGCAGGGCCATGATCGAGACGGCCGGGGAGCGCAGGATCGCGCGGCTGGTGAGGGCGCCGAGGGCGGTTCCCGTCAGTGCGGCCAGGGCGTGCAGGAGGACGGCGGCCGCCAGTACGCCGGTCGGCGGGGGTTGACTCACGCCGAGCAGGAGCGCCGCGCCCAGGCCCAGCGCCGAGAGCGCGACACACGCCGCCGACGCCGCCGCTAGCCCCGCGGCCACCTCCTTGCCCCGCCCGCCCGCCTGGATCGCTGAGAGCTCGCGCTGCTGGTCGGGCTCGGTGTCAAGGAGGCTCCTGGCGGCCCAGGCCAGGATGGGGATGATCAGTACGGCGCCGTCCGTGAGCACGCCGGCCTCCTCGCCCCTCGGCGCCCGGCTGCCGTACAGGATCGCCAGCATGGCCAGGGCGAGCAGGAGGGCCTGGTAGACGCGGTGCGAGCGGATGTAGGCGGCCAGGCGGAAGGTGGCCAGGGGGATCATCCGGTCTCCTCTGCCTGGTAGCCCTCGCCGCGCATCCTGGCCAGGAAGTGCTGGAGCTCGGCGGCGGGTAAGGTGACCGCCACGGTCGCCTGCGGGCGTTCGGACGTGACGGCTGGATGGTCGGTGAGCAAGGGCTTCGTCGTGCTTTCCTTGAGGTGGCCGTCGACGACCGACCAGTGGCGGACGGCCGGTAAAGCGCGTAGGCCGCCCTGGTGGTCGCTGGCGATGACGATGCCGCCCCTGCCCACGATCTCCGTGGCGATCGAGGGGAGCTCCTCACGGGTGTCTGCGTCGAGGCCGGCGAAGGGCTCGTCGAGGATCAGCAGCCCCGGTTCGGCCATCAGCGCCTGGGTCAGGCCGACCTTGTGCGCGCTGCCCTTCGACAACTCGCCCAGGGGTAGCCCGAGAAGGTGGCCCATGTTGAGGCGTTCGGCCCACGGCTCCCAGCGGGCGCCCCCGCGTACGCGGGACATATGGTGCAGGTACGCCGTGACCGTGAACGGCTGGCCCGCCGGGAAGCGGTCGGGGGCGAAGCCGACGATCGGCGGGCGGTCGGCGATCGTGCCCGTCGTCGGCCGGGCGAGGCCGGCCAGGAGCCGGAGCAGTGTCGATTTGCCGGCCCCGTTCACGCCGGTCAGCTCGATCACGTCGCCGGGGTCGAGGCGGGCGTCGGCGTCCTGGATGACGAAAGGTTCACGCCTTCGGTAGCGGAAAGAGACCTTGGACAGACGCATGGTGCTGTAACGGTATATGTCGTGTCGCATGGCCGTGATAAAGGCCCGACAATGGAGGGACCCCCGGCACATTTCCAGAGGAGTGACGCTTGAACCGCTTTCCACGCGTCATGGGTATGCGTTCAGGCTATGACCCCGGCGAAGTCGACGCCCTGATCGAGCGGATCGAGTCGACCCTGGGCAGAGGCTCGCACACCTTCGAGCCCGTCACCGCCGACGAGGTGCGCAGAGCCACGTTCCGCGCCAAGCGCGGCGGCTATCACGAGACCGCGGTCGACTTCGCGCTGGAAGCGTTCGTGGTGGCGCTGGAGACCCAGACCAAGCGCCCGGTACGGCTGGCCATGGCCGAGCCCACCGGTGACATGCTGCGCGAGGAGTGGTTCGAGACCCAGGCGACCCGCGTCGAACGGGTGGCCTTTCGCCCCGGTCGCATGGGCACCGGCTACAACGAGGACGAGATCGACGCCTTTCTCGACCGGATCGTGGCCACCCTGCGTGGCACGACGGAATACCCCGTGACGGCCAAGGACGTGCGGGACGTCAAGTTCTCGACCGTGATGCTCAAGTCCGGATACCTGATCGCGGACGTGGACTCGTTCCTGGCGGGCATCGCCGACGTGCTGGAGCAGCGCGTCTAGGCGTCCCCGAGCAACGCCTCCACGCGCTCCTAGCGGTGCTGGACGGCGGAGACAAGGCCGTGCAGGTCGGGGAGGCTCTGCTGGATGATCGTCTCGTCCGGCGGCCGCTCGCCCAGGCGGTTGATCCACACGCGGCGGATGCCCAGCCGGTGCGCGGGGACCATGTCGTGGAAGTAGCTCTGGGCCACGTGCACCCACGCGTCCGGCTCGTACGAGCGCTTGAAGCGGTCGAAGTGCGCCGACGCCGGCTTGTACGCGCCCGCGTCCTCAGCCGTCACGACCGCCTCGAACGGCACGGGCAGCCGCCGCAGCGTCTCCGCGATGAGGTCGCGGTCGCAGTTGGTGAGCAGCGCCAGGTTCCACCCCGCCGCGCGCAGCGCCGACAACTCGGCGCCGACCTCGGGGAAGACCGGCCAGTACGGGAGCGTCGTGGCCAGCACGGACGCGTCGTCGTCGTTGAGCTCCACCTTCTCCTCCGCGCACGCCCGGCGCAGCGCCTCGGCCAGCACGTGGCGGTAGCGGAGTGCCGGTGACTCGGTCTGCACGGCGTGCTCGTGCCGGTTGTACGCCTCCAGCAACCGCGCCCCCTGGCCCGGCGCGATCAGATCGGCACTGGTGTGGATGCCGTGCCGCCAGTCGACAAGAGTTCCGAAACAGTCGAACGTAACCCATCGCATACGTCTCATAATGAGGGTCATGGCGATGTCCGTGCGTCCCATCGAGGCCGGAGACGTGCAGATCGTCCGGCACGTGCTCACCGAGAGCTGGGGCGGCACCACGGTGGTGTCCCTGGGTTGGGGCGAGCTGGTGGACGCGGCACGGTTGCCCGGATTCGTCGCGGAGATCGACGGCGAGGTAGCCGGCGTGATCACCTACGCCGAGCGCGACGGGTCGGTGGAGGTCATCACGATCGACGCCGTGATCCCCGGCAAAGGTGTCGGGAAGGCGCTGCTGGACGCCGTTCGCGCCGTCGCGGTCGACCGCGGCATGGCCAGGCTCACCCTCATCACCACCAACGACAACACGCACGCCCTGCGCTTCTACCAGCGGTACGGCTTCGACCTCGTCGCCCTGCACAGGAACGCCGTGGACGGCGCTCGCAAGCTCAAGCCGGGCATCCCGGAAGAGTCCGACGGCATCCCGATCAGGCACGAGCTGGAGCTGGAGCTCATCCTCTGACCGCCCAAGGAACGGCCCCCGGACGTGCGGGCCGGGGGCCGGGGCGGGGTCAGTGGAGAATCCGGTTCTGCGCGAGGTCACGGCCGCGGAGACGAGGTGGCTCCGCGCGGTCATCGACGACCTGCGGGCCGGGCGGCTCACGTGGTCGCTGGAGGTGCTGGAGGCGGCAGCGGCCGCGCGGGGGTGATCAGGCGGGTCCGCAGCAGGGCCACGATCACCGACGTCACCGGGGCGGCCAGGAACGCGCCGGTGATGCCGGCGATCACGCTGCCCACCGTGATCGCCACCAGGATGACCGCCCCGGGCAGGTCGAGGGCCTTGCCGTAGATCTGCGGCGCCAGCACGTGCCCCTCGATCTGCTGCACCGCCACGGTCACCCCGACCACGATCAGCGCCACCAGCCAGCCCTTTGCCACGAGCGCCACCACCGCCGCCAGCAGCCCCGCCATGAACGCCCCCACCACCGGCAGGAAAGCCCCCACGAACGTCAGCACCGCCAGCGGCAACGCGATCGGCACCCCCAGGATCCACAGCGCCGTCCCGATGAAGAACCCGTCGACCGCCCCCACGATCGCGACCCCGCGGATGTACCGGCCGATCACCGAGAAGACCAGGTGACCGGTGTCGGCGACGCGCGTCCGCGCCGAGGCGGGTACGAGGTCCACGAGCCAGCGGAAGAGCCGGTCGCCGCCGTGCACGAAGTACACCGACAGGATGACCGCCAGCACGGCCCCGACCACGATCTCGCCCACGGTCTTGACCCCGGCCAGCGCCCCGGTCGTGATCTGGCCCCCCTGGCCGGCCAGGTAGTCCCTGGCCTGCGCGATGAGCCGCCGGTCGTCGAGCCCGAACCTGGCGGTCAGGTGGTGCAGGTCATCGAGCACCTTGCCGACGCTCGCCCGCAGCTCGGACAGGCTGTCCACGGTCGGCGGCACCAGCAGCGCGGCCAGCGCCCCGAACAACACCAGCCCGCCGGCGAAGACGATCGCGGTGGCCAGGGCGCGGTTCAGCCCGCGTGACCTGAGCCAGCGGGCCGGGGGCAGCAGCAGCGCCGTGATGAACACGCCAATGATGATCGAGATGGCCACCGTGCGCACGTGGTAGAGGCAGAACAGGGCCACCGCGATGACCGCGAGCCACCCCAGCACCCGCCACGGCCCCATCCGCTGCCCCCCAATCACGCCTGGTCAGAGGAGTTCCCCCAGGTGATCGGCAGCAACCCTGATCAGGCGGGTGGGGTGAGGTGCGGGCGCTGGGACCGCTTGTTCGCCTCGTACGCCTCCCGCGCCGCGTACGTGGCGCTCGTCGTGCCCACCTGCGCCACGGGCACGTCCCACCACGCCTCCGAGGAGGGCGCGTCGTCGGCCATGGGATCGGTGCGGACGTAGATCACCGTGGTCTCGGCGGCCGAGCGGGCCGCGTCGAGCGCCTTGCGCAGGTCGGAGACCGATTCGGGGCGCAACACCGTCGCGCCCAGGCTGGCCGCGTTGGCGGCCAGGTCCACGGGCAGCGGGCCCCCGTCGGGGTAATGGTAGGAGGTACCGAGGCGTTCCGCGCCGACGCTTTCCGACAGGCGGCCGATGGAGGCGAAGCCGGAGTTGTCCACCAGCACGACGACCACCTTGATCCCCTCGGAGACCGCCGTGACGAGCTCTTGGGCCATCATCAGGTACGAGCCGTCGCCCACCATGACGAACACCTCGCGCTCCGGGACCGCCATCTTGACGCCCAGGCCGCCCGCGATCTCGTAGCCCATGCAGGAGTAGCCGTACTCGACGTGGTAGCTGCCCGGGCCGCTGGGCCGCCAGAGCTTGTGCAGGTCGCCGGGCATCGACCCGGCCGCGCACACCACCACGCCGTCGTCGCCCGCCGCCGCGTTGACCGCGCCGATCACCGCGGACTGCGGCAGCGGCGAGCCGTCGAGCCCGTACGCCGCGTCCACGGCCGCGTCCCAGGCCCGCGTCAGCTCGGCCGCCCGCTCCCGGTAGGCGGCCGGAGCGCTCCAGCCCGCGCACGCCTCGGCCAGGTCCGCCAGCCCTTCGCGGGCGTCGGCGACCAGTTGCAGGCCGGACAGCTTGGCGGCGTCGAAGCCGGTGATGTTGAGGTTGAGGAAGCGGGCGCCGGGGGCGAAGATCGTCCGGGAGGCGGTGGTGAAGTCGCTGTAGCGGGTGCCGACGCCGATGATCAGGTCGGCCTCGCGGGCCAGCGCGTTGGCGGCCGTGGTGCCCGTGGCGCCGATCGCACCCACGGCGAGCGGGTGCCCATGGGGGAGCGCGCCCTTGCCCGCCTGCGTCTCGGCCACCGGGATGCCGTACGTCTCCGCGAAGATCCGCAGTTGCTCCGTGGCCTCGCTGTAGATCGTGCCGCCGCCCGCGACGATGAGCGGGCGTACCGCGGACTTGACCAGCTCGGCGGCCCTGACCAGGGCGGCCCGCTCGGGGCGCGGCCTGGGGATGTGCCAGACGCGGCGGGCGAACAGCTCGTCCGGCCAGTCGTACGCCTCCGCCTGCACGTCCTGCGGCAGTGCCAGCGTCACCGCGCCGGTCTCGGCCGGGTCGGTGAGCACCCGCATGGCGGCCAGCAGCGCGGACGGGAGCTGCTCGGGGCGGTTGACGCGGTCCCAGAAGCGGGAGACCGGCTTGAAGCAGTCGTTGACCGAGATGTCGTAGGAACGCTGGTCTTCCAGCTCCTGGAGCACCGGGCCCGCCACGCGGGTGGAGAAGATGTCGCCGGGCAGCAGCAGCACGGGCAGCCGGTTGATCGTCGCGCCCGCCGCGCCGGTGATCATGTTGGTGGCCCCGGGGCCGATCGAGGTGGTGCAGGCCAGGGTGGACAGCCGGTTGCCGGCCCTGGCGTAGGCGGCGGCCGTGTGGACCATCGCCTGCTCGTTGCGGCTCAGGTGGTAGGGCAGGTCCTCGGTGGAGGTGGCCAGCGCCTGGCCCAGTCCGGCGACGTTGCCGTGGCCGAAGATGCCGCAGCAGCCGCCGAAGAACCTGCGCTCCACACCGTCGCGCTCGGTCCACTGCTGAGCCAGGAAGCGTACGACGGCCTGCGCGACGGTCAGCCGGATCATGGAGTCCTCCCGAACGGCAGTCTGGGGTCGATGGGCTGTGCGTCCCAGGAGGAGCGGATCCAGGCGTGGCGGGGGTCGTCGCAGAACGCCATCGAACGTTGCTCCGCGGGGCCTGCCAGGACGTTCAGGTAGTAGAGGTCGTAGCCGGGTGCGGCCATGGAAGGGCCATGGTAGCCGTAGGGCACCAGGACCACGTCGCCCGACGTCACCTCGGCGAGGGTGTCGATCTGGCCGCGCTCGGAGGAGTAGACCCGCTGGTAGCCCACTCCCTGGTCGGCCACCTCGAAGTAGTAGATCTCCTCGAGTACGGCTTCGCCCGGGTTGTCGGTGTCGTGCTTGTGCGGCGGGTACGAGGACCAGTTCCCGTCCGGGGTGAGGACTTCGACGGCCATGAGCTTGTCGCAGTCGAAGACGCCGGGGGCGCAGAAGTTGTTCACCTGGCGGCTGGCCTGGCCCGCGCCCCTGATCTCGACCGGGACCTCGGCGGCGGACACGTAACGGGGCGGCAGCGCGCGGGTGGCGCGGGCGGACGGCAACGCGATGCGCCCGGCCCCCTGGAGGGTCACCTGCGTAGAAATCGGGATATAGGCGAAATCGGAGGGGCCGTCGAACACCGAGGCACGCCCCGCCAGCACGAACGTCTCCGTGGGGATGGTGACCGTGCAGGAGCCCGACAGGGGGAGGACGAGCAGTTCCTCGTCGCCCGTGTCGAAGGACACCGGGGCGTCCGTCAGGTCCACGATCCGCAGCCCGGAGTAGGTCCAGCCCGCCAGGGACGGGGTGACCTCCACCGACCAGGGGCCGTTGGCGGACTTGCCGTACGGAAGGTAGGTCATGCGCGTACCTCTCGAACCAGGGCGGCGGCGCCGTCCACGGCGGTCGCCACGTCGTCGTCCGGAGGGTAGAGCAGGGCGCGGCCCACGACGAGTCCGCGCACGCCGGGCAGGCTCAACGCGCGGTGCCAGTCGGCGTAGGCGGCGTCGATGTCCGGCGGGTCGCCCCCGAGGAGCAGGGCCGGGAGGGTGGTGGCGGCCATCACGCGCTCCATCTCGGCCACGGCCGGGATCTTGAGCCAGGTGTAGGCCGAGGTGACGCCGAGCGCCTGGGCGATGCTGATCGAGCGGATCACCGCGTCAGGGGAGAGGTCGTTGCGGACCGCGCCCGTTTCGGAGCGGAGTGACCAGAACGGCTCCACCATGGCCACCAGCCGCCGGCGGGCCAGGTCGGTGACCGCGTGGGCGCACGACTCCAGCGTGGTCACGGTCGCGTGGTCGCCCGGGTCGATGCGGCAGAGCATCTTGCCGCCGTCCAGGCGCATCGCGTCGATCGAGGCCGCGTCGAAGCCGGTGAAGCGGTCGTCCAGCTCGAACACCGAGCCCTGCAGGCCGCCCCTGTTCATGGAGCCGAAGGCCAGCTTGCCCTCCAGAGCCCCCAGCAGGAGCAGGTCCTCCAGCACGTCGGGCGAGGCCAGGATGCCGTCCACACCAGGGCGGGCCAGTGCGACCTGGAGGCGGTCGAGCAGGTCCGTGCGGCTGGCCATGGCCAGCGGGCGGTCGCGGACGGCCAGGGAGCCGCGGGCCGGGTGGTCGGCGGCGATGATCAGCAGCCGCTCACCCTCGCCGGGCAGGCCGCGCCGTTGCCGCCGGGCCGCGGCCTCGGCGATCTCCTCCGGCCTGGTGGCGCGGATGTGGGTGAGCCGCTCGTATCCGGCGGCCCTGGGCAGCGTGATGTCGCTCAAGAACGCACCCCGTTCAGCAGTTGCTCTACCTCAGGAGTAGTGGGCATGGCGTCGGCGCAGGCCAGGCGGGCGGCCACGAAGGCGCCGGCCGCGTTGGCGAAGCGGATCGTGCGCTCCAGCGGCCAGCCGCGCAGCAGCCCGAGGCAGACGCCGCCGCCGAACGCGTCACCCGCGCCGATCCCGTTGACCACCTTCACCTCCACCGGTTCCACCAATGCGCTCTCCTCAGAGGTACGCGCGAAAACCCCCTCGGGGCCCATTTTCACGATGGCCACCTTCACCCCGGCGTCCAGCAGCGCCTGCGCGGCGGCCTCCGGATCGCGTACGCCGACCGCGGTCTCCACCTCGTCCAGGTTGCCGACGGCCACGTTCGCGTACGGCAACGCCTGCCGGGCCGCCTCGTGGGCCGCCTCGCGCGAGGGCCACAACGTGGGCCGGTAGTCCAGGTCGAACACCGTCCAGCCCGACCTGCGCGCGGACAACGCGGCGGCGTGGGCGGCGGCGCTCGGCTCCTGGCTCAGGCCGGTCAGCGAGAACCAGAACAGGCCCGCGTCGCCGATCGCGTCCAGGTCCAGGAAGGAAGGGGAGATCTGCAGGTCAGGCGGGTGTTCGCCGCGGTAGAAGTAGATCGGGAAGTGGTCGGGAGGAAAGATCTCGCAGAATGTGACGGGCGTCGGTGGCCCCTCGATGGTGCTCACGTAGGCGTCGTCCACGCCGAAGCCGCGGATCGCCCGCCGTACGAACTCTCCGAACGGGTCCGCACCCACGGCGGTGATCACGGCGGAGCGCAGCCCGTGGCGCGCCGCGGCGACGGCGACGTTGGTCGGACTGCCGCCGAGGAACTTGCCGAAGGTCTCGACGTCGGCCAGGCCGACACCGGTCTGCAGCGGGTAGACGTCGACACCGCAGCGGCCGATCGTGATCAGGTCGTACACGGCGGGCCGCGCCCAGCGGCCCTCCGCAGGTAGCGGGGTCTGCACCTAACGCACCTCCAGGACGGATCTTAGGTTCGACACTATGGCATATTGTCATGACATTCGGATGTCCGCTATGTTACCTGACGTGCCCCTTCCGAAACTTCGGTGACGGCCATCGCATAGTCTCGGTCAGTTGAATGGCTCTTGTCCGAGCAAAGACGCAGCATGCGGGCACATCCTCGAAATATGGCCAGGCCTTTACGTCATATGCATGTCATGACATATTGGCGCATGGCTTCCTCCCTTTAAGGACATGTCGGAGGGTTTGCATGGCATTGCGGAAACGGTCGATGGGTGTGGTCGCGGTCCTCGCAGCGACCGGGCTGGGGCTGGCCGCCTGCGGCCAGTCGTCCGGCGGGAGTGGTGACGCCATCGAGTTGACGATCGCCCAGAACGCCATCGCGGGCGGAAAGAACGCGGCCGCCGCGGACTTCATCGCCAACTGGGTGATCCCCAAGTTCGAGGCGGCCCAGAAGGCGAAGGGGAAGGACGTCACGGTCAAGTTCGTCCCCAGCGGCGTCGACGACGAGCAGTACAAGACCAAGCTCTCCCTCGACCTCAAGTCAGGCAAGGGCGCGGACGTGATCGACATCGACGGCATCTGGGCCGGCGAGTTCGCCGAGGCGGGTTACATCAAGCCGCTGCCGGAGCTGGTCGGGGCCGAGGCCGACAGCTGGGACGGCTGGGCGCAGATCCCCGAGGCCGTGCAGGGCATGACCCAGTTCAACGGCAAGAAGTACGCCCTGCCGGTCGGCACCGACGGCCGGGTGCTCTACTTCAACAAGACGCTCTTCCAGAAGGCCGGGCTTCCGTCCGACTGGCAGCCGAAGAGCTGGCAGGAGGTCCTGGACGCCGGGACCAAGCTGAAGTCCTCGGGCGTGCCCGTGCCGATCCAGATCAACGCCGGCACCGCGATGGGTGAGGCCACCTCGATGCAGGGCGTGTTGCCGCTGCTCGCGGGCGCGGGCGGCGAGGTGCAGAAGGACGGCAAGTGGACCGGCGCGTCCCAGCCGCTGAAGGACGCCCTCGGCCTCTACCAGAAGATCTACGGCGGCGGGCTCGGCGACCCCAAGCTCCAGCAGGAGGCCAAGGGTCGCGACAAGTCGTTCCAGCAGTTCGCCGAGGGCAAGATCGGCATCCTGATGGAGGGCGACTACTTCTGGCGCGGCGTCGTCAACCCCAAGGACGGCGTGGCCAAGATGGCCGACCGCGACCAGACGGTCGGCTACGCCCTGATCCCCGCCATGGAGCCCGGCAAGGGCCTGCGCGGCCAGGACTTCGTCAGCATGTCCGGCGGCGCCCTGCGTACGGTGAACCCCAACAGCAAGCACCCGAAGGAGGCCTTCGAGCTGGCGGCCTTCACGCTCTCGCCGGAGGCGCTGAAGGAGGAGACCAAGGACGGCAACGTACGCATCACGCCGCGTACCGACGTCAACAAGGAGATCCTCGCCGGTGAGCCGCTGCTGACGTTCATCTCGGAGAAGGTGCTGCCGCTGACGGCCTACCGGCCGCCGGTCGCCGCCTATCCGCAGGTGTCGGCGGCGCTGCAGGAGGCCACCGCCGCGGTCGTGGGCGGCACGGCGCCCGACCAGGCGGCGGCCGACTACCAGAAGAAGCTTGAGGGAATCGTCGGTGGCGCAGGCAATATCGCCTCCTGAGCCTCCTGGGGTCCGCGAGGAAGACGCTTCGGCCCGCCGCTACAGTTCGGACGCGGCGGGCCTGGGCAGGGTGCGAGCCGGGGTCTTCATGGCCCCCGCCATGCTGCTCATCGCGGTCTTCCTCGTCTTCCCCGCGCTCTGGGTGCTCTATCTCGGGCTCACCAACTACCGCCTGACCGGGACCGCCGCGGCCGAGCCGCAGTTCGTCGGGCTGGACAACCTCCTCGACGCGGTGTCCAACCCCGCGTTCTGGAGCTCCACCTGGCTGACCGTGCAGTTCGTGCTCGGCTCGGCGGTGATCGGGCAGGTCGGGCTCGGCTTTACCATCGCGTGGCTGCTGCGCGACCGCCGCGGTCCGCTCAAGCGGCTGGTCGAGGGCCTGGTCATCCTGGCCTGGATCCTGCCGAGCGCGATCGTGTCGTTCCTGTGGGTGGCGCTGCTCGACCGCGACGGCGGCACGCTGAACGCGCTGCTCGGCACGCCAGGCTTCGCCTGGCTGCTCGACCACCCCATGTTGTCGATCATCGTGTTCAACACCTGGCGCGGCACCGCGTTCTCGATGATGTTGTACGGCGCCGCGCTCGGCAACGTGCCACCTTCGCACCTGGAGAGCGCCCGCCTGGCCGGCGCCTCCGGCTGGCAGCAGCTCAGGGACGTGGTGTTCCCGCACATCAGAGGGCACATCCTGACGAACCTGCTGCTGATCAGCCTGTGGACGTTCAACGACTTCACCCCCTTCCTGCTCACCGCGGGCGGCCCGGAGAGCAAGTCCGAGGTGCTGGCCGTGCACGTGTACAAGGTCGCGCTGCAGGGCGGCGAGCTGGGCTACGGCGCCGCTGTCTCCACGATCATCCTGCTGATCAACCTGGTCGTGGCGGTGTTCTACCTGCGGCTGCTCCGGAGCAAGAAATGACGCGTTTCGTCCTGGGCCGGATCGGCTTCTACACGCTGGTCGCGGTGCTGCTGGCCTTCTTCACGATCCCGCTGCTCTGGCTGGTGACGGCGCCGTTCACGTCGGACCCCAGCTACGAGGTGTCGGTGCCCGACTTCACCTGGGACAACTTCCGGGCGGTCCTGGAGCATCCGTACGCGCTGCCGTCGTTGTGGAATTCGGTGGTGTTGTCGGTGGGCACGGCCCTGCTGGTGGTGGTCCTGGCGGCGCTGGCGGCGTACGCGCTGAGCCGGGTGCGGCTGCCGGGGCGGGACGCGCTGCTGTACACGTTGTTGCTGCTGTCGTCGATCATCACGGGGACGGCGGCCATGGTGCCGCTGTTCCAGCTCGCGGTCGAGCTCAACCTGATCGACTCGCAGCTCGGGCTGATCCTGATCCTGACCGGCGGGTTGCTGCCGGCGGCGATCTTCATGCTCAAGGACTTCATGGACTCCACGCCCAAGTCCTATGAGGAGTCGGCGCGGGTGTTCGGGGCCACGCCGTTGCAGATCGTGCGGCACGTGGTGGTCCCGCTCGTACGGCCTGGGCTGGCGACCATCGGGGTCTGGGCCGTGGCCAACGTGTGGGGAAATTTCTTGATGCCGTACCTGTTGCTGAGCGATGTGGAGAAGCAGCCGGCGGCGGTGATCACGTACACGCTGTACACCGAGGGCGGTCAGGCCAACCTCAGCATGTTGTCCACGTTCGGCCTGCTGTACTCGGTTCCCGTGGTGCTCATGTACTTGTTCGTCAGCAAAAAGTATGGCTTCCGCTTCCACGGAGGGATCAAGCGTTAAATGGCCGCAATCGAACTACGCGGGCTGACCAAGGTCTATCCGGGGGGCGTGAAAGCGCTCGACTCGCTCGACCTGGTCGTCCCCGACGGCGAGTTCTTCGCCCTGCTCGGCCCCTCGGGCTGCGGTAAGACCACGCTGCTGCGCACGATCGCCGGCCTGGAGACCGCCACCGGCGGTGCCGTGGTCATCGGCGAGCGCGACGTGACGGGGGTGCAGCCGGGCGCGCGGGACGTTGCGATGGTCTTCCAAGACTACGCGCTCTTCCCGCACATGGACGTCACCGACAACATCTCCTACCCGCTGCGGATCAAGAAGGTCGCCAAGGCCGCGCGCCGCGACAAGGCCGCCGAGGTGGGGGCGCGGCTCGGGCTCGAACACCTCATGGACCGGCGTCCCGGCCAGCTCTCCGGCGGGCAGCAGCAGCGGGTGGCGCTGGCCAGGGTGATGGCCACGCAGGCACAGGCGTTCCTGTTCGACGAGCCGTTGTCCAACCTGGACGCCAGGTTGCGGCTCGAAGCGCGTACGTTCCTGAAGAAGCTCCAGCGCGAGCTGGGCGTCACCACCGTCTTCGTGACCCACGACCAGGCGGAGGCGCTGGCCATGGCCGACCGGATGGCCGTCATGGAGTCCGGGCACATCCGGCAGATCGGCACCCCGGCCGAGGTGTTCCAGCGGCCCGCCAACACGTTCGTGGCCGGATTCATCGGCTCGACCCCCATGAACCTGCTGGACGGCGCCGTACGAGGTGACACGCTGGAGGTGGCAGGGTGCAAGGTGGCGGTCCCGGCCTCGGCCGAGGGCCTGCTGTCCGACGGAGAGAAGATCGTGTACGGCGTGCGGCCCGAGTACATGGCCTACTCGGCCGAGCCCGCGGAGGGCGCGCTGGGCGGGAAGGTGGCCATCGTGGAGAACCTGGGTGCCTCCCACCTGGTGACCCTCGACGTCAACGACGTGAACGTGCAGGCCGTCGTGCCCGAGGGCACCGAGCCCGCGGTCGGCGACGACGGCTACGCGGTGCCCCGGCGCGACCGGGCCCTGGCCTACCGCGACGGGGAGCTGGTGTGAGAGGGCACTGGAGCCTGGACGACCGGCTGGAGCTGATCCTGCGCGAGGTGCCGTTCGAGGTGCCCGCGGGCACGGCCGCCGTGACCGTGCGGCTGGGGTACGACAGGTCGCAAGGGGTGCTCGACCTCGGCTGCGGCTCCCCGGATGGCTTCCGTGGCTGGTCGGGGGGCGCGCGGGACGAGTACACGGTCACCGGCGACTGGGCGACCCCCGGCTACCTGCCCGGCGCGCCCGAGGCCGGGACCTGGCACGTGTGGTTGCGGCTGCACCGGATCCCGCCGCAGGGGCTCGACTTCACGCTGGACATCTCCACCTCGGCCGTCGCCCCGGCAGAGCCGGTGGCTGAGGAGCCGCCGCACGGGGAGCGCCCGCCCCGGCGGGACATTCCCGACATCGACGGCCTGCGGTGGTTCGCCGGGGACTTCCACGCCCACACCCTGCACAGCGACGGCAGCCTGACCATCGCCGAGCTGGCCGAGCTGGCCCACGGGCGCGGGCTCGACTTCCTTACCGTCACCGACCACAACACCGTCAGCCACCACCCCTGGCTGGGCAAGATCGACCGCGACATCACGCTCATCCCCGGCCAGGAGGTCACCACCGACCGGGGCCACGCGAACGTGTTCGGCGACGTCGGCTGGGTGGACTTCAGACGACCGGTCGACTCGTGGGTCGAGCACGCCGAGCGCGCAGGCGGCCTGATCTCAATCAACCACCCGCTCGGCGGCGACTGCGCCTGGCTGCAGCCGGTCGAGCGCAGGCCCAGGATCGCCGAGGTCTGGCACTCCGGCTGGTGGGACCGCCGCTGGGGTGCGCCGCTGGCCTGGGCCGACGCCTGGCGCGACGACGTGATCGCGATCGGCGGCAGCGACTTCCACCGCCACGGCAATGACGGCCTGCCCGGCGCGCCGACGACCTGGGTGCTGGCCGAGGACACGAGCACGGTGCTGGACGGTGTACGCGCGGGGCGCACCGCCGTTTCGGCGGGTATCGACGCGCCGCTGCTGCTCAGGCTGGGGGACGAACTGCTGGCGCTGGACGCCGACGGACTGGTGCTGGTCCGCCCCGACGGCGCCCGGCAGGTCGTGCGCGGCGAGCGCGTGCTGCTGCGGGCCGCCGAAGGGCGGCACCGTTTGGAAACGTATGAGAATGAGGTGATCGCTCTATGCGGGTGAAGGTCGCCAACGCGCCCGTGAGCTTCGGTGTTTTCGAGCTGAGCGACGCGCCGCCGCCGCTGGGCCCCGACGAGATGGTCCGCGCGCTGTCCGAGGCCGGTTACGAGGGCATCGACTCCGGGCCGATCGGTTACCTGGGCACCGGATCCGAGCTGGCCGACCGGTTGGCCGGGAACGGGTTGCTGCTCGCGGGCGGCTGGGTGGACCTGCGCTACGGCGACGCGGGGGCGTACGAGGCCGGACTGCCCGCACTGGAGGCCGCGCTCGACGTGTTCGCCGCCGCGCCTCCGGCGCCCGAGGGGTTCGGGCCACGGCCCACGCTGGCCTGCTCCGGATCGCCCGAGCGGTTCGCCCGCCCGGGTGGGACCGCTCCAGGGCTGTCGGCGTCCGAATGGCCCGGTTACGCCGCCCGCGTGCAGGAGGCGGCCGACCGGTGCCGCGCCCGCGGCTTCGAGCCCGCCTTCCACCACCACCTGGGCACCTACGTCGAGACCCCCCAGGAGGTGGAGCGGCTGCTGGAGCTGACCGACGTGCAGCTCTGCCTCGACACGGGCCACCTGCTGCTGGCCGGCGGAGACCCCGTGACGGCGCTGCGCGAGTGGTCGGGCCGGGTCGGGCACGTGCACATCAAGGACGGCGACACCAAGATCCTGGCCCAGGCCCTGGCCGACGGCGTCGACCTGCGTGAGCTGATGGGCCGGGGCGGGTTCGCCCCGCTCGGCGAGGGCGAGCTGGACCTGCCCGCGGTGGTGCGCACGCTCGGCGAGATCGACTACGCGGGCTGGGTCATCATCGAGCAGGACACCCTGCCGGGCCGCCGCACCGTCGCCCAGAACATCGCCGACCAGGCCGCCAACCTCCAGAAACTGAAGGAACTGGGATTGTGAAGATCGCTCTTGTCGGGTGCGGCGCCGTCACGCAGGCGGTGTACGTGCCGCTGCTGTCGAGGCGCCGCGACCTGTTCGAGGTGGCCGCCGTCTGCGACCTGTCGCGCACGCTCGCCGACGCCGTGGCCGACCGGCTGGGTGCGGCCGGGCGCTACACCGTGGTGGCGGAGATGCTGGCCGCGGGCGGCTTCGACGCCGTGCTCGTGCTGGCCTCCGGCTCGCACGGCGAGACCGTGCGCCGGGCGCTCGCCGCCGGGTACGCCGTGCTCTGCGAGAAGCCGCTCGCCCTGACCAGGGCCGAGGTGGCGGCGCTGCCCGAGGGGCGGCTGATGGTCGGCTACATGAAGCAGTACGACCCGGCCGTGCGCAGGGCCGAGGAACTGCTGGCCGAGCTGGGCGGCCCCGAGATCATCAGGTCGGTCGAGGTGACCGTGCTGCATCCGAGCGGGGAGTCGCAGCTGGCGTTCGCGAACCTGACGCAGGCGCGGGACGTGGATCCCGGGCTGCTCGCGTCGTTGCGTTCCGCCGAGACCGCGCTCGTGTCCCAGGCGCTGGGGGAATCGGCGCCGGAGGCGGTGCGGAATCTGTACGGGGTGTCGTTGGGCTCGATATGTCACGACTTGTCGCTCTTGAGGCGCTTTACCGGGTCGCCTACGGAAATTTCGTACGTTGAGACCTGGGGCTCCGCGCCCGGGTCCATCGAGATCTCCGGGCCGCTGCCGGTCCAGGGCAGGTTCACGATCCGCTGGCACTACCTGGAGGACTACCCCGCCTACCGCGAGACCGTGGTCATCCACCATGACAAGGGCTCGCTCGAACTGGTCTTCCCCTCGCCCTACCTGATGAACGCCCCCACCACCCTCACCGTCGTGTCCGCCGGTGAGAGCCGCGCAGAATGGCGCGATGTGACTGAGGCGTTCGAGGTACAGCTGGCCGCCTTCCATGCTTTCGTGAACGATGGCAAGCCGCCGCTCACCGACGCGGGCGGCGGGCTCGAGGACATCGTGACGGCCCAGCGGATCGCGGCCCGCTACGCCGTACAGCATGATCTGCCCATTGGAGGGGAGGCAGCGTGAGCACGGAGATCGTCGTCGTACCGCACACGCACTGGGACAGGGAGTGGTACGAACCGTTCCAGCGTTTCCGGCTGCGCCTGGTGGCGCTGCTCGACGAGGTGCTCGACACGATGGAACGCGAGCCCGGCTACCACTTCACCCTCGACGGGCAGCTCGCCTGCGTGGACGACTACCTGGAGGTGCGGCCGGAGAACCGCGATCGCATCGCCGCGCTGGTCGAGTCGGGGCGGCTGGCGGTGGGGCCGTGGCAGATCCTGCTCGACGAGTTCCTGTGCTCGGGCGAGAACATCGTCCGCAACCTCGAACTCGGCATGGACCGGGCGGACAAGCTCGGCGGGGCGATGCCGGTGGGGTACCTGCCGGATATGTTCGGGCACACGGCGCAGATGCCGCAGATCCTGCGCAAGGCCGGGCTGCTGCACGCCTGCGTCTACCGCGGGGTGCCGTCCTCGGTGACCACCGACGCCTTCGCCTGGGTCGCGCCCGACGGGACGGCGCTGCGCACCCAGTACCTGCCCGCCGGTGGCTACGGCAACGGGGCCTACCTGTTCTACGACTCCGCGGGGCTGGCCGAGCGGGCGGCCGGGTTCGTGGCGACCATGCGGGAGTGGCACGCGGGCGACGGGCCGCTGCTGGCGATGTACGGCACCGACCACTCCGCGCCCGTGCGTGGGCTGCCGGAGATGGTGTCGGAGATCGGCGCCCGCATGGACACCTTGTCCGGATATATCGCGAAATATCCGCCCGATGTGGACGGCCTGCCGCGCGTCTCCGGCGAGTTGCGCTCCCACGCCAGGGCCAACATCCTGCCCGGCGTCATCTCGATCCGCGCCCACGTCAAGCAGGCCATGGGCCGCGCCGAGCGGATGGTCGAACGTTACGCCGAACCCCTGTCCACCCTCTGGGGCGGCGAGTGGCCCGCGCGGTTCCTGGACATGGCGTGGTGGCGGCTGGTGGACGCCAGCGGGCACGACTCGGTGACCGGCTGCGGCGTGGACGACACCGCCCAGCAGGTGGCCGCCCGCATCGCCGAGGCCGAGCAGCTCGGCCAGGCCGTGCGCGACATGGTGACGACCCGGCTGGCGGCGACCGTACCGTCTGACGGGGTGCTGGTCGTCAACCCGACGCCCGCGGCCCGGCGCGGCGTCGTGATCGTGGACGTGGCCGGGACGGACCCGCTGGCCGACCCCTCACGCTCGCCGGTGCCCACGCAGCCGCTGGAGTACGCGGCCACGCTGCTGCTCGACGAGGAGATGGATCCCGCGACGGCGCTGACCTTCGTGCACGGGACCGAGCTGTACGGGCAGCACATCACGGGCTGGTCGGTCGAGGACGGGACGCTGACGTTCACGGTCGCCCATGAGACGTCGGTGGTCTTCGACACGGCGGAGCTGCGGGAGGCGCTGGACGGGGTGACCCGCGTCCGCATCCTCGCCGAGCCGAGGCGCACGGTCGCGGCCCTGGTCGAGGTGCCGCCGCTGGGCCACACGAGCGTCCGGCCCCAGCCGTACGACAAGGTCTATGACCGCGCGAGCGCCGTCCGCGCCGTCACCGGTCACGACCCGGCCTGCTGGCGCAACTGGGAATCGGGCCCCCAGCCGGTGCAGGGTGACGACGAGGTGCTGGACAACGGGCTGCTGCGGGTCACGATCGCCCAGGACGGCACGCTGACGCTGGTCGGCGAGGACGGCACGACCGTCACGGGAGCGGGCCGCATCGTGGACGGCGGCGACGTGGGCGACACCTACAACTACGCGCCGCCCGCCGACGACCGGCTCGTGTCCGAGCCGGAGTCGGTCGAGTTCGAGCGGGTCTGCTCGGGTCCGCTGGTGGCGGCGGTGGACGTGCGGCGTACGTACCGGTGGCCGGTCGCCGGCGACGGGATCGAGGGCTCGCCGGAGATCCCCGCCGCCGCGCGCACGCCCAGGACCGAGGAGGTCGTCGTGACCACCCGGGTCGAGCTGCGGGCGGGCGAGCCGTACGTGCGGCTGAACGTCGAGTTCGACAACCGCTGCGCCGACCACCGGGTGCGGCTGCACGTGCCGCTGCCGGCCGAGGCGTCGCAGTCGCACGCCGAGGGCCAGTTCGCGGTCGTCACCCGCGGGCTGAGCTCCGAGGGCGGTTGCGGCGAGACCCCGCTGCCCACCTTCCCCGCCTCCTCGTGGGTGGCGGCCGGGGGCGTCGCGGCACTGCTGGAGCACGTGACGGAGTACGAGCTGGTGGACGGGGGCGGGGAGCTGGCCCTGACGTTGCTGCGCTCGGTCGGCTACCTGTCCCGCAACCGCAACGCCCTGCGCCCCGAGCCCGCGGGTCCGCAGCTGGCGACTCCCGCGGCGCAGTCTCGCGGGGTGCGCTCGGTGAGCCTGGCGCTGATGCCGTACCAGGGGTCGTGGGAGACGGTGGTCCCGCACGCGGAGACGTTCCGGCACGACCTGCTGGTGGTTCCCGGGCAGGGCGGTCGCGACCTGCTCACGCTGCCCCAGCCCGGCCACGGGCTGTCGGTGACGGGTGACGGGGTGGTGATGACCTCGCTCAGGATGCGGGACGACCGGCAGGAGCTGCGGGTGGTCGCGCTCACCCCGCGCGACACGGAGGCCGTGATCGAAGGGGCGTTCACGCAGGCCAGGCACGCCGACCTGCGCGGGCGCCCAGGGGACGAGGTGCCGGTGTCAGACGGGGTGGTCCGGCTGCCGCTGAAGGCCTGGGAGATCGCCACGATCCAGTTGTCCGGATAGCCCCGGCTCTCTCGGAGTGCGTGTTGTGGTCAGCCACAACACGCACCGTCAGACTTCGTGAAGGCTACAGTTGTCGCAGGTCAGCCGCATGGCGAACACTGACCGCATGAACAACAGGCCGGCGATGCGGGAGACGTCATGAGCAGTGACAGCATCACCGAGATCGAGACCTTCGGCGTCGAGCGCATCCCCGACGCCGAGCGCACGGCGCGCCCGCTCGATCTGTTCAGGGTGGCGTTCGGCGGTGCCAACACCTTCGCCACCTGCGTGCTCGGGGCCTTCCCCATCCTGTTCGGCCTGTCGTTCTGGCAGGGCCTGGCCGCCACCGTGCTCGGTCTGGTGGTCGGTGCGCTGATCCTGGCGCCGCTGGCGTTGTTCGGGCCGCTCAACGGCACCAACAACGCCGTCTCCTCCTCCGCCCACCTGGGCGTGCACGGCCGGATCGTCGGCTCGTTCCTGTCGCTGCTGACCGCGATCGCGTTCTTCTCGATCTCGGTGTGGTCGTCGGGCGACGCGCTGGTGGGCGGCGCGCACCGGCTGGCCGGGCTGCCGGACACGGACCTCTCGTACGGGATCGCGTACGCGATCTTCGCGATCCTCGTGCTCGTGGTCTGCGTGTACGGCTTCCGCTTCATGTTGTTCGTCAACAAGATCGCGGTAGCGGCGGCGTCGTTGTTGTTCGTGCTGGGCGCGTTCGCCTTCGCCGGCGACTTCGACCCCTCCTACCCCGGCGCGCTCGCGGCCGGCGACCCGCTGTTCTGGCCGTCGTTCATCGGCGCGGCCCTGATCGTGTTGTCGAACCCGGTCTCGTTCGGCGCCTTCCTGGGCGACTGGTCCCGCTACATCCCGGCGAGCACCCCGCGCTCGCGGGTGATGGCCGCCGCGTTCCTGTCGCAGCTCGCCACCATCCTGCCGTTCTTCTTCGGCCTGGCCACCGCCTCGATCATCGCGACCAAGGCCGCTGAGTTCGTGGACCCGGCCGCGCCCAACTACGTCGGCGGCCTGCTGGCCGTCTCGCCCGGCTGGTACTTCGTGCCCGTCTGCCTGATCGCCCTGATCGGCGGCATGTCCACCGGCACGACCTCCCTCTACGGCACCGGCCTCGACTTCTCCAGCGTCTTCCCCCGCTTCTCCCGCGTGCAGGCCACGGTGTTCATCGGCACGCTGTCGATCGTGTTCATCTTCGCCGGCCGGTTCGCCGCGAACCTCACCCAGAGCATCTCCACGTTCGCCACACTGATCATCACGTGCACGGCGCCCTGGATGGTGATCATGATGCTCGGTTACGTGACCCGCAGGGGCTGGTACGACCCGGAGGCGCTGCAGGTCTTCAACCGGCGCCAGCGCGGCGGCCGCTACTGGTTCACGCACGGCTGGAACCATCGCGGGCTGGCCGCCTGGCTGGTCTCGGCCGGGCTGGCGTTGATGTTCGTGAACCTGCCCGGGCAGTTCGTCGGGCCGCTCGGCGACCTGGCGGGCGGGGTGGACATCTCGCTCCCGCTCGGGCTGGCCGTCGCGGCGCTGCTCTACCTGGCGCTGCTGGCCGCCTTCCCCGAGCCGCGCGAGGTGTACGGCCCCGAGGGGCCGCGCCTGGTCCGCTCGGCCGACACCCCGATCCTGCCCATCGTCGACGCCGCCGCCGAGCCGGTCACGTGATGGAGTTCGTAGATCTTTCGGTACCGATCGAGACCGGGATGCCCGTCTATCCGGGTGATCCGGAGGTCTCGGCCGGCCCGGCGCTCACCGTGGCGCGGGACGGCGTCAATGTGCTGGGGCTGCACCTGGGCTCCCACTCGGGCACCCACGTGGACGCCCCCTTCCACATCGACGACTCACTGCCCACGCTGGACGAGTTGCCGCTGGAGCGCTTCAGCGGGCCCGCCGTCGTGGTGGACGCCCGGGGGCTGGCGCCGCGCTCGCCGATCGGGCCTGGCCGCTTTCAGGAGGTCGATGCACCCGCTATCGTGCTCGTCGCCACCGGCTGGTCAGCGCACTGGGGGACCGATGCCTATCAGGCGCACCCGTTCCTGACCGAGGAGGCCGCGGCTCTGCTCGTCGAGCGCGGGATCCGTACAGTCGGGATCGACGCGCTGAGCGTGGATCCGACGCCTGCCGACGACTTCCCGGCGCACCGGGTCCTGTGCGGCGCGCACGCCGTCATCGCCGAGAACCTGACCGGCCTCGATCGGCTGCTGGCGGCGCGCGGCCGGCCGATCGAGGTGTTCATGCTGCCGATCAGGCTCGCGGGCGCCGACGGAGCGCCGGTCCGGGCCGTTGCGAGGGTGGGCTAGCGGGTGCCCCAGGAGTACGTCTGCTTACGCAGCTTCAGGTACACGAACGACTCCGTGGCCCGTACGGCCGGAATGGCGCGGATCTTGCTGAGGATCTCCAGCAGGTGCGCGTCACCCTCGCAGACCACCTCAACGATCACGTCGAAGGAGCCCGCTGTGAGCACCACGTAGTCGATCTCCTCGATGGCCGCCAGCTCGTCGGCCACCGACTCCAGGTCGCCCTCGCAGTTGACGCCGATCATGGCCTGCCGGGGGAAGCCGAGCGTGAGAGGATCGGTAACCGCGACGATCTGCATGACGCCCGCGTCCTGCAGCCGCTGCACACGCTGGCGCACCGCGGCCTCCGACAGGCCCACCGCTTTCCCGATCGCCGCGTACGGCATGCGCCCGTCGCCCTGCAGCTGCTCGATGATCTGCTTGGACAGGTCGTCGAGCACCACCGGCCCAGAGTTGGAGCCAGAGTTGGAGTTGGTGCGGCGTACGCGCGGCGGCGTCGTCATCGAGAGCAATCCTCCTAGCGGTCAGGCGTTACGGGGGCGTTCCCGCTGGGTTGCCGTCCTGGTGCGACATGTTGTCAGTTCTTGGCGGTCTGTCAAGCGAATTCGTAGCAATTTGATATCTTCACCACGAAATCCCTTGTCCAGCTGCATACGCTCTGTAAGAGTCGCGGCATCTCAGCCACCTCACGAGGAGGTCGCATGACCATCCGTCTACAGAACTTCATCAACGGTGAGTTCGTGGACGCCAAGAGCGGTCGATTCTCCGACATCATCGACCCGTGCACGGGAGAGGCCTACCTGCAGGCCCCCCTGTCGGGACCCGAGGACGTCGACACCGCCTTCGCCGCCGCGGCCGCCGCGTTCGAGTCGTGGGGCAGATCCACCCCGGCTGAGCGGGCCAACCTGCTGCTCAAGGTCGCCGACGCGATCGACGCGCGAGCCGATGAGATCAACGAGGCCGAGTGCCTGAACACCGGCAAGCCGCGGGCCCGCATGGCCGAGGACGAGACCCCGGTCGCCGCCGACCACTTCCGCTTCTTCGCGGGGGCGGCGCGCACGCTCGAAGGCCCCACGGCAGGCGAGTTCCTGGCCGAGCACACCAGCGTCATCCGGCACGAGCCGATCGGCGTGATCGGCCAGGTCACGCCCTGGAACTATCCGATGATGATGGCGGTCTGGAAGATCGCCCCCGCGCTGGCGGCCGGCAACACGGTCGTGCTCAAGCCGTCCGACACCACCCCGGCCTCCACGCTCAAGCTCGCCGAGATCCTCGGTGAGGTGCTCCCTGCGGGCGTCTTCAACGTCGTCACCGGCGACCGCGAGACCGGCGCCCTCGTGGTGAGCCACCCCACGGCCGCCATGGTCGCGATCACCGGCTCGGTCGGCGCGGGCATGTCGGTCGCCAAGACCGCCGCCGACGACCTCAAGCGGGTGCACCTGGAGCTCGGCGGCAAGGCGCCGGTCGTGGTGTTCGAGGACGTCAAGGACCTGCGCAAGGCGGCCGAGGACATCGCCGTGGCCGGCCTCTACAACGCCGGCCAGGACTGCACCGCCGCCTGCCGGGTGCTGGTGCACGAGAGCGTGCACGACGAGTTCGTGGCCGCGCTGACCGAGGCCGCCGCGGGCACCGTGACCGGCGACCTGGCCGACGAGGACGCCCTCTACGGGCCGCTCAACAACGAGAACCAGCTCGCCAGGGTCCAGGGCTTCATCGAGCGGGCCCCCGCCCACGCCAAGATCCTCACCGGCGGCCAGCGCGTCGGCGACAAGGGGTACTTCTTCGCCCCGACGATCGTGGACGGGCTCAGGCAGGACGACGAGATGGTGCAGAACGAGGTCTTCGGGCCCGTGATCACCGTCCAGACGTTCACCGACGAGGCCGACGCCCTGGCCAAGGCCAACGACGTCAGATACGGCCTGAGCGGCTCGGTCTGGACCTCCGACCACGGCCGCGCGATGCGCATGTCGAACCGGCTCGACTTCGGCGTGGTCTGGGTCAACACGCACATCCCGTTCGTCTCGGAGATGCCGCACGGCGGCTTCAAGCACTCCGGGTACGGCAAGGACCTGTCCGTCTTCGGCCTGCATGACTACACCAGGGTCAAGCACGTCATGCACTACATCGGTGAATAGCCCAGATGCCCGGAACATCGGCCATTGAGCTAGAGGACGTCGTCAAGGAGTACCTCTCGCACGGCGAGGTCGTCCAGGCGGTCAAGGGCGTGACGCTGGACATCGCCGAGGGGGAGTTCTTCTCCCTTCTCGGCCCGTCCGGCTGCGGCAAGACCACCACCATGCGGATGATCGCCGGCTTCGAGGCGTGCACGAAGGGCCTGGTGAGGTTGCACGGCAAGGACGTCACGAACGTCCCGCCGAACAAGCGCGACATCAACATGGTCTTCCAGTCCTACGCGCTCTTCCCGCACATGAGCGTCTGGGACAACGTGGCCTTCGGGCTGAAGCAGCGCAAGACGCCGCAGGAGGAGATCAGGCGGCGGGTCGGCGAGATGCTGGAGATCGTCGATCTCACCGGCAGGGAGAAGCGCCGGCCGCGCGAGATGTCCGGCGGCCAGCAGCAGCGCGTGGCGCTGGCCAGGGCCCTGGTCAACCGGCCGCGGGCGCTGCTGCTCGACGAGCCGCTCGGCGCGCTCGACCTCAAGCTGCGCCAGGCCATGCAGATCGAGCTCAAGCGCATCCAGCGCGAGGTCGGCATCACGTTCGTGTACGTGACGCACGACCAGAACGAGGCGCTGACCATGAGCGACCGGATCGCGGTCATGAACGACGGCCTGGTCGAGCAGCTCGCCGGGCCGCGCGAGATCTATGAACGGCCCGCGACCGCGTTCGTGGCCGGCTTCATCGGCACCTCCAACCTGCTCGCCGGCGCCGCGACCGGCGGCGAGCTGAAGATCGGCGGCGGCCGGGTGCTGGTGCCCGGGTACGACGGCGACGTGTCCGTGACCGTGCGGCCCGAGAAGATCACCATCGGCACGGACGAGCCGGGCGCGGGCCTGAGCGCCGTGCGCGGCACCGTCGCCGAGGTGGTCTACCTGGGCACCTACAACAGCTACGCCGTGAGCCTCGCTGACGGGGCCGAGGTCACCGTGTTCCAGCAGAACGCGCATGACGCGACGGCCACGGCGGAGCGGGGCGACTCCGTGTGGCTGTCCTGGCAGGCGCAGCACTCGTATGTGATTGGAAGTTGATAGCACCTCATGAACCCCCGTCTGAACCTCCCTCGCACCCGTCGTGATTTCTTCCGGGTCACCGGTTTCTCGGCCGCCGGGCTCGCCCTGGCCGCCTGTGGCGTGCAGGGGCAGAAGGCCGCGCCGCCGAAGGCCGACGCCGTCAAGGACTTCTGGTCCAAGCAGACCAAGCACGGCAAGGTCGTCTTCGCCAACTGGCCCGAGTACATGCCCGAGGACAAGGCCCCCCTGGAGAAGTTCAAGAAGGACACGGGCATCTCGTACGAGTACAAAGAGGTCATCCAGGAGAACGCCGAGTTCTTCGGCAAGGCCGACCCCGTGCTGCGCGCCGGGCAGTCGCTGGGCTACGACATTGTGGTCATGACCAACGGCGTCCAGCTCCAGCACATGATCGAGCTGGGCTACGCGACGCCGCTCGACCACGCGCAGCTGCCGAACTTCCAGGCCAACGCGGGTCAGAAGTACAAGGAACGCGCCTACGACCCGGGCAACAAGTACACGGTTCCGTACACCTCCGGGGTGACCGGGATCGCGTACAACACCGACTACGTCAAGGACGACATCACCAGCATCGAGTCGTTGTTCGATGCCAAGTACAAGGGGCGGGTCGGCATGATGGCCGACGCCCAGGAGATCGGCAACTTCGGCATGTTCGCGCTGGGCATCGACCCGGAGAAGTCGACCGAGGCCGACTGGAAGAAGGCCGGGGACAAGCTCAAGGCGCAGCGCGAGGCCGGAATTGTCCGGAAATATTATGACCAGAGCTATATCGATGCCGTGTCCAAGGGCGACGTCTGGCTGAGCATGGCCTGGTCGGGCGACGTCTTCCAGCGGCAGCTCGCCGGCGAGCCCGTCAAGTTCGTGGTGCCCGAGGAGGGCGGCACGATCTGGACCGACAACATGCTCATCCCCAAGGGCGCCGCCAACCCGGTGGACGCGCTCATGCTGATGGACTACCTCTACCAGCCGGCCGTGGCCGCCGAGCTGGACGAGTTCATCCAGTACGTCACGCCGATCCCGGCCGTACAGGACCTGCTCAGGGAGAAGGCCAAGACGGCCAAGGGCGAGGACAAGAAGGCGCTCGAGGACATGGCGGACAGCTCGCTCATGTTCCCGACCGAGGCCGACTACGCCAAGCTGCGCAGCTACACGAAGCTGACCACCCAGCAGGAGCAGGTGTTCAACCCGATCTTCCAGTCCATCACCCAGGCCTAGCGGATGAGGCGGCTCACCCCTTACCTGCTGGCGCTGCCGAGCTGGATGTGGCTGGCGATCTTCCTGGTCGTGCCGATGGTCGCGATGGCGTCGGTGTCGCTGCAGACCGGGAACGCGATCGACGGCTTCGCCATGACGTTCAGCTTCTCCAACTACAGCGACGCGCTGAGCCGGTACAGCACCCAGCTGCTGCGCTCGCTGCTCTACGGCGGGCTCGCGACGGTGGCCATGCTGGTGATCGGGTACCCGGTGGCGTACTGGATCGCCTTCAAGGGCGGCAGCCGCAAGTCCGTGTACCTGTTCCTGCTGCTGCTGCCGTTCTTCGTGTCGTTCGTGCTGCGTACGATCTCGTGGAACTTCCTGCTGTCGGACAACGGCATCCTGTTCGGCACGCTGAAGGGCTGGGGGCTGCTGCCCGACGACTTTCACGTGCTGGCCACGACGTTCGCCGTGGTGGGCGGGCTGACGTACAACTTCCTGCCGTTCATGATCCTGCCGATCTACGTGGCGCTGGAGCGGGTGGACCCGCGGGTGGTGGAGGCGGCGCAGGACCTGTACGCGACGCGGGTGGCGGCCTTCCGCCGGGTGGTGTTGCCGCTGTCGCTGCCGGGGGTGTTCGCCGGGGTGCTGATGACGTTCGTGCCGGCCACGGCCGATCCGATCAACGCGCAGATCCTCGGCGGCACGGCCAACACGATGATCGGCAACATCATCCAGACCGAGTACCTGACGAACCTCGACTACCCGACCGCCTCCGCCCTGTCGTTCACGCTGATGGCGGTGCTGCTGGTCGGCATCTTCGTCTACGCCAGGGCGCTGGGGACGGAGAACGTTCTTGAGGCGGCTGCCCGATGAGCGAACCCGACGCCCCGCGAGCGGAGCGAGCAATCGGACAGAGGGCGTCGCGAAGCGGAGTGGACGCGCGAGGAACGAGCGGGTCCGCGAAGCGAATGAGGAGTGGTGAGCGACCAGTCAGCGCGAGGGGGATCAGGGTCGGGGATCGGCTGCTGCACATCTACACGTGGGTGATCATCGTCTGGCTGTCGTCGCCGATCGCCGTGATGATCCTGTTCGGGTTCAACGACAAGAAGAGCAAGTCGAACACCTCCTGGCAGGGGTTCACCACCCGGTGGTACACGGAGCTGTTCGACATCTCCGACCTGACCGTGGCGTTGCGCAACTCGCTGGTGATCGCGGTGGTCAGCACCGTCATCACGGTCGTGATCGGCACCATGCTGGGGCTGGCGATCGGGCGGCACCGCTTCCGCGGCAAGGGGGTCACGAACTTCCTGGTCTTCGCCGCGATCTCCACGCCCGAGCTGGTCATGGGCGCGTCGTTGCTGTCGCTCTTCGTCTCCGGCAGCGTGCCGCGTGACGCCAACACGATCATCGTCTCGCACGTGTTGTTCTCGTTGTCCTTCGTGGTGGTGACGGTGCGGGCGCGGGTCGTCACGCTGGACCCGGCGCTGGAGGAGGCGGCCCGGGACCTGGGGGCCTCCGCCTGGGGGACGTTCAGGCAGGTGACGCTGCCGTCGATCATGCCGGGTGTGCTGGCGGGCGCGATGTTGTCCTTCGCGTTGTCCATCGACGACTACGTGGTCACCAGTTTCGTCAACGGCTCGACCGTCACGTTCCCCTTGTGGATCGTCGGCGCGGTGAAGACCGGCATCCCGCCGCAGGTCAACGTCATGGGTACGCTGATCTTCGGGGTCGGGGTCCTGATTGCGATCGCCAATGCGGTCGCGGCCCGGCGTCGTACTTGACACCATTCGTAGGGAAGTGGGATTTGTGGATCCGCTGAAGGCGCTGGCTGACGCGGAGCGCAAGCCGTACTGGCTGGACAGTCCGGCCAGACCCGAGCCGCGACCGCGGCTCGGCGGGAACACGAGCGCCGACCTGGTCGTCGTCGGCGGGGGCTTCTCGGGGCTCTGGACCGCCCTGATGGCCAAGGAACGCGACCCTTCGCTGGACGTGGTCCTGCTCGAAGGCCGCAGGATCGGCTGGGCGGCCACCGGCCGCAACGGCGGGTTCTGCATGGCGACCCTCACCCACGGCCTGGCCAACGGGCTGGAGCGGTGGCCGGACGAGCTCGGCCGGCTGGAACGCGTGGGCGTGGACAACCTCGACGAGATCGAGCGCACCCTGGAGCGCTACGGCGTGGACTGCTCGTTCGAGCGCACGGGAGAGCTGCACGTGGCCACCGAGCCGTGGCAGCTCGACGGGCTCCGCGAGCATCTGGACCTGATCTCCGAGCTGGGGCTCGACTACCGGCCACTCGACCAGGAGCAGGTGCGGGCCGAGGTGAACTCGCCGACCTACCTGGGCGGCCTCTGGCAGCGCGACGGTTGCGCCATGCTCGACCCGGCGCGGCTGGCGTGGGGGCTGCGCGAGGCCTGCCTGCGGCTCGGGGTGCGGGTGCACGAGCGCAGCCCGGTCCGGTCGCTGCACGACGACGGCACGATGATCACCCTGCGCACCCCGCACGGGGCCGTCACCGCGCCCCGCGTGGCGCTGGGCACCGGGGTGTTCCCGCCGCTGCTGCGGCGGCTCAAGCACTTTGTGGTCCCGGTGTACGACTACGCGCTGATGACCGAGCCGCTCACCGACGCCCAGCTCGCCGAGGTGGGCTGGCGCAACAGGCAGGGCGTCGGCGACTCGGGCAACCAGTTCCACTACTACCGGCTGACCGACGACAACCGCATCCTGTGGGGCGGCTACGACGCCGTCTACTACAACGGCGGCCTCGTCAAGCCGGAGTACGAGCAGCGCGACGAGACGTTCGTCAAGCTCGCGGAGCACTTCTACGACACGTTCCCGCAGCTCGCCGAGGTGCGGTTCACCCACAGATGGGGCGGCGTGATCGACACCTGCAGCCGGTTCAGCGCCTTCTACGGGCGGGCGCACGGCGGGCGGCTGGTCTACGCCGTCGGCTACACCGGCATGGGCGTCGGGGCCACCCGCTTCGGGGCCAATGTGATGCTCGATCTGCTGTCGGGCGAGCGTACCGAGCGGACCGAGCTGCGGATGGTGAAGGAGAAGCCGATCCCGTTCCCGCCTGAGCCGGTGCGCTCCGGGGTGATCCAGGTCACGCGGTGGTCGATCGCCCAGGCCGACCAGAACCAGGGCAGGCGCAATCTGTGGCTGCGCACGCTCGACAGGATGGGGCTGGGGTTCGACTCATGAGAGTCGAGTTCGTGGTGGACGGCCTCACGCTGGCCGGAGACCTGCGGGTGCCGTCCGGGGCGGGGCCGTGGCCGGGGCTGGTGTTCACCGGACCCTTCACCGGGGTGCGCGACCAGGTCACCGGGCTTTACGCGGAGCGGCTGGCCGAGCGGGGGTACGCCACCCTGGCCTTCGACCATCGGAACTGGGGCGAGTCGGGCGGGGAGCCGCGGTTCGAGGAGGATCCGCAGGGCAAGTTGCGTGATCTGCGGGCGGCGGTGTCGTTCCTGCGGTCTAGGTCCGAGGTGGACTCGGAGCGGATCGGGGCGGTTGGGGTGTGCCTCGGCGGCGGATATGCCCTGAAATTTGCTGCTTTTGACCCTCGTGTGCGGATATTTGCGGGGATCGCCGGGGCGTACAACAACCCCTACTCGATGCGGTCGGGGATGGACTACCAGGCCGCGCTGGGCGGCTTCGCCGAGGTGCTGGAGCGGCAGGATCTCGGCGGGCCCGTCGAGTACGTACCGGTCGTGGCGGAGCAGGGGGAGGCCGCCATGCCGGGCGACGAGCCGTACGCGTACTACGGCACCTCGCGGGGCGCCTCGCCGCACTGGTCGAACTCGGTGACCAGGGCCGGCGTGCGCGAGCTGATCACCATGGACAACATGATGGGGGCGGACTTCCTGTCGCCGAAGCCGGCGCTGATCGTGCACGGGGTCGTCGACAGGTTCTGCTCGCCGGAGGGGGCCGAGGAGGTGTTCCGGCGGCTCGACCAGCCGAAGAAGCTGGTCTGGGTGGACGCCAAGCAGCACATCGACCTCTACGACCGCGAGCCGTACGTCACCCAGGCCGTCGACGCGACCGCCGACTTCCTGCGCGAGCATCTCTGAGCGACCGGTGGCTCTTGTCCGCGGCGGATCGGTCGGCAAGGTCGTGCTGAAGGTCTGACCACGAATGGGCCGGGTGTGATGGGGCCGGCCGGTGGGCGGGGCAGGATCCGTACGACCCCCGATGAGATCACGGGGGTTGGCGGGTGCGTGCTGAGTGGGCTTCCTGGGTGGCCGGTCCGGCTCTGGTGCTCGTGGTGGGGTGCGGGACCGGGCGGGCGCCGGTGGTGCCTGCCGCGGTGAAGGCTCCGGTCAAGGTGGCACGCTGTTTCCTGAAATTTCCGAACAAGCGCGGCGGGCGTGCGGCGCGGATCCGGCTTGACCGCGACCTATCCCAGTACGTGCGCACGCGCTCAGGGCGGGTCGTGTACGGCGTGCTGGATCTGGTCACCGGGGTGAGGTTCGGCCAGGGGGATCATGAACACGACATGATCACCGCCAGTGGCGCCAAGGTGGACATCGTTTCCGCGTTGCTGCACCAGCGTTCCGGTGGGCTGGACGAGGAGGAGCGGGAGCTGGCCGAGCGCATGATCAGGGAGAGCGACAACAAGGCGGCGGACGCGATGTGGTCGCGGGTCGGCGGGGGCGGGGCGATGAGCGAGTTCTACCGCGATGTGGGACTTCGGGAGACCACGCCGGGTCCCGGCATCTACTGGGGCGGCACCAAAACCAGCCCCGCCGACCGCATCCGCCTGCTGAAGGTGCTGATCAAGGGGGGTAAGGGGCTTTCCGCCGGTGATCGGCGGCTGGTGCTGGGGCTGATGGGGCAGGTGCAGAGCGACCAGGCCTGGGGCGTCAGCGCGGCTGCCCGGCCCGGGGATCGGGCGGCGTTGAAGAACGGGTGGACGCCGCGGCCGTTCGAACACAACTCGTGGGCTGTGACCAGTTACGGGCGGGTGGTCGGGCCTGGGCGGGATCTGCTGCTGTCGGTGCAGACGGATCAGCAGCCGGCGGAGGGGACCGGGATCGAGACCATCGAGGGGGTGGCCCGGATGATCGGCACCCGCCTCGACGACTTGTCCCCGACGACCCCCCGGTCCTGCCCGCGGAACCCCTTCGCCTGAATGGCCGCTAGGCCGCTGCCTCGGCTGATTCGTTCACGGTGCCCGCGGTGCCGTTCACGATGATCGTCTGGCCGGTACGGATGCGGTCCGTGGCGTGGGGGACGCCGACCACGGCCGGGATGCCGTACTCGCGGGCCACGACCGCTCCGTGCGAGTTCGGCCCGCCCATTTCCATGACCAGCCCGCTCGCCGTCAGGAACAACGGTGTCCATCCGGGATCGGTGGACGGGCAGACCAGGATCTCGCCCGGCTCCAGGTGCGCCCCGACCGGGTCCAGCACCACTCTGGCCACGCCCGTGACCTGCCCCGGCGACGCGGGTGAGCCGGTCAGCGCGCCCTCGGCCACGTCTGCGGACGCCACTGCCTCCGGTTCCGTTCCGTCGGAGAGCAGGACCCGCGGCACGTGCCTGCGCCGCAACTCCCGCTCGTGGCGCTCGCGCCGGGCGGCGACCAGGTCGCGCAGGTCCCGGCCCGACTTCGCCTCCGCCAGCGTCACGAAGAAGACGTCCTCGGGCGCGGCCAGCAGTCCTTGCGCCGCCAGGTCCCGGCCCACGTCCAGCAGTTGCGCCCGCAGGGCGGCGAAGATCCGTACGATCAGGAACTTCGGCAGCTCCCGCACCCCGACCAACTCCCTGGCGCGGCCCAGGGCGAAGCGCACCAGCCTGCCCCGCAGCCCGCCGGCCCGTCCGGCCAGCTCCTCGACCATGTTCTCGGCCTCGGCGGCGCCCTTGGCGAAGAGCGCGTCGGGAGCCAGTTTCGGGTCCTCCAGGCGCAGGTAGTTGGCGATCATGCCGATGACGTGCGTGGGATCCTCCGACCAGCGCGGCAGCCCGAGGTCGATCTCGGCCACGGCGCGGTGGCCGTACAGGTCCAGGAACTCCCGCACCCCGGCCGGCAGCGGCTCGCGGGCCAGCACCTCCGGAGGCGCGCTGAGCAGGCGCGCCGCGACCTCGGGGTCGCGCCGCAGCCGTTGCGCCAGCGTCCACAGCGCCAGGTCCATCTCCGTGGTCACGTTGCGGGGTGCGCCGCGCAGCACGACCTGCAGTTCTTCGGGAGTCGCCCGGCCCTTCAGCAGTCGCGAGGCGAGCAGCAGCATGGGCAGTGCGGCCGCGGCCACCGGCATGACCTGCGGCGCGATCGGTACCGTGTGCTTGACCAGCGTTGTCGCCACGTGGTCGATGCGCTCGGCCACCGTCGCGCCGGGTGGCGGCGTCAGCTTGGCGAGGTGCCGGTCGGCCTGCACGCGTACGCGGCGCTCGGCGGCGACCGGGTCGGCCAGCGCGCGGAGCAGCGTGATCGGGACCCCGTAGCGAGTCATGATCCGGGCCAGGCGGCGCACGAACGGGCGCCTGGACGGATTGGTGACGCTCAGCCGCGGGTCGTCGAACAGCCCGCGCAGGATCCGCGCCGACCTGGCCTCCATGAGGTCGAACACCCTCGGCACGATCGCCCGCCCGACCCGGCTCCGCAACACGCCCGTGACGTCGACGAACAGCCGTCCACCCGCCTCCGCGAACGCCGGCGCGCCGGCCAGCGGCGCGGCGACCGGGAAGCCGAACAGGTCCGACACGCCCGAGGACAGCGCCCGGGTCGCCGCCATCCCCATCGGTGTGAACGGCCTGAAGACGCCTTGGGCCACGCTGAAGCAGAAGTAGACCCGCAGCCCGTCATGCTGCTCTCCCGGCAGCGGGAACAGGGTCGTGATCGGCCTGGCCTGGGTGAGCCAGAGCCTGCCCGACTCGTCGTAGGCCCACTCGGTGTCCTGCGGCGCGCCGTACAGGGCCTCCACCCTCGCGCCGAGCGCGCCCAGCTCGCGGAGCTGGGCGTCCGTCAGGCAGGGCTCGTTGGTGCCGCCGGTGACGTGCTCGACGCCGCCGCCCGGGAGCGAGCGCACGGCCAGCAGCTTGTCACCGAGCCGCCTTTCGAGGATCTTGCCCGTGTCCGGGTCCACGGTGAAGTGGTCGGGGTTGACCGCGCCCGACACCACGGACTCGCCGAGCCCGGGAGCGGCGTCGATGACGGCCTGCCTGCGGCGGCCGGTGACCGGGTTCGCGGTGAACAGCACGCCCGCCGTCGCCGACTGCACCATCTCCTGTACGACGACGGCGAGCCGGACGGAGCCGTGGTCGATGCCGTTCGAGTCGCGGTAGGCCACCGCCCGGTCGGTCCAGAGCGAGGCCCAGCAGCGGCGTACGGCGTCGAGCACCGCCTCCGCGCCGACCACGTTGAGGTAGGTGTCCTGCTGGCCGGCGAAGCTCGCGTACGGCAGGTCCTCGGCGGTGGCCGACGAGCGGACCGCGACGGGGCCCTCGGGCAGGGCGGACACCACGGCGCGGGCGATGTCCTCGGGGATCGGAGTATCGATGATGTGCTTGCGGGCCAGGGCGGCGTCTGTCACGTCGCCGAGGTCAGCGGTGATCCTGCGGTACGCCTCCGTTGTCACGCAGAACCCTGGCGGGACCGGTAACCCGGCCCTGGTGAGGACGCCGAGGTTGGCCGCCTTGCCGCCGACCTTCGCGAGCATCGAACCGTCGATATCAGCAAATTTCCGGATCATTTCCATGACCGCCTCCTGAACACGACGGTAAATCTCAACGGCGTTGAAGTCAACGAGAAGTGAATTAAGTCAAGCCGTTACAGGCGGGCTCAGGAGTGGGCGCGGGCCAGGACCTCGTCCGGGATGACCTTCGGCACGCCGCGCAGCCCCACCAGGGCGAGCAGGGCCACCACCGCCAGCAGGCCGGCCGTGACGAGCGAGGTGAGGTGCACGCCCTCGACGAACGCCGTCTGCGCCGCCCGTACCAGCTGCTCGGCCTGGTCCGGAGGCAGGGCCGCGGCCGTGCTCACCGCGCCGGCGATCGACTCCCGCGCGGCCCCGCCCGGCACCCCGGCGGGCAGCACCAGGTTGGCCCGGTAGGCGCTGTTCAGCACGGTGCCCAGGATCGCGATCCCGAGCGCCCCGCCCAGCTCGAACGCCGTCTCCGACACCGCGGCCGCGGCACCGGCCCGCTGGACGGGCGCGGTGGCCAGCACGTTGTCGTTGTTGACCGTGAAGGCGAACCCGACGCCCATGCCACCGATGATCATGATGGGCAGCAGCATGAGGTAGTTCAGCTCGGTCCCGAGCGTGCTGTAGTACAGGAACGTGCCCGCGTTCATGGCCAGGCCCAGCGCGACCACGCCGTTCCTGCCGAGGTGCTGGATGAGCCTGGCGGCCAGGATCCCGCCCACCGCGCCGCTCAGCCCGCCGGGGAGCTGGGCCAGGCCCGCCTGGAGCGGCGACCAGCCGAGCACGAGCTGCAGGTACCAGGCGAACATCAGCATCATGGCGGACATCGCGAAGATCGCCAGCATGTTCGTGACGATGGAGGCGCTGAAGGCCCTGCGCCCGAACAGCCGCACGTCGATCAGCGGCTCGGCCAGCCGCGTCTGCCGCCAGACGAACAGCCCCAGCAGCAGCACCCCGGCCACGCCCGTCACCAGCACGTCGGCATGTTCGAGCCCCTTGTGCGCGGCCTCCTTGACGGCGTAGATGGCGGTCACGACACCGGTGAAGGACAGGGCGACGCTGATGAGGTCGAGCCGGCCCGCGTGCGGGTTGCGCGACTCGGGCAGCACCAGCGCCCCGCCCACCAGCACCAGCACCATGATCGGCACGTTGATCAGGAAGACCGAGCCCCACCAGAAGTGGTCCAGCAGCAGGCCGCCGACGATCGGGCCCACGGCGAATCCCGCGGCGCTCATCCCGCTCCAGATGCCGATGGCCGCGGTGCGCTCGCCGGGGTCGGTGAACATGTTGCGGATGATCGACAGGGTGGACGGCATGATCGTGGCGCCGGCCACGCCGAGCAGCGCCCTGGCGGCGATCAGGAGCTCGGCGTTCGGCGCGTACGCGGTGACCACCGAGGCGGCGCCGAACGCGGCCGCGCCGATCAGCAGCAGGCGCTTGCGGCCGATGCGGTCGCCGAGGTTGCCCATGGTGACGAGCAGGCCGGCCAGCGCGAAGCCGTACATGTCGCCGATCCAGAGCAGCTGCGTGGAGCTCGCGCCGAGGTCGGTCACCAGCCTGGGCAGGGCCAGGTGCAGGACCGTGAGGTCGAGCGAGAGCAGGAGGGTCGCCAGGCAGGCGATGGCCAGGCAGGACCATTTGTTCTTCATGCCGACCACTGTCCGGAACGCGGCTGACGGCCCGCGTACCGTTCGCTGACCGAGCCGCCTACCGGTCGCCCGCCAGGCGGCCGACCTCGGTCAGGCCGGCGTCGATGCGGGTGCGGGTGTCCGTGGTGCTGTACCAGTCGCCGGGGCACTCGTCGCGTGCCTGGGTCAGGAGGGTCCGCGCCTCGTCCAGGTCGCCGCCGGCCAGCGCCACCTCGCCCAGGCCGAGATGCGCCCAGGCCAGCGTCTCCATCGAGCCGTTCCGGCGCGACAGCTCGGCCGCCAGCACGTAGTCGGCCCGCGCGCCCGTCACGTCGCCCAGGACGAACAGGGCGTCACCTCGCCGGCACAGCGCTTCGGCGATCTCGGTCTTCGCGCCCAGCTCCCGCGCCAGGACCAGCGACTCGTCGGCCAGCGCGTACGCGCTCTCGTAGTCGCGCTGCTCGTAGGACAGGGTCCCGAGCCCGGACAACACCAGCACCATGCCCCAGCGCTCGCCGATGACCTTGAACGCGGCCCGGCTCCGCTCGAACTGGGCCAGCGCCTCGTCGATCCGCCCGACGACCTGCGACACGAACGCCGCGCCGCTGAACGCCAACGCCCGCTGCCAGGGCGGGAGCCGATCCACGGTACTCATGAGAAGCTCGTAAGCCTCGTCCAAGTCGCTGGGCGGCCCCGTGAACATCGACAACAACATCATCAGGAACTCCACCCGCACCGGCAGGTAAGTCACCGGAAGCAGGTCTCGCACCTCCGCCAGCCGCTCGCGCGACAAGCGGTCGGCGTCGCCGGTCCAGCCGGTGATGAGCACGCACATGACGTACTCCTCGTCCAGGCCCTCCAACCGGGTGGGGCCGAGCGTGTCCAGCAGGTCGGCGGCCAGGTTCGCGCTGGTGACGCGGTGGCCGCGCATCCACCAGTAGCAGGCGCTGTGGGCCACCAGCCGCAGCCCCAGCTCCAGCCGCCCCGACTCGGTCGCCCAGCGCGCGGCCGCGTTGAGGTCGTCGCTCTCCTCGTCGAGCCTGGCCAGCCACTCCAGTTGCGCATCGGTGCGCAGCCGCGGGTCGGCCAGCATGACCAGGTCGAGGTAGTGGTCGGCGTGCGCGTCGCGGATCGCGGCCACCTCGCCGGACTCCGCCAGCCGCTCGGCGCAGAACGCCCGGATCGTCTCGAGCATCCGGTAACGCCCGTCCACGAATTCCACCAGCGACTTCTCCGCCAGCGAGAACAGCACCTCCTCCGGCAGTCCGCACACCCGCTCGGCAGCCTCGGGCCGCGCGCCGCCCACGAACACCGTCAGCCGCCTGGCCAGCCGCTGCTCGCTCTCGTCCAGCAGGTCCCAGCTCCACGCCACGACCGCGCGCAACGTCTGGTGCCTGGGCAGCGCCGTACGGCTGCCACGCGTCAGCAACCTGAACCGGTCGTCGAGCCGCGCCGCGATGTCGGACACCGACAACGTACGCAGCCGCGCCGCGGCCAGCTCGATGGCCAGCGGCAGCCCGTCGAGCGCCCGGCAGATGCCCACCACGTGCGCGAGGTTGCCCGCGTCGACCGCGAACCCCTGCCGCACGGCGGCGGCCCGATCGGCGAACAGCCGGACGGCGGGATAGTCCAGCGGGTTGCCCGCCTCCGGCGGCGGCAGCCGCAACGGCGCCACGGGCAGGATGGACTCGCCGGTGATGCCGAGCGCCTCGCGCCCGGTCGCCAGCACCCGCAACCCGGGGCAGGAGGCCAGCAGCAGGTCCGTCAGCTCGGCCGTGGCCGCGACGAGATGCTCGCAGTTGTCCAGGACCAGCAGCAGCTCGCGGTCGGCCAGCGCGGTGACCAGGCGGGTGACCGGGCCCACCGTGGGCCGGTCGGGCGTGTGCAGCAGGGCGTCACGGATGTCGAGCGCGGCCAGCACGGCCCTGGGCACGTCGGCGCCGTCCGAGACCGGCGCGAGCGGCACGAAGCACACGTCGCCCGGCGCATGCTCGGCCGCCTCGGTCGCGAGCCGCGTCTTGCCCGCGCCGCCGGGGCCGATCAGCGTGACGAGCCTGCTCGCCAGCAGCCGGTCGCCCACCTGCGCCAGCTCCTCCGCCCGGCCGACGAAGCTGGTGAGCTGCGCCCGCAACCCCTGCCTCGATCTCGGCCCGGATGGAGCCGCTGGGGCGCCGAGGGCCGGGTCGGCCCGCAACACGGCCAGGTGCGCGGCGGCCAGCTCGGCTCCTGGCTCGACGCCCAGCTCCTCGTCCAGCAGCTTCCTGGCCTCGTCGTAGACGGTCAGCGCCTCCGCCTGGCGGCCGCTGCCGTACAGGGCGCGCATGAGCTGGGCCCGCAGCCGCTCGCGCAGCGGGTGGGCGGCGGTGAGCTGGCTCAGCTCGGCGACCAGCTCGCGGTGCCCGCCCAGGTCGAGGTCCGCCTGCACGCGGTCTTCCGTGGCGGCCAGCCGCAGCTCCGCCAGCGCCGCCGCGGCGGCCTCGGCGTGCGGGGCGTCCGAAAGCGGCCGAGCTCCGGCGCCTCGCCACAGCTCCAGCGCCTCGCGCAGCAGGGTGGCCGCCTCGTGGGGGTCGCCGCCGGCCAGCGCCTGCCTGCCCGCCTGCGTCAGGAGCTCGAACCTGCGCGCGTCCACGTCCTGCGGATCGGCCACCAGCCGGTAACCGGCCGGGTGGAACTCCACCAGATCCCTGCCCAGCGCCCGGCGCAGCCTGGACACCTGCGACTGCAGCGCGTTGGCCACGCCTTCAGGGGGCCTGGGGCCGTACATGCCGTCCACGAGCTGCTCCGCGCCCACGATGTGGCCGGCGTGCAGCGCGAGCAGCGTGAGCAGGGCACGCACCCGGGGGCCGCCGAGCGCGATCGGCTCGCCGTCCTCGCCCAGCACGTTGGTGGGCCCGAGGATCTGGAAGCGCATGTCTCGATTATCGCGGCTGCGGCAAGATCGCGGCTATCTCCCCATATGTCGGCACCTGGGGTGCCGGCTTGCCCTGGGCGGCCAGCACGGTCGCGAGCGCCCCTTGGAACGAGGCGCGGTAGAGCAGCGACCCGGTGCTCACCCTGGCCACCCCGGCCGCGCCGAGCTGGGCCAGGGTGGGGCCGTCCGGCTGGTAGAGCACGTTGAGCGGCAACGGCGTGCGCGCCGCCACCTCCGCGATCTCGCCGAGATCGCTCAGTCCCGGTACGAAGATCCCGTCCGCGTGGCCGTAGGCGCTGACCCGTTCCCGGGTGTCGCCGGTCTTCAGCCAGTACGTGTCGGTACGGGCGTTGACGAACACACCGTGCCCCTTGGCCGCTTCGATGATCCGCTGGTGCAGCTCGATCGGGCGCAGCGAGCCGTCCGGGCGGCCGTCCTCCAGGTTGACGCCGGCCACGCCGAGCGCTGCCAGACTCGCGACCAGGTCGGACACCTCGGCCGGGTCGTCGCTGAACCCGCCCTCGACGTCCACCGTGACCATGACGCCGAGGTCCTTGATCGCTTCCGCGAGCTCGATCGTCTCGGCCTTCGTCACGCCGGCCGCGTCCGGCCTGCCGTACACGGCGGCCACGCCGAGGCTGGTCGTGCCGATCGCCGGGAACCCCTGCGCGGCCAGGACGGCGGCGGAGCCGTAGTCCCAGGCGTTCGGCAGCAGCAGCGGGTCGTCCGTTCGGTGCAGGTCGTGGAAGTTCATCGGTGGCCCCCGTCGAGCAGGGCTTCGAGCACGCCCGCGGCCAGGGCCAGCGCGTGGGCGGGCGCGGGGCAGGGGCGCAGGCCGTACCCGAAGGTCAGGTGCGGGGCCGGGTCGCGGGAGGGGTCGAAGCGCTCGGGTTCCGCGAACACCTCCGGGTCGCGGTTGGCCGCCACCAGGTCGATCGTCACCTCGTCGCCCGTCCGGGTGTCGAGCCTGCGGGTGGCCTTGAGCGGCGGGTCCTGCCTGAGCGTCTCCTGGAGCAGCGCGTCGACGTCGTCACCGGCTGCGGCGTGCGTGAGCGGGGTCTCGGTGGTCGCTTCCGTGGCGGCGTGGTTCAGCGCGGTCTCGATGAGCGCCTCCGTGGCGGCATGCCCCTGCAGCAGCAGCGTGATCGCGGGTAGGTCGGCCAGCGCGAGCAGCTCGGCGACGGCGGCATCGGCCTCGGGGCTCTCCTCGCCGGACAGGTAACCGGTCGCGGCGGCGGGCACGGCGCTCGTGTCCTTGACGCCGAGCGCGGCACCGAGCACGGCCGTGGGCACGCCTCGCCAGTCTCCGTCCCGCTCCGCGGTCATGGCCCTGGCGGCCGATCTCAGCTCGGCGGGGTCCAGCGCGGTCAGCCGCTCCACCAGGAGGCGCCGCCGCTCCGCGTGCGTCTCGCCGGTGCTGAACCTGGATACCCGGGCGCGCAGCCAGGCGAGCGTCCCCTCCCTGCCGTCCTGGCGTACGGGAGCCGGGACGTACCTGGCGTCGGCGAGCACAGCCTGGGCTTCGGCATGGCGTGTGATCAGCATGTCCTCACGCTAGGACGCCATTCCTTCGCCGATGGCCGAAGTGTGCGCGTGTCAGGCGGCGAGTCGCTCCGGCCGGTCCGGCTGCGCGGCTTCGGTGGTTTCCGTCGGGGACACCTCGGTCTTCACCGCAGGACGGCCCTCGCCGGACGCCAGCGCCATGACCATGATGAGGACCATCTCGGCCAGCACCACAGCCCGCTCCAGCAGCCCGTAGTAGCCCGCGCCGTTGATCAGCGGCGAGGTGAAGGTGGCCGGGTGCGCCGCCAGGTACACCGCCAGCGTCACCGCGGACGTCACGCTCATGGCCCTGACCGCGTTCCACCGGGGCGCCACCCCCCGGCCCCTGGCCAGGACCCAGCCGGCGACCGGCAGCGAGGTGAAGACGATCGCCGCCGACCAGCGGTGGATCTCGCCGGACAGCGATTTGAGGCCTGCCATGCCCGGGTCGGTCGGGAAGATCGCGCTCATCATCAGGCCCGCCGCCCCGGCCAGCAACAACACCCTGGTGGCCGCGGTGCGCGCCGGGTCGCCGGCCGCCAGCCCGTACGCGAGACACAGGCACGCCCCCGCCAGTGCCAGCATCCCGATGAGCACCGGCAGCAGCCCGCCGGATACCAGCGCGTAGTCGCTGAGCAGCGGCTGCGCGGGCAGGGCGACCTGCGCGTACGCCAGCGCGCCCGCGGACACCCCCGTGGCCGCCACCGTGCCCCAGACGCTTTGCCGTGGGGTCATTGAGTCACCTCATCGTAGATCCGCTCGAACCGGGCGAGCGAGGACTGGTCGTCGTGGGTGAGCGCCAGCTCCCTGCTGGCCTTGGAGAGCCTGGCCCGCAGGTCGTCGTCGGCCAGGATGCCCGTCAGGTGCTTGGCCAGCGAGACCACGTCGCCCGGCTGGAACAGGTACCCGTTGCCGGCTACCAGGTGCGGTAGCGCCATCGCGTCCGCGGCCACCACGGGCAGCCCCGTGGCCATGGCCTCCAGCGTGGCGATGCTCTGCAGCTCGGCGATGCCCGGCATGGCGAACACGTCGGCGGCGGCGTACGCCTGGGGCATGCTCTCGTCGGGCACGAAGCCGAGGAAGAACACCCGGTCGCCCACGCCGATGCGCCTGGCCAGCCGCTCCAGCTCCGCCCGCTGGTTGCCCTTGCCGACGATCGCCACCTGGGCGTCGGTCTCGTTGAGCACGAGGGGCAGCGCGCGTACGAGCTCGTCCAGGCGCTTCTCCTCGTCCAGGCGGCCGACGAACAGGGCGGTGGGCCGGTCGGGCAGGTCGAACAACTTGCGCGCCCACGCCTTGGGCTCGGCGTGCGGGTGAAACCTGGCCAGGTCGATCCCGCAGGAGACGGCCTCCACGTCGAGGGCGAAGCCCTGGTCGGCCAGGAGCTTGGCGGCCAGCTGGGTGGGCGTGGTGACGTGGTCGGCCCGCTTGAAGATCCGGCTGAAGTCGCGCCAGGCCAGCCGGCCGGCCCTGGCGCGCAGCCGGTCGGGGATGTGGCAGAACTGGAAGAGGTTGTCGGGCATGAAGTGGTTGGTGGCCACGATGGGCACGCCGGCGCGGCGGGCGGCGGACATGGCGGCCCGGCCGACGACGAAGTGACCCTGGGTGTGCAGCACGTCGGGCTTGATGTCGGCGACCAGCCGGTCGAGCCTGGCCGGCACGGTGAAGCGCATGGTGGGGTGGACCGGAATCGGCGCCGAGCGCAGCCGGTGCACGACCACGCCGTCCACCACGTCGGCGCTGGCCCGGCCCACGTCCGACTGGCAGACCACGTGCACCTCGTTGCCGCGCGCGGCCAGCCCGGCGGCCAGGCGATGGGTGAAGTAGGCGGCGCCGTTCACGTCGGGGGGATAGGTGTCGGTCGAGATCAGGACGCGGCGGGGACGCTCGGGTTCGGGAGTGGGGTTCAGGTCGGCGACGTCGGAAACGCGGTGCAGGGGCATGGCCATGACGGTGACTCCAATTTCACGAGGGCCAGGGGAGGGCCCGGTAGAGAACGGGTAGGGCGGACGGGGATCAACAGAGGTCATCAGTGGCGGGCCTCCAGCGGCGTGGTCCTGGCCAGGGCGACAGTGCCCGCGGCGGTCAGCGCGGCCGCCGCGATCGGCAGGATCCCGGTCGGCAGCGGCTCGCCGAGCAGCAGCGCGCCGAACGCCACCGCCGTCAGCGGGTCGGCGATCTGCAGCGAGGCGAACGAGACGCCGAAGTGCCCGACGGCGTAGGCCCGCTGGAGCATCATCAGCGCCAGCAGCAGGGGCACCGGCAGCGCCAGCAGGTACCACCAGTTCCAGGCGCCGTCCACCAGCACGCGCATGAGCGTGGCGGTGGCGCCGTACAGGACGCCTGAGCTGGTCGCCAGCAGTGCCGCCCGGCCGGCGGGCGAGGCCGCCTGCGAGCCCGCCCACAGCAGCACCGCCGCGATGCCGGCCACGCCGAGCAGTGTGAGCACGCCGCTGGGGTCGAGATGGGTGGGGCCGTCGGACGCGGGGACCAGCAGCACCAGGCCGATCAGCCCGGCCGCCACGATGCCCGCCGCCGACAGCTCCTTGCGGGTCGGCCGGCGGCCGTGCAGTCCGGCGGCGATGGGCAGCGCGAACAGCAGGCTGGCCACGCCCATCGGCTGGACGATGGTCAGCGGGCCGAGACCGAGCGCGACGACGTGCAGGCCGCCACCCGCCACGATGGACGCGCCGCCGAGCAGCCAGCGCGGCTTCCGCAGCAGCGCGAGCAGCCCCGGCTTGGCGGTGCCGACCGCCTCGAACTGCTGGAGGGCGGCTCCGAGCGCGAAGAACAGCGAACCGACCAGGGCGATCACCGCGGCCAGCACAGTCATGCGCCCTCCTTTCAGACGGATAGTTGCCAGGTAGGGTCAAACGGACGTGTCCGCAGGAAGACGTTCTGGGGAAGCCTGGATGGCGCGTCGCTTCCTGACCCATCTCACGATCTCCACGACCGCGGTGATGGACAGCGCGATGCCCAGGCCGAGCAGCAGGCCCTTGATCGGATCGTGCTCGAAGGCCATCCCGCCGAAGAACCCGATCAGCCCCGAGTACACCGCCCACGAGCTCGCCGCGATCGCGTCGAAGAACGTGAACGAGCGCCGCGGATACCGCACCGCGCCCATGGTCAGGGTGGTCGCGGTCCGCCCGCCGGGGATGTACCTGGCTACCACGAGGACGAGCCCGCCCCGCTCCGCCAGGGCCTGGCGAGCCCAGACGAACGCCTTCTTGCCACGGAGCCTGCCTGCCGACCTGTTGCCGATCAGGTAGGAGATGTGGTCACCCGCGAACGCGCCGAGAGCCGCGACCACGATGACCAGAGGCAGGTTCGTGTCGCCGGACGCGGCGAACACCGCCGCGGTGATCACCGCCGTCTCGGCGGGCACGACGGGGAAGAACCCGTCGAGCAGCGCCAGGGCGAACAGCGCCACGTACAACCACGGCGACGACATCACCTGTTCGACCAGGTCGAGGATGGCGTGCGACATAAGCGTGTACTCCGATCGTTAGGGCACTCACACAGCGTGTCGGTGCGAGGGGCCCGAGGACATCGGGGATGCCCCGGGTCGAACGCGGACACTTCCCCTATGCGGGTCAGGGCCGGTTCCCCATGAAGGTAGAAACTCCGCAGGTCACGCCACATCGGGCGATCGGCAGGCACCACCCCCTACTTTCGTCAGGGGAGAGGCTGCGACCTCCGGGTGACACCATCGATCAAACCGGTTTCCGCGGGCGAACACAGGAGTGGAGATAGGCGCTTTCGAGGTAGAGCTAGCCCTACCGTGAGGGTGCACCACACCCCACCCTGACGATCGGCTCTGGACGGAGGTCCTCGCCCCGGGGGCCGGATACCGTCGGTGCGGTGAAGGGTCTGCGCCGTCTCCGCCGGGAAAGCCGCCGCCAGGTGGTCTACGACCTGCTGCTCTGGGCCGGGCTCGGCATCTTCATCGCCGCCATGGGACCCGATCCGTTCGTGGATCCGGCCGCGTTCGGCATGGTGACCGCGCCCAGGATCGCGCTCGCCGCGGTGGCCGTGCTGGTCGGCAGGCCCTGGCCGCTGGCCGCGCTGGTGCTGCTGCTGCCGCTGGGGCCGTGGCGGTTCAGCGAGGGGTTCGCGACCGTGGACCTGAGCTGGCTGCTGCCCAGGCGCGACGTGAAGATCTTCCCGCTCCTGCCCACGTCGCCGTTCATCATCTGGTACGCCTACCTGACCGGACGCCGTCTGCCCAGGATCCGGCCTGCCCTGGCGGCGTTCTGCCTGATCGCGGTCGTCGGCGTGACCGTGGTGCTGACCATGGGCGGCGATCTGGCCCTGTGGGTGTCCATGGGCACCGCGCTCGTCGGCACCTACCTCGTGCCGTACCTGTTCGGGCTGCTCAGGCGCAGGCTGCTGCAGCAGCGGCGGCAGACCAGGCTGTCGGTCGAGGCGCAGGCCAGGCTGCGTGAGCGGGCCAGGATCGCGCGGGACATGCACGACTCGCTCGGCCACGACCTGGCCCTGATCGCGGTCCGGGCGGCCGGGCTGGAGCTGGCTCCCGGACTCGGCTCCGCGCAGGTCAAGGCGGCGGGGGAGTTGCGGATCGCGGCGGCGGACGCCACCGAGCGGCTGCGCCAGATCATCGGGCTGCTGCGCGAGGACTCGGACGCGTCACCGCTGTCCCCCGTCGGCGAAGACGTGGCCGAACTGGTGCGCCGGGCCGGGGACTCGGGCATGTCGATCACCCTGGACCTGGCTCCGGGGCCGGTGCCCGACCTGGCCCGGGCCGTGGTGCAGGAGGGGCTCACGAACGCCGCCAAGCACGCGCCGGGGGCCGCCGTCGAGGTCACGGTCTCGCCGCAGCGCGTGGCCGTGCGCAACGGGCCGCCGCGCTCCCGGCCCACCGCGCTGCCCGGCGGCCTGGGGCTGGCGGGTCTGCGCGAGCGGGTACGGCTCGCGGGCGGCACTTTGACCGCGGGACCGGCGGACGACGGCTTCGAGCTGGCCGTGATCCTCCCCGCAGGGGGCGAGCCCCCCGCGTTCCCCCCAAAGACCAACAAATGACCGGGAGCTCCATCGGGGTCACCGGTCCCAACCTGATGCGCGACCCGTCGATGCACGGAGGCGAGCGGCGCGGTGGCGTTGGTGGACCTGTTCGGCCTGCTGGCCGGGCTGGTCATGGGGATGTGCGGGGCGTTCCTGCTGGCCGAGCGGTCAGGCGTGGGCGACGTGCAGCCGCCGCAGGAGGCGCTTGAAGGCGAAGATCGAGACCGTGATCGCCAGTCCGCTGATCACGGCCACCGCTGAGGTCCGCAGCACCATGAACGAGCCCAGCGACCCGGCCAGCGACTCGTAGACCGCCAGCAGGATGCTCACCGTCGAATTCGCCAGGAGCACGAACGCCCACAGCAACGTGATCCTGGCGAAGAACCTGCGTACCCGCTCATGCTTGAGCACCGCCGACGGCAGGTGGATGTAGTCGAGCGTGAGCTTCTGCACGATCGGCTTGTTCAGCCGGACGGAGGCGAGGAAGGCCATGCTGATGCAGATGGTGCCCATCTCCGGCTGGATGAAGAACCACATCCACGTGCCGGTCCAGAACCCCACGAGGGCGCGTACGGTGATCGCGAACGCCGCCAGATACATGGTGGCGGGCACCTTGACCCGCCTGACCAGCCGCCAGCCCACTCCCAAATAGACCCACGCGACGGTGGCGACGAGCGCCCCCTTGAAGCCGAGGACGACCATGGCCAGGTAGAACACGGCCAGGGGCGCGACTACGCCTTCGAGCAGCCGAGGGGCCGCCTGCCGGGCGAGCGCGGTGAGGCGTGGGAGGGTGACCGGAGGGTGATTCAAGGCTGCTCCGCAGATAGGCCGACGATCTAGCGTCTACCCGGGCTTCGGGGGACCAGGCTTTCCAGATGGATCGCTCGCCGTAACCAGCACGGCATCACCGAAATCCCGGGAAGCACGCCGGTGGCCTACCGTACCCGAGGCGGGGTGGTGCGACTGCCTCTTTTGACTCGTTCCATCTGTTGCCAACCAAATCAGCACACCCTTGAACCCGGGTTTCAACCGAGTGACGTGGTGGCCAACTTTGCGCCGAAGCCGAGGAAGACGGCGCCGACGCCTGAGGTCAGACCGGCGCTGAGCCGCCTGTGGCGGCGGAACTGGCTCGCCAGGAAAGTGCCGCCGAGGATCAGGGCCGTCAGGTAGAGGAAGCTGAAGAGCTGGATCACCGCACCCAAGATCAGGAACGACAACGCGGGAGTGGCGTAGCCCGGGTCCACGAACTGGACGAAGAACGAGACGAAGAACAGGATCGCCTTCGGGTTCAGCAGACTGATCGTCAGGGCCTTGCGGAACGGGCGCGACTGGAGCTCCACGGCCTGAGCCTCCTCCGTGACCGTCACCTTGATGCGCCAGGCCCGCCATGCGCCTCTGATCATCTGGAAGCCGATCCAGGCCAGGTAGGCGGCGCCCGCGTACTTGACGATGGTGAAGAGCAGCGGGTTCGAGCGGAGCAGGGACGCGGCGCCTGCGGCGGCCAGGAACATCAGCACGCTGTCGCCGACGAAGACGCCGGCCGCGGCCCGGTAGCCCCGGCGGACGCCGTGCTGGGCGGCGAAGCTGAGGACGTACAGGGAGTTCGGGCCGGGCAGGAGGATGATCAGGAAGGCGCCGATCACGTAGGCCCAGAAATCGGTGATACCGAAGAACATGGCGCTCACGGTATCGCGCGATTAATCGCCTGGTGCGTACCAGATCCCCCCATAGACCTGCTTGTAGCCGAGCGCCCGGTATGCGGCGTCCGGCGCGTCCAGGTCGAGCTCGCCGCGCGAGGCGAGGATGTGGGCGCAGAGCGCGGTCGCCCCCTTCGTGCACGACCAGACGTGCCCGATCGTGTCGCTCGTCCAGGGGACGCCGGGCGCGGCCTGGCCGCCCCACAGGTCGGCGACGACCTCGCCGCCGACGATCACGCACACCGACGCGCTCACCTCGCCGCGGGTGGCCAGGTTGGCCTCGAACTCCGCCGCGACCTGGGAGAACCGGGGATCACAAGTGCCTTGCACGGTCATTTCCCGAATCCATCACGGAAGGGAGGGCGGGTAAACGATGACTTTCCGCCGCCCGGAGGGTCAACTCCAGCGACAAGAAATCCGGGGGCGCAATACCTATTGACCGTGTAGGGAATCGGTCTATATGTGGAGAGATGAGCCTCTGGACTCCGGATCCCACGTTCTACCCGTCCCCTCGGGACGCGGCCGACGCCCCCGCCGAGAAGCTGGCGTACGTCGCCGCCTTCGACCGGGCCGCCGAGCGTCCCGACGCGCTGGCCGTACTCGACACCGATCCGTCCTCGCCTGGCTACGGCACGGTCGTGGGCTGGACGGACCTGCCGAACACGGGCGACGAGCTGCACCACTTCGGCTGGAACGCCTGCAGCAGCGCCCTGTGCCCCAACGCGCCGCACCCGCACGTCGAAAGGCGCTACCTCGTCGTGCCGGGGCTGCGCTCCTCGCGCATCCACATCTACGACACCAAGGACCGGACCAGCCCGGAGCTGGTCAAGGTCGTCGAACCGGAGACGCTGGCCCGTCGCGCCGGCTACTCGCGCCCGCACACCGTGCACTGCGGCCCCGAGGGCCTGTACGTGTCCGCGCTCGGCGGCGCCGACGGCCACGAAGGGCCGGGCGGGATCGCGGTGCTCGACCACACCTCGTTCGAGGTGGTCGGGCAGTGGGAGGTGGACAGGGGGCCGCAGTACCTCGCCTACGACTTCTGGTGGCACATCAACCACGACGTGCTGGTGACCTCGGAGTGGGGCACGCCGTCGATGGTCGAGGACGGGGTGGTGGGGGAGCTGCTGCTCGGCCGGAAATACGGCCATAAGCTGCACTTCTGGGACCTGCGCAAGCGTACGCACCTCCAGGAAGTGGATCTGGGCGACGAGCACCAGATGCCGCTGGAGCTGCGCCCCGCCCACGACCCGACCCGCCTGTACGGCTTCGTCGGGGTGGTCGCCAGCGTCGAGGACCTGTCGGCGTCGGTCTGGACCTGGTTCCACGAGGACGGTCGCTGGCAGGCGCGCAAGGTCATCTCCATCCCCGCCGAGCCGGCCGACGCCGATCTCCTGCCGCCCGTCCTCAAGCCGTTCGGTGCGGTGCCGCCGCTGGTGACCGACCTGGCCCTGTCGGTGGACGACCAGCGGCTCTACGTCTCCTGCTGGGGCACCGGCGAGCTCAAGCAGTACGACGTTTCGGATCCGTACAAGCCGGTCGAGCTGGCCTCGTTGCGGATCGGCGGCATCGTGCGGCAGACGCCGCACCCGGCGGAGCCCGGGTTCGTGCCGCGCGGCGGCCCGCAGATGGTCGAGGTGAGCCGCGACGGCCGCCGCGTGTACCTCACCAACTCCCTGTACGGCTCCTGGGACGACCAGTTCTACCCCGACGGCGTGGGCGCCTGGATGGCCAAGATCGACACGGACACGCTCACCTTCGACACCCATTTCTTCCCGCATGGCGACGCCTTCCGCGGCCTGCGCCCGCACCAGGTGCGCCTCCAGGGCGGTGACGCCTCCTCCGACTCCTACTGCTACCCGTGACCCTGACCGCGGTGCTCCTGCTCGGGGCCTTCCACGGCCTGAACCCCGCCATGGGCTGGCTCTTCGCGGTGGCCCGCGGCCTGCAGGAACGCAGCCTGGACCGGCTGCTCCAGTCGATCCCGGCGATCGCCCTGGGCCACCTGGCGTCGGTGGCCCTGGTGGCGCTCGTCGTTGCCGCCACCGGCTCCCTGGTCACCGGGACCGTGCTCTCCGTGGCCGGCGGGCTGGTCCTGGTGGCCTTCGGCCTGTGGCGGCTGCTCTCGACCCGCCACTTCCGCTGGGTGGGCATGCGCCTGTCGTTGTGGCAGCTGGCCGGCTGGTCGTTCCTGATGTCGTCGGCGCACGGGGCCGGCCTGATGTTGCTGCCCGTGTTCACCGGAATGAGCGCCCAGGGCCACGCGGGGCACGCGGTGTCGGGAGGGCTGGCCGTGGCGGCCTACCACACGCTGGCCATGTTCCTGGTGGCCGGGGGGATCGCGGTGATCGTCTACAAGGTGGCCGGGCTGGCGGTGCTCCGGCGCGCCTGGTTCAACGTGGACCGGATGTGGGCGGCGGCCCTCGTCGCCGCTGGTGTCATCACCCTGGTTCAGGTCTGAGCTTTACCCCTAAACCCTAGTGGTTTACCATGGAATCTGGTGGACCTGCTGTTCGCGCTGTGGCTGGCGGCGTAGCGGGCTTCGCCGCTTGTAGGTGAGAACGGCCCGCGCGGCTAGGGGTGGCCGCGCGGGCCGCGACCTGTCAGCCAGCGGAAACCGCTGGTCCGGACATGTCCGGAAATTTGGGCCTTTCCTGGAGAATGCAACGTCTTCACTCTCAGTTCAGGCGCCGGTCAATACCCGATCCCGAGCGCCTGAGGAGACAAGGTGAGACACCGATTAGTCATCCTGCTGGCCGCCCTGGGCCTGATCTGCCTGACCGGCATGACAGGGGCGGGGGCCTCCGCCGAGCCACCCGCCAACAAGCAGTATCGAGTGGCGGGTCCGGCCAACGCGCAACAGCGCAGCGCCGTCGCCGCCACCGGTGCGGCCATCGAGGAGGTGACCAAGGACTCGGTCCTGGTCACGGCCACGGAAGCCGAGGTCGCCGCCATCAAGCGGCTCGGCTACCGGGTGTCGGAGGCGCCGCGCCCGACACCCCCGTCCGCCGTCGGGGCGCTTGACTTCCCGCCGGCGGACTCCGCCTACCACAACTTCGCGGAGATGACCGCGGACATCAACGCCCTGGTCGCGGCCCATCCGAACATCGTCAGCCAGACGACGTTCGGCACCTCGTACGAGGGCAGGGCGCTGCGCCTGATCAAGATCAGCGACAACGTGGGCACGGACGAGACCGAGCCCGAGGTGCTCTTCACCGCGCACCAGCACGCCCGCGAGCACCTCACGGTCGAGATGTCGCTCTACATCATGCACCTGCTGGCCGACAACTACGGCACGGACTCCAGGATCACGAACCTGGTCAACACCAGGGAAATCTGGATCATGCCGGACCTCAACCCCGACGGCGGCGAGTACGACATCGCCGCCGGCTCCTACCGCTCCTGGCGCAAGAACAGGCAGCCGAACTCCGGCTCCCCGGCCGTCGGCACCGACCTGAACCGCAACTGGGCCTACCAGTGGGGCTGCTGCGGCGGCTCATCGAGCTCGACCTCCAGCGAGACCTACCGTGGCGCGAGCGCGGAGTCGGCGCCCGAGATCAGGGCGGCGGCCAACTGGGTACGCAGCCGCGTCGTCGGCGGCGTGCAGCAGATCAAGACGAACCTCGACTGGCACACCTACAGCGAACTGGTCCTGTGGCCCTACGGCTACACCTTCAACGACACCGCGCCCGGCCTGACCCAGGACGACCGGGACGCGCACGCCACACTCGGCCAGAACATGGCCTCGACCAACAACTACACGCCCGAGCAGGCCAGCGACCTCTACATCACCGACGGGACCATCGACGACTGGATGTGGGGCGTCTACAAGATCTTCAGCTTCACGTTCGAGATGTACCCGACCGGCTCCAGCCCCGGCTTCTACCCGCCGGACGAGCAGATCGTCCCCCAGACCACCCGCAACAGGGAGGCCGTGCTGCGCTTCCTCGAATACTCGGACTGCGTCTACCGGATCATCGGCAAGGAGGCCCAGTACTGCGGCACCGGCACCCCGCCGGTGACCGTCTACTCCGACACGTTCGAGACGGCCACGGGCTGGACCGTGAACCCGAGCGCCACCGACACCGCCACCACCGGCGCCTGGGAACGCGGTGACCCCGAGGCCACCACGTCGTCGGGGGGCAAGCAGCTCGGCACCACGGTCAGCGGCACGAACGACCTGGTCACGGGCCGCCTGGCGGGCTCGGCCGCCGGTGACTTCGACCTCGACGGCGGCATCACCACGATCCAGTCGCCCCCGATCACGCTACCATCGACGGGCGCGCTGAACCTGTCGCTGTCGTGGTACCTGGCACACGGCTCGAACGCCTCCAGCGCCGACTACTTCCGGGTCCGCGTGGCAGGCAACACCACGACCACCGTGTTCAACCAGGCCGGCGCGGCCACCAACCGCAACGGCGCCTGGGCCACGGCGACCGCCGGCCTGAACGCCTTCGCGGGCCAGACGGTCCGCATCCTCATCGACGCGGCCGACGCCTCAGGAGCCTCCCTGGTCGAGGCGGGCGTCGACGACGTCAGAATCACCCAGCAACCGTAAACCGAGCCGCACTCCGCCGTACAAGATCGCAATCTTGTACGGCGGAGCCGTGTCCGGGGGTCACCGGATTGGGTCTTGTAAGCACGCGTTGTCAAAGCTACGATCACGACAACTCTTAGGAAACTTTCCTAAAAGTAATCATCAATCGGACAAATACTTACAACCCCCGCAAAGCCACTCACCGCGCGTCCACCCCCCGAAGGGGCCCGTGCTCACCTCCACGGGCCCCCGTGCCGTACGGCTTGCGCTCTCACCCCCCGGTGCAAGCCGTACGGCACGCCAGCCCCCCAAAGGAAGCACCCGTGAGACTTCGCGCGATCCTCCTAGCGCTCGCGACCCTCGCACTCAGCCTGTACGCCCTGCCCGCCCAGGCCGCCTCGGCCACCGCGACCTTCGTCAAAGTCTCCGACTGGGGCTCCGGTTTCGAGGGCAAGGTCACCGTCACCAACGGCACCACCACGGCCATGACCGGCTGGAACGTCCAGTTCGACGTCCCCGCGGGCTTCTCGATCCCGTCCGCCTGGGACGCGGTCATGTCGAGGAGCGGCCAGCACTACACGTTCACCAATCCGAGCTGGGCGTCCACGCTCGCGGCCGGGGCCAGCGCCAGTTTCGGCTTCAACGGCAGCCCGGGCAACTTCCCCGGCATCAGCGGCTGCACGCTGAACGGCGCCTCCTGCGGCGGCTCGTCGGCCGGGGTCCCCGGCAAGCCGGGCGCCGCCACCGCCACCACGACCGGTAGCGCCATCACCCTCTCCTGGGGAGCGTCCTCGGGCACGGTGACCGGTTACCGCGTCTACGAGGGCACGGTTGTCAAGGCCACGGTCACGGGCACCACGACCACGATCGGCGGGCTCGGCGCCTGCGAGACCCACACGTACACCGTCAAGGCGTACAACGCGCAGGGCGAGTCGGCAGGCGACCCGGTGACCGCCACCACCACCGGCTGCACGGGCGGCGGCGGGACGCTGCCCAAGCACTTCCTCACCGGCTACTGGCACAACTTCGTCAACCCCGCCGTCGAGCTCAAGCTGTCGGCCGTCCCCAACGAGTACGACCTGATCGCCGTCGCGTTCGGCGAGGCCACCGCCACGGCCGGAGAGGTCGTCTTCGGGCTCGACCCCGAGCTGGCCAGCGCGGTGGGCGGGTACACCGACGCCCAGTTCAAGGCCGACGTGCAGGCCCTGCACCAGCGGGGCAAGAAGGTCATCCTGTCCGTCGGCGGCGAGGCCGGGCGCGTGCAGGTCGCCGGCGCGGCGGCCGCGACGAAGTTCGCCGACTCCGTGTACGCGCTGATGCAGAGCTACGGCTTCGACGGCGTGGACATCGACCTGGAGAACGGCCTCAACGCCACCTACATGGCCCAGGCCCTGAGGTCGCTGCGCTCGAAGGCCGGCTCCGGACTGATCATCACCATGGCCCCGCAGACCATCGACATGCAGTCGACCGGGATGGAGTACTTCAAGCTCGCCCTGTCCATCAAGGACATCCTCACCGTCGTCCACACGCAGTTCTACAACTCCGGCTCCATGCTCGGCTGCGACCAGGCCCAGGCGTACGCGCAGGGCTCGGTCAACTTCATGACCGCGCTGGCCTGCATCCAGCTCGAGAACGGCCTGCGCCCCGACCAGGTGGCGCTGGGCCTGCCCGCCGGACCGGGCGCTGCGGGCAGCGGCGTCGTCTCGCCCGCCCTCGTCAACCAGGCGCTTGACTGCCTGGCCAAGCGGACCAGCTGCGGGACCTTCGTGCCACCGCGCGCCTACCCCGACATCAGGGGCGCGATGACCTGGTCCATCAACTGGGACGCCAGCAACAACTGGTCGTTCTCCAAGACCGTCAAGCCGCACCTCCAGGGAATGCCATGAAATTTCGCAGCAAACTCACCGCTTTAGCGGCAAGCCTGGCCCTCGCCCTGACCGGAGCCGGCCTCGTGACCAGCGCGCCCGCGGCCTACGGCGCGGTGCAGCAGCTGGCCGCCGCCTGGGCCCCGTGGACCGCGTACGCCACCGGCGCGGTCGTCACCTACAACGGCGTCGACTACGTGTGCCTCCAGGCCCACACCTCTCAGCCCGGCTGGGAGCCGCCGAACGTGCCCGCCCTCTGGAAGCCCGGCACGGGCGGCGGCACCGACACCACGGTGCCCTCCGTGCCCGGCAACCTCCGCTCGACCGGAGTCACCTCCAGCAGCGTCTCGCTGGCCTGGAACGCCTCCACCGACAACGTGGGCGTCACCGGCTACAACGTCTACCGCGGCGGCACCCTGGTCACCACCGCGACCGGCACCGGCTACACGGACACGGGCCGCGCCGCGAGCACCAGCTACACCTACACCGTCCGCGCCCGCGACGCGGCCGGGAACCTCTCGGGCGTCAGCAACTCGGTCACGGCCACCACCTCGGGCGGCACCGGCGCCCCCGGCCAGCCGGGCACGGTGAGCACGTCGGCCACGAGCTCCAGCATCTCGCTCAGCTGGGGAGCCTCGTCGGGCACGGTGACCGGCTACCGCGTCTACGAGGGCTCGACCCAGCGGGCCCAGGTCACCGGCACCAGCGCGACCGTCTCCGGGCTCGGCGCGTGCACGACGCACACCTACAGCGTGCGGGCGTACAACTCGGTCGGCGAGTCGGCCGGCCGGGACGCCACCGCCACGACCACCGGGTGCAGCAACCCCTCCAAGATGCCCGGCGCTCCCTACCTCTATATGGGCTGGGGCAACCCGCCTAACCCGGGCACCGTCATGGACGCGACCGGGGTCAGGTCGTTCACGATGGCGTTCATCCTGGCCAGCGGCGGCTGCAACCCGGCGTGGGACGGGAACCGCCCGCTGACCGGCGGCGCCGATCAGCAGGCGATCAACACGATCAAGTCGAAGGGCGGCAGCGTCCAGATCTCGTTCGGCGGCTGGTCCGGGAACAAGCTCGGCCCCAACTGCTCGACGCCGCAGGCGTTCGCGGGCGCGGTGCAGCAGGTCATCAACGCCGTCGGCCCCGCCGTCGTGGACTTCGACATCGAGAACACCGACGAGTTCGAGAACAACACCGTCCAGGACCGCATCCTGAACGGCCTCAAGATCGTCAAGCAGAGCAACCCGAACGTCAAGGTCGTCGTCACGTTCGGCACCACGAAGACGGGACCGAGCGCTCCCGGCATCCGGCTCATCAACCAGTCCAAGGCGCTGGGCGTGCCGATCGACAACTACACGATCATGCCGTTCGACTTCGGCGGCACGAACATGTACCAGGACACGGTCAACGCCTCCGAGGGTCTGAAGAACGCGTTGAAGAGCGCGTTCGGCTGGAGCGACGCCCAGGCGTACGCGCACATGGGCATCTCGGGCATGAACGGCCTGTCCGACCAGCAGGAGCTGACCTCCCCGTCCACCTGGACGCAGATCCGCGACTACGCCAACTCCAGGGGCCTGACCAGGCTCGCCTACTGGGCCGTCAACCGCGACCGTCCCTGCCCGGGCGGCGGCGTGGTCTCGAACTGCAGCGGCATCGCCCAGGCCGACTGGGAGTTCACCAGGACCACCGCCGGCTTCTGACCCGCTGAGCGGCCCGCCCCCTTGCCGGGGGCGGGCCGCATGAACGGGCTCACGTGACGCGTACCAGCTGGGTGGGTTTGAGCGGGATGCCCAGCCCTGGCGGGCGGTAGGTGGGCAGCGCCTCGCCGTACTCGTGCATCCAGGCGTGGTCCACCAGCAGCCGCATGCGGCCGTCCCCCGGGGCGGCGCCGGGCTCCACCGGCGCCGCCCGGCCGGCCAGCCGCGTCACCGCGGCGGCCACCAGCTCCGCGTCCGGCGGTGACAGGTCGCAGTGGTCGTCGGGCCCGATGAGCAGATCCACGTCGGGCGGCAGCGGGTAGATCGGCCGCGGCAGGGCGAGCACGCGCGGCGAGGGCGCCATCGGCCATCCGTCGCGCACCGCCTCCAGCAGCACCGAGCGCGACGTCCTGCTCGCGAACAGCCCGTCGGACAACGCCCAGCTCAGCGCGCCCACGTCGGACCGGTCCTCGCCGCAGGCGTGCAGGCACAGGTACGGCACCAGCGGGATCCCCGCGCCGCCCGCCTGCGCCCAGCCGCTGCCGCACCCGGTGAGCACCAGCAACGCCAGCATCGCCCGGTAGGCGGTGTCGGCGTGCGGCGTCTCCAGCCGGCCCGGCACGATCACGCACCGCCCGCCGGTCTTCTCGGCCGTCACGCCCAGCTCCCGCGCGATCTTCAACGTGCGCGACGCGGCCACGCCGGTGTAGTACTCCTGCCAGGCAGGCGTGTACGGCTCGCGCCGGTCCTCGTACCCGGTGGGCCAGACGCCCGGCAGCCCGGGCCGCGCCACCCCGTAGACGGCCAGCAGCAGGTCGAACACGGTCGTCACCAGCTCGTCGCCGTCGCGCAGCACCGGAACGCCCCGGCGCAGCACCCCCGGCCCGTCGTCGAAGCGCGGCAGCAGCACCTCCACCGCCTCGCCCCCGTACACGCTCAGCCGGTCGCACACCCGCCCCAGCAGCCTCCCCGGCACGTACGCCTCCTCGCGGGCCCGCAACCGCACCAGGAACGGCAGGTCGGTACGCTCGGCGGCGTGCCGCGCGAACGGCGTGCGATCCAGGAAGAACTCCTTGAGCAGCACGTGCCCCATGGCCATGGCCAGGGCCCCGTCCGTGCCGGGCCGCACGACCAGCGTCTCGTCCGACAGCCGCGTCGGGTGCGTGCCGATCGCGACCACCTTCTGCCCCTTGTAGCGCCCGGCGATCACCCAGGGCGTGTCCGCCGTGCGTACCAGCCTGTTGTTCTCGCCCCACAGCAGCACGTAGGCCGCCCGCGCCCAGTCGTCGGCGCCCGGACCCGAGAAGCGCGGCCCCAGCACCTGCTCGGGCGCGCACGGGTGCTCGGTCAGCACCGCGCCACCGAGCCCGCCGACCAGCCGCGCCAGCGGCGAGGTGGCCAGCGCCGCCACCCGGTCCGCCCCGTGCCGCGCAGTGGTGTGCACGATCGCGGCCGCCGCCAGCTCGGCCGCCGTGGCGTCGTCCAGCGGCACCCGCCGCTCGCCTCTCACCGGCCGATATTGCTGTGAGTTCCCTGTGAGTTTCGCCCAGGCCGCGACCGGGTCGCGCAGCCCATTCCGCACCTCGTAGTAGAGACTGACCAGTGCCCGGTTGACCTGCGATCCCCCCATGGAAAAAGTTCAACACAGACGGTGACGTTCTAGTGCCTTACGTGTCGGCATGTCGGGGATAAGAATGGGAACCCCTGGTGGCGGCACTCCTCCCGGTGCGGCAGGCTAGAGGCCGCCATGGATTACGCAGTTCTCACGGGGATAGTCCTCGTCGCCGGTGTCGTGCTCGCTCTCGTCGCGCAATGGCGTGACTGGCGCCCGCCTCTTCTCGTCGCGATCCTCGTGGGCGTGGCCGTTCGCGTGCTGATCATGTACACGTCGGCCATCGACTCGTGGCAGCCCGTCGACTTCATGGAGAGCTTCAAGCCCGCCGGCGAGGCCGTGCTCAGGGGCCAGGACCCGGTCCTGGCCAGCGACGGCGGCTGGCACTTCCTGCCGACCATCCCCTACGTCTACGGCATCCTGCTGTGGCTCGGCATCCCGTGGGAATACGCGGGCCGCCTGGTCACCGTGGTCGCCGACATCGTGCTGATCCCGCTGGTGGCCAAGCTGGCCGGCGGGCCCAAGGCCTCGCTGCGCGCCCTCCAGTACGCGCTCAACCCGCTGGCCCTGCTGATCGCCTCGGTCCACGGCCAGGTCGAGCCGGTCGCGCTCGTGTTCGGCGTGGCCGCCTTCGTGGTTGCCCGCGGACCCGGCTCGCCCGAGCGTCCCGGCATGACGACCGAGGTGGTGGCCAAGGTACGCAGGGGCGTGGCGGCGTACGGCGCCCGTGCCTCGGTCCGGCGGGTGATCGGCCGGGGCGGCATGCTGCACCGGGCCCTGCTGCCCGGTGACGACGACGCGGCCGGTCTGAAGCGGGGCGCGCTGGCGGGCCTGCTGATGGGCCTGGCGCTGTGCGCGAAGAGCTGGCCGATCTGGCTGATCCCCGGCATGCTGCTGCTCCTGCCCAACCTGCGCTCCCGGGTCGCCGCCCTGTTCACCACGGGGCTGGTGCCGCTCTTCTTCCTGGTCACGCTGCCGATCTTCGCGGGCACCTCGCTCCAGCAGATCCCGCAGGTCATCCACACCATCCAGGACATCAGGCCGATCGTCGGCGAGTACGGCTGGACGCCATGGTTCACCGGCGGCGACTGGGCCCTGCGCACGGATCTGGCGTCGTTCGGCACGAACCTGATCTACCTCAGCGTCGTGGCCGTCGTGCTCTACTGGCGGCGCGCCGACCCCGTCGACATGACCACGGCCATCCTGCTCGTCTTCATGGTCATGACGCCCCGGCTCGGGGCCCAATACCTGCTGTGGTTCATGCCGTTCCTGGTCGCCAGGCCCACCAGGTTCGCCTGGCCGGCCATCATCGGCGCGTCCTTCTGGGCGGCCTACGGCTATCTCTTCATGACGCAGTTCGACGTCAACACGTGGTGGCTGCAGCACTCCTACTGGTCGAGGGCGTCGATCGTGCTGCTGCCGATCCTGGCGCTGGCCATGCCCTGGGGCCGCCGCATCGCGGTCGCGGCCCCAGGACTGGCTCCCATCGTCGGGCCCTCCGAGCAGGCCAGGGTCAAGTCAACGGCATAGGCGCCCCCACAGCGTGATCCACTGGTCGGGGTGGACGTATCCCACGACGGTGTCGCGGGCGACGCCCGCGGCTGCCAGCGCGGCGTCCACCCCTTGGTAGCGGGTCTTCAGCGACGCGCGCACCGAGCCGCCCACCCCGCCGAAGCCCAGCTCGACCAGCTCCTGGTACGAGCGGCGCCCGTGTTTGAGCGACCCGTGGACGAGCGGCGCGGGCCTGCGCTGGAGGCGCAGGATCGCCGAGTCGACGGACGGGACGGGCCGGAAGCTGTCCCGGCCGATCGTGTCGCCGAGCCGCCAGCTGAACCACGGCCACGACTCCACCGTGACCAGGCTCCAGCGGCCGTAGTCGCCCGAGCGCTTACGGGCGTACTCCCGCTGCGTGAGCAGCGTCGCCGAGGTCAGGGCCGGCGCCCGCAGGCACCAGTCCACGATCTTCGACGTGATCGAGTAAGGGATGTTGCCCACGACCGCGAACGGCTCACGCGGCGCCCGCGCGGCCGTGAAGTCACCCCTGACCACATCGATCCTGGGATCTTCGCGGGTGCGCGAGGCCAGCCGGCCGGCCAGCCGCGGATCGATCTCGTAGCCGACGACCCGCGCGCCCGCCTCGGCCAGTGCCAAGGTGAGCACGCCTTCGCCCGCGCCGGGCTCCAGCACGAGCCCTTCCGGAGCGGCGGCCTTCACCACCAGGTCGACGGCATGCCTGTCGACCAGGAAATTCTGCGACAGCGCGCGTCGCGCCCGATCCGCGGGCGTGCGGCCGCCACCGCTGTTCCTGGCCTTCTTCTGAGTGTGTGAATAGTTTCCGTGCGCGAAATTCTGCGCCACAGCACTGCCCTTTCGGGTCCTCGAGATTGACAGGTCTCGAAGGGCCCTGGGCGCGCGTGCGGACGCTCAGCCTCAGGTGTTACGCGTCCGCTAGCGGGCCAGAGCCCGGCCGTGGCGGATGCGGATGAACATCGGGCAGGAGCACATGCATGTCATGCGCGTCACTGTAGGCGGCGCCTTCTGGGGCGGGCAACGCAATAAACGCTTTGAGCTGGCATTGAGCTGGCTCGGGTAGACCTTTAACCATGGACCGACCGGCCAGGGTGCTCGTCGTCGACGACGAGCCGAACATCCGCGCCCTGCTCTCGCAGACCCTGCGACTGGTCTCGTTCGAGGTCAGGACCGCGGCCACCGGCGCGGAGGCGGTGACGGCCGCCAGGGAGTTCCAGCCCGACATCGTGGTGCTCGACGTGATGCTGGAGGACTTCGACGGCTTCGAGGTGGCCAGGCGGCTCGGCGAGCGCATCCCGGTGCTGTTCCTGACCGCCCGCGACGGGGTCGAGGACCGCGTGCAGGGCCTCACGCTGGGCGCCGACGACTACGTGGCCAAGCCGTTCAGCCTGGAGGAGGTCGTGTTGCGCATCCGCGCCATCCTGCGGCGCAGCGGGGCCAAACCCCAGGACGACGTCCTGCGCTACGCCGACCTGGAGCTGGACGTGCAGGCCCACGAGGTACGCCGGGCCGGCGTACCGGTCGACCTGTCGCCCACCGAGTTCAACCTGCTCGAATACCTGCTGACGAACGCCGGCCGGGTGGTGAGCAAGGCGCAGATCCTCGACAGCGTCTGGCGCTACGACTTCGACGGCGACTCCAGCATCGTCGAGTCGTACGTCTACTACCTGCGCAAGAAGATCGACAAATGGGAGCCGCAGCTCATCCACACCGTGCGCGGCGTCGGCTACACGCTGAGGAGCCCGCGATGAGGCCCGCTACCTGGACCCTGCGCACCCGGCTGGTCATGGCCATCCTCGGCCTCGCCACGATCGGGCTCGTGCTGTCCAACGTGGTCGGCGTCATGCTGCTGCGCGACAACATGATGAGCCGCGTGGACGAGCAGTTGCAGCAGCTCACCAAGATCGCGGGGCAGAAGAGCTTCCTGGCGCTCGCCCCGAAGCCGACCGTCCCGGACTTCAACGACGTGCTCGCCAAGCGGTTCGCGGCGATCCAGCGGGTCATGGTCTACAACCCCGACGGCACGCTGCAGTTCAAGTCCGCCGACGACCGGGCCCAGCCCGCCCCTGTCCTCGACGAGATCAGGACCGGCGTCTCCTACACCGTCCCGGGCACCTCGGGAGCCTCGTGGCGGGTCCGCGCCGCCGAACTGCCCCAGGGCGGCACCCTGGTGTTCGCCCAGTCGCTCGCCGAGCTGGAGCAGACCCAGACCTCGGCCATGGGCATCGCCGTCGCGGTCAGCGCGTTGGTGCTGCTCCTGCTAGGCCTGGCCGCCGACGCCGTCGTACGCCTCGGCCTGCGGCCCCTGACCAGGATGGAGGCCACGGCGGGCCACATCGCCCGCGGTGACTTCGACCGCCGGGTCCATGCCTCCGACCCGCACACGGAGCCGGGCCGCCTGGCCGGAGCCATGAACGTCATGCTCGACCGCCTCCAGTCCGAGATCGCAGCCAGGACCGACTCCGAGTCCCGGATGCGGCGTTTCCTCGCCGACGCCTCGCACGAGCTGCGCACCCCGCTCACGTCCGTACGCGGCTTCGCCGAGCTGCACCGCAGGGGCGGCGGCGACACCGACGAGACGATGCGCAGGATCGAGCACGAGGCGGCCAGGATGGGCGTGCTCGTCAACGACCTGCTCACGCTGGCCCAGCTCGACGAGGAACGCCCACTCGACCGCCGCCCCGTGGACCTGCTGGAAGTGGCCGCCGACACGATCCGCGACGCCCGCGTACGCGTGCCGGACCGGCAGGTCAAGCTCGCCGGCCTGGGCGACCAGCTCGCGCCCGTGTCGATCGTGGGCGACGAGGCCCGCCTGCGCCAGGTGGCCGCCAACCTCGTCGCCAACGCGCTCTGCCACACGCCCCACGAAGCCGCCATCTCCATCAAGGTGGGCAGGTCGGGCAGCATGGGCGTACTGGAGGTGTCGGACACCGGGCCGGGCGTGCCGCCCGAGCACGTGCCGCGCCTGTTCGACCGCCTCTACCGCGTCAGCCCGGGCAGATCCAGGGCCGACGGCGGCGCCGGGCTCGGCCTGGCCATCGTCTCCGCGATCGTCCGCGCGCACGGCGGCCGCGTCGAACTGGACACCGCACCCGGCGAGGGCGCGACCTTCCGCGTGCTCCTACCGGACTCCCAGGCGGTTCCCAGCTCACATTGAACGGCGCTCGGCACATTCGGAGCATGAGAAGGACACTTATCGCCACCGGGCTACTGGCCGCGTTCGCCCTGACCGGCTGCGGCGGTCAGCAGAGCGGCACCGGAGTCGCCTCCGTAGCGGCCGGGAGCTCGGCCAAGCCCTCCGCCAGCGCGTCGCCGAGCACCACGGCCGACCCGCAGGAGCAGGGCAGGAAGTTCGCCCAGTGCATGCGCGAGCACGGCGTCCCCATGGAGGACCCCGACCCCAACGGCGGCGGCGGTCTCACCACGATCGGCCAGGGCGTCGACAAGAAGAAGGTCCAGGAGGCCGCCGAGGCCTGCCGGGCCTACGCCCCGTTCAAGGACCGCGCCGACCTCAAACCGGAGGACGTCGAAAAGCTCCGCCAGTTCGCCCAGTGCATGCGCGAGAACGGCGTGAACATGCCCGACCCCAACCCCGACGGCAGCTTCGCCAACGGCACCGTGGGCAAGCTCAACCGCAACGACCCCAAGTTCCAGAAGGCGCTGGAAGCCTGCAACAAGAAGTTCCCCAGGATGGGAGGGGGCAAGTGACGCAGGTGAAGGAGAAGAACGAGCGGGCCGTGCGCGCGTTGCCGCCACGCCGCCGCAGCCCGCTGCGGGTCCTGGCGTGGACGGGCGGCGCCGCGCTGCTCGCCGCCGCCGTCGCGGCCGCCGCCGTGGGCTTCGGCGGCAACGGCACGGGTACGGCCGTCGCCACTCGCACAGCCCCCGCCACCGCGAAGGTGACCCGCACGACCCTCACCGCGACCAAGACCGTGGACGGCACCCTCGGCTACGGCGACACCTTGACCGTCACCGGCAAATCCCAGGGCACGATCACCTGGCTCCCCGGAGAGGGCTCCACCATCACCAGGGGCCACGGCGTCTACAGCGTGGACGCCGACCGCCGCCCCCTCCTGTACGGCACCATGCCCCTCTACCGCACCCTGGAGGACGGCGTCGAAGGCAGGGACGTCGAGCTGCTCGAACGCAACCTGGACAAGCTCGGCTACACCGGCTTCGACGTGGACAACGAGTTCACCTGGACCACCAGGGAAGCGGTCGAGGACTGGCAGGAGGACCTCGGGCTCGACGTCACCGGCAAGGTGCAGCCCGGCGACGTCGTGGTCGCCGACGGCCAGATCCGCGTCGCCGAGCTCAAGAAGACCCTCGGCGACGCGGCGAGCGGGCAGGTGCTCTCCGCCACCGGCACCACCCGCGAGGTGCTCGTCAACCTCGACGTGGCCGACGAGCACCTGGTCAGGAAGGGCATGAAGGCCACCGTCGAGCTCCCCGACGGCAGCACGGTGAACGGCAAGGTCACGAGCGTCGGCAAGGTCGCCACCGAGACCACCAGCGGCAACGACACCACCACCACGGTCGAGGTGAAGGTCTCGGTGAGCGGGCTGAAGAAGTCGTTCGACGCCGCGCCCGTGGACGTCACCATCGTCTCGGACCAGCGTGAGGACGTGCTGGCCGTACCCGTCGGAGCGCTGGTCGCACTGGCCGAGGGCGGCTACGGCGTACAGGTCGTGGAGGGCGCCGCCACCCGCTACGTCGCGGTCGAGACCGGCATGTTCGCCGACGGCAAGGTCGAGGTCACCGGCGTGGACGAGGGCATGACCGTGGCGGTGCCCAAGTGATCGTCGAACTGCACGACGTGAGCAAGGAGTACGGCGAGGTCGCCGCGCTGCGCGGGGTCTCGATGGGCATCGGCTACGGCGAGCTCGTCGGCATCGTCGGCCCGTCGGGCTCGGGCAAATCGACCATGCTCAACATGATCGGCACCCTCGACCGCCCGTCCGGCGGCCTGGTCCGGATCGCCGGGCACGACGTGCTCTCGCTCACCGACAAGCAGCTGTCCGCCCTGCGCGCGAACGCCATCGGCTTCGTCTTCCAGCAGTTCCACCTCGCCGCCGGGGTGCCCGCCCTGGACAACGTGGCCGACGGCCTGCTGTACGCGGGCCCGTCCCTGCGCGAACGGCGGCTGCGCGCGTACGACGCCCTGGAACGCGTGGGGCTCGGGCACCGGCTCGGCCATCGCCCGCACGAGTTGTCCGGCGGCGAGCGGCAGCGCGTCGCCATCGCCCGCGCCGTGGTCGGCGAGCCGCAACTCCTGCTGGCCGACGAGCCGACGGGCAACCTCGACTCCCGCTCCGGAGCCGGGGTGATGGACCTGCTGCGCGAGCTGAACGCGGGCGGCACCACCGTGGTCATCATCACCCACGACCGCGACATCGCCGCCTCGCTGCCCCGGCAGGTCGAGATGCTCGACGGCAGTGTCGTGCAGGAGGCGCGCAATACGACTCGGGTGGACGGGGTGCGGATATGACGGTGTTGGTATCGGCCCGGATGCGACCTCGAGACGTGATCAGGGTCGGCGGGTCGGGCCTGCGGGCCAGGCCGCTGCGGGTGTTCCTGTCGGCGCTCGGCATCGCCATCGGCATCGCCGCCATGCTCGGCGTCGTCGGCATCTCCGCCTCCAGCCAGGAGGACCTCAACCGGCAACTCGCAGCGCTCGGCACGAACCTGCTGACCGTGTCGCCGGGCCAGACCCTGTTCGGCGAGGGGTCGCACCTGCCCGAGGAGTCCGAGGGCATGATCGGCCAGATCGCCCCCGTCACCGCGGTCACCGCGACCGGCACCACCCCCGCCAAGGTCTACCGCAACGACCACATCCCGGAGGCGGAGACGGGCAGCATCTCCGTCACCGCCGCCCGCCTCGACCTGCCCAAGGACGTCGGCGCCGGCCTAGTCAGCGGCGCCTGGCTGAACGAGGCCACCCACCGCTACCCCGCCACCGTGCTCGGCGCCAAGGCGGCCGACCGGCTCGGCGTCGTCCAGGCGGGACCCGAGCAGCGGGTCTGGCTGGGCGGGCAGTGGTTCACCGTCGTCGGCGTGCTCGCCCCCGCGCCGCTGGCCCCCGAGCTCGACACGGCCGCCCTGGTCGGCTGGCCGGTCGCGGAGGAACGGCTGGGCTTCGACGGGTACGCCACCACGATCTACGCCAGGGCGCAGGAAGCGTCGGTCGTCGCGGTCCGCGACGTGCTCGCCGCCACCGCCAACCCGGAGTCACCCAGCGAGGTCGAGGTCTCCAGGCCGTCGGACGTGCTGGCCGCCAAGCAGGCCACCGACGCCACGCTGAACGCGCTCCTGCTCGGTCTCGGCGGGGTCGCGCTACTGGTCGGCGGCGTGGGCGTGGCCAACACGATGGTCATCTCGGTGCTGGAGCGCCGCGCGGAGATCGGCCTGCGCCGCTCGCTGGGCGCCACGCGCGGGCAGATCCGCATCCAGTTCCTGGCCGAGTCGCTGCTGCTGTCGGCCATCGGGGGCGTCGGCGGCGTGCTGCTCGGCATCGGCGTCACCGCCGCGTACGCCAGCTTCCAGACCTGGCCCGCGATCGTGCCGGTCTGGGCAATGCTCGGCGGCGTCTTCGCCACCTTGATCATCGGCGGCATCGCAGGCTTCTACCCGGCGGTACGCGCCGCGCGCATGTCGCCGACGGAGGCCCTGGCTACTCCGTGACCACGATGATCCTGACGAGATGCCCGTGCGACTTGAAGATCCCCGGAGGGTCGCCGGGCATCACGCGCCCGCACCTCGTAGCAGCCGCTCGCCCAGCACCTCACAGCCCGGCACGGCGGGCAACATCGCCGCCGCGTCACTCACGCCCGTGAACCTGCTCCACATGTCCGATTGTTACAAGAGAACGGCGCGGGCTGGGGGATAGCTTCGCCGTGAGAACCGGCTTTCCCCTTGAGAAGGATCCCGCTGACATGGATGTGCTGGACCGGGCAGAGAGATATCTGCAGCTTCACGGCAGGCTGATCGACAGGATGCGCTTCGCGGCGCTGTTCGCGGACGGGCCGCGCGAGCGGGTGCTCGACGTCCTGCGCTGCTACCAGAACGCCGACGGCGGGTTCGGCAACGCGCTGGAGCCCGACCTGCGCGGCGCGGGCAGCCAGCCGGAGCCGGTCGAGGTGGCGTTCTGGATCCTGGACGAGCTCGACGCCTTCGACTCGCCGATGGTGCCCGCCGCCTGCGACTACCTGGCCCGCGTCAGCGCCTCGGACGGCGGCGTGCCGTTCGTCCTGCCGTCCGTCCGCGACACGCCGCGCGCGCCGTGGTGGCAGACCGACGACGACCCGCCGGGCACCCTCATTCCCACCGCGTCGGTCGCGGGGCTGCTGCACAAACACGGCAGCACGCATCCGTGGCTGGCGACCGCCACTGACTTCTGCTGGTCGCGGATCGCCGCGCTGAGCGAGACCAGTCCGTACGAGGCTCGCTCCGTGGTGACGTTCCTGGACCTGGTGCCGGACCGGGGCCGGGCGGAGGCGGAGTTCGCCCGGCTGCGTGACGCCATCCTGGCGACCGTCGCCCTCGACCCGGACGAGGCGGGCGAGGCGCACTTCCCGCTGGACTTCGCGCCCTCGCCGCTGCGGCTGCCGCTGTTCAGCCAGGAGGTGCTGGACGTCCACCTCGACGCGCTCGCCGCCGCCCAGTCCGCCGACGGGGGCTGGAACGGCAACTGGCCGATGTGGACGCCGCTGGTGGAGCACGAATGGGGCGGCTACGTCACCGTACAGAGGCTCAGGACGCTGCGCGCGTATGGTCGGCTGCCCTGAGGTGGCTCTGTCGGTGAGGAGGCGTACGTTGGGGGCATGTACCTCGAACGACCTCCCGACCAGGATCTCGCCGGGCGCGTCGCCTGCGTGTGGCACCAGGTCGCCGAGGCGGACACCACCCAGCTCGTGGTGCCCGACGCCTGCGTCGACCTCATCTGGGGTCCCGAGGGCCTGTTCGTGGCCGGGCCAGACACGGGGCCCATGCCCACGCCCATGAGAGCGGGCGACACCTTCGTGGGCATCCGCTTCAAACCGGGCGTGGCAGGCGACGTCTTCGGAGTGCCGCTCCAGGAACTGCGCGATCAACGCGTCTCCGTGTCCGACCTCCCAGCCCTCAGGCTCTGGCTCGATCCCGCGGGTCCTGAGACCACCATCCCTTCACGCCTCGACGCCGCGGGCCGTGAGACCGTCATGCGGTCACGCCTCGACGGCATGCGCTCGGCCGTCAGAGGGCGTCTGAGCCGGTCAGCCTCCGTCGACCCGGCCGCCCCCGCCATCGCCACGGCACTGCGCGGGGGCCACACGGTCGGAGCGGTGGCCTGGGATCTCGGCCTCAGCGAACGCCAGCTCCAGCGCCGCAGCCTGACGGCCTTCGGCTACGCCCCGAAGACCCTCCAGCGCATCGTCCGCTTCCAGCGTGCGCTGCGGCTGGCCCGCGCCGGCGTCCCGCTGGCCGAGGTGGCCGTCACGGCGGGCTACACCGACCAGGCGCACCTGTCCCACGACGTCAAGCGGCTCAGCGGGGTGCCGATGAGCAGCCTCGTCTCACCCGTTCGGGAGCTTGCCTGAAATGAGCGCCTGCGCCCACTTGGCGCTCGGATCGCTGTCCACCAGCAACGCCCGCGTCAGCAGGCTCAGCGGAATGGCGAGAATGGCGCCCAGCGGCCCCAGCACGAAAGTCCAGACAATCAGCGAGATGAACGTCATCGTCGTCGACAAACCCACGGCGTCACCCAGGAATTTGGGCAGGATGAGCGATTGGGTGACGACGTTGATGACGATATACGCGGCGATGACGAGCAACATTGTCCGCACACCGCCGTCCAGCAGGGCGAGCATGGCGGGCGGCAGCAGGGCGATGACGAAACCGATGTTGGGGATGTAGTTGGCGATGAGCGCGAGCACACCCCAGAGCAGCGGCAGCGGCACATCCAGCAATGACAGGGCGATGACGTCGAGTATCGCGTTCATCAGCCCGAAGACGGTGGAGACGATGAGATAACGCCTGGTTTTGTGCGCGAACACGCCGAGCGCGGTCACCAGTCGCGGCCTGCTCCCCTCACCGTCCGCCAGGATTTTCGCGGTCACGGGCGCGTCAAGGCACATCGCCAGCAAAACCACGACAATGAGAAAGAGCCCGGAGAGAACTCCGATCAAACCGCCGAGCAGGCTCTGCGCCAATCCGAGGATCTTGCCGGGATCGAACGCCTGCATCGCTCTGTCGAGCACCTCGTTGCTGAGGCCGTGCGTGGTGGCCCACTGCTGCGCGTCGGTGAGGAGCTGCTGGAACTGGCCGGTGTACGTCGGCAGCAGCGCGGCGAGTTGGGTGGCCGAGATGGTCAGGATGCCGGCCATGCCCAGGAGCACCAGCAGGACGATGAGGAACGGCACCGCGACCTGGAGCCAGATGGGAGCCTTCCTGACGTCGAGCCAGCCGCGGACCGGGGCGACGGCGATGACGAGCACGAGGGCCAGCACCACGGGGCCGACGATCGAGGCGACCTCTCGAATGCCGAAGAGGACGACCACCGCGGCGGCGATGCCCACCAGGATGATGAGCGCCCTGGGGACTGGTTGATCTCGCACGCCCGGTACCTACCCCCGGCGGACGGGCGAACCATCGATTTGACGGTTCCGGGAGGCGTACATAGAGTTCAGCAGTCCCGCGAGGACGGCGATGATCGCCGGGCTCACTCGGGGACGACCTCCAGACACTTCCACTCCGGTGAGACGTTCGCGTCTGCTCGGATGGGCTGGTAAGTTTGAGGGGTTGTCCCGGATCGGGACGCGACTTAATTTCCGCAGGTTGAGCGAGTCGGGTCAATTTGACAGAGACTTGAACGGCTGAAAGAATTAGGGCATAACGAAATGAACGCCTCCGGGTGAGGGACCTGCGGGTTTCCGGGTTTGGGGTACGCGTCCGTTTCTTGAGAACTC
>NZ_JBICRM010000023.1:0-152960 GCF_043197025.1 Nonomuraea marmarensis
GTCGGACCACCAGCGCCGCGAGCTCGTCATATGACGGGCGGCGATCCGGGGTCTTCGACACACGAAGATCATCCCATTGCAGGGACACCACTCACGCCATCATGATCTTGATCTGCTGAATGCTTACACTTCTGGAGCAGCCGCTGACCGCCGTTTTTGGCATATCCGGTAAAAGATTTACCTAAGCGGGTTTGCCGTAAATATCGGCGTTTCTGAGTGATCTGTCAGGAAATGTCAGGCATCGCGTCAACAGCATGCCAAAATGCGCGGCAGCCTGTGCCCATGCGTAACCGGAAAGCTCGTCTCACCGCCACGGCAGGCGCCTTTGCCCTGGTCACAGGGCTGGCCGTGCCTGCGTACGCCCAGGCGCCCGCTGTCGCCCCAGTCATAGAAACAGTCGCGGACAGCAGTGCGCCCACGGTGCACGGCCGTGCCGCCTACCTGATGGATGCCTCGTCTGGCAAAGCGCTGTTCAGCAAGGATGCCGCCGAACGCATGCCGATCGCCAGCCTGACCAAGACCATGACGGCATATGTCGTACTGAAGAATGCCAAACCCACGGACGTGGTCCAGATCCGGTCCGAGGACGTCCAGTACGCGGAGGACGGCGGCGGCACCACCGCCGACCTGCGCCCCGGCGACCGGATCACGGTCGGCGAGCTCTTGTACGGCCTGATGCTCCCCTCGGGCGCCGACGCCGCCCACGCCCTGGCCCGCACGTACGGCCCCGGCGTCAAGGGCTTCGTCGCCAAGATGAACGCGACGGCCCGCCAGCTGGGCATGAACGACACCGAGTACGTCAACGCCGACGGCCTGCCCACCCCGCGCGGCGACGGCTACTCCACTGCCAGGGACCAGGCGGTACTGGCCGCCGAGGCGCTGCGGAACCCGCTGATCAAGAAGGCCGCCGGCACCCAGCGCCACACGCTCGCCGCCAACGACGAGCACCGCTCGTACAGCTGGCGCAGCACCAACAAGCTGCTCGGCACGCCCGGCGCGATCGGGCTGAAGACCGGGTTCACGCAGGCGGCGGGCTTCTGCCTGGCGTTCGCGGGCGAACGAGACGGGCACCGCCTGGTCGGGGTGCTGCTCGGCGAGTCGGTGTCGAGCCGCCGCTTCGAGACGGCCGAATCCCTGCTGTCCTGGGGAGCCGACCGCGAGGCCGCCTGAATCCAGTCGTTGGTGATGGGCCGGGCCATGGACGGTGTTGATCCTTTGGGTTAGTTTGCCCGACATGAAGCTTCGAATCGCGTTGAGTGCGCTGTCAGCGGCGGTCGTACTCGCCGCTCCGCTCCCCGCCCACGCCGGCCCGCCCAAGCTCGGCTGGGAGCTCAAGGAGACAGGGGTGACGGCGCGCCTGCGCGGCTTGTCGCCGGTCAGCCGTGCGGTGGTGTGGGCCTCGGGCTCGGAGGGCACCGTGCTGAGGACCGTGGACGGCGGGCGGAGCTGGCAGAACGTCTCCCCGCCCGGCACGGCCGCGCTCCAGTTCCGCGACATCGAGGCGTTCGACGCGCGCAGCGCCGTGGCGCTGTCCATCGGCGAGGGTACGGACTCGCGCGTCTACCGGACCGAGGACGGCGGCGGCACGTGGACGGAGACCTTCAGGAACGACGAGCCGAAAGCGTTCTACGACTGCCTGGCCTTCTTCGACCGGCGGCACGGGCTGGCCATGAGCGATCCCGTGGACGGCAGGTTCCGGATCCTGGCGACGGAGGACGGCGGGCAGAGCTGGCGGGTGCTGCCCGCTGACGGCATGCCGGAGGCGCTGCCGGGTGAGGCCGGGTTCGCGGCGAGCGGGCAGTGCCTGGTCACGGCGGGTGGCCGGGATGTGTGGCTGGCCAGCGGCGGCGCGTCGCGGTCGCGGGTGTTCCACTCGGATGATCGCGGCCGTACGTGGACCGTGGCCGACACGCCGATCCCCGCGGGCGACCCGGCGCGGGGCGTCTTCGGGCTGGCCTTCCGCGACCGGCACCGGGGCCTGGCGGTCGGCGGGGACTACCGGCCGGAGCAGCAGTCGCCCAGCGCGGGGGCGGTGAGCGGGGACGGCGGGGCCACCTGGCACGCCGCCGCCACCCCTCCGCCGGCGTATCGGTCGGGGGTGACCTGGCTGCCGCACCTGCCGTTCGCGGCCGTCGCGGTGGGGCCCTCCGGGAGTGATGTGACGTATTCGGGTGGGAAGAGCTGGGAGACGTTCGACGGGGGGTCGTTCGACGCGGTGTCGTGCGCAGGCGATCTGTCGTGCTGGGCGTCTGGCGAGCAAGGCCGCCTCGCCCGGCTGACTGTCAAGTAGCCCACGCCGGTCGCACCCGTGTCAGCGGACCCCGCGGGGGCGGAACTGGATGCTGATGCGGGGGCCGGTCGGGCGGGCCGTTTTCGGGATCGCGTGTTCCCACGTGCGCTGGCAGCTGCCCCCCATCACGATCAGATCCCCGTGACCCAGGTCGCGGCGGATCGAGTGGCCGCCGCCGCGCGGTCTCAGCAGCAGCGGCCGGGGGCTGCCCACCGAGATGATCGCGACCATGGTGTCCTCCGTGCCGCCCCGGCCGATCGTGTCGCCGTGCCAGGCCACGCTGTCGCGGCCGTCGCGGTAGAAGCAGAGCCCGGCCGTGCGGAACGGCTCGCCCAGCTCCTCTTCGTAGTGGGCGTCCAGCGCCTGCCTGGCGTCGTCGAGGATCGGGTCGGGCAGGGACTCGTCCTCGTCGTAGAACTTCAGCAGCCGGGGCACGTCCACGACCCGGTCGTACATGCGCCGCCGCTCGGCCCGCCAGGGCACCGCCTCGGCCAGCCGTTCGTACAGCGTGTCGGCACCCGTCAGCCAGCCGGGCCGCAGGTCGATCCAGGCGCCGTGGTCGAGGTGCGTCCTGCGGACCGTGGCGCCGAGCGGGCCGACCGCGAGCTCGTCGTCGAGGCCGAGCAGAGATGCTTGGAACGCGGCTGTCATGGTGTCGAGTGTACGCCACTGTTCAAACACGCATTCGACTGCGGCTGGGGCTCGCCTTTGCCGGTGGGTCGTGCCAAGCTGTCAGGCGTCGGATATGAGTGGCGTCGCCCTCAGACCGCACCGTGAGGTGAAGAGGCCACCCACCGCTTCGTCACACGAAGGAGCACACGCATGCTCACCACCGACTACCTGCCTGGCACACTCTGCTGGATCGACGTCAACAGCCCCGATGTGCAGGCGTCCAACTCGTTCTACACGGGGCTGTTCGGCTGGGAGTCCATCTCGCTTGGCCCCGAGCACATGGACTACCGCTTCTGCCAGGTCGGCGGGAAGACGGTGGCCGCGATCGGGCAGGCCACCGAGGACAACCCGGCCCGGGCCTGGATGGTGTACTTCCAGACGCCCGACGCCGACGCCATCGCGAAGACGATCGAGCAGGCGGGCGGCACGGTTCTCGCCGCGCCGCTCGACATCCAGGGGCAGGGCCGGATGGCGGTGTTCGCCGATCCGGCGGGGGCCTGGTTCGCGGCGTGGCAGCCGGGCGCCACCAAGGGCCTCGGGCTGGTCACGGACCCGGGCTCGCTGGGCTGGGCCGAGCTCTACGCCCCCGACCCCGCCGCCGCCCGCGCCTTCTACGAGGCGGTCTTCGGCTGGCGCATCGAGGACATGCCGATGGGCGACCTGTCCTATCCCGTCATCTCGCCCGCCGAAGGTGGAGAGACGTCGTCCATGGCCGGGATCGTCCAGCTCGAGCCCGGTGACAGCGCGCACTGGCTGCCGTACTTCGAGGTGCCCGACTGCGACGCCACGGTCGGGCTCGCGCAGCGGCTCGGCGGCACAGTGCGGGCTCCCGCGACGACGATCGAGGGGGTCGGGCGCATGGCCTTCCTCGCCGACCCCGTCGAGGCCCGGTTCGCGGTCATCACCAGCTCAGCCTGAGGCCCCGGCCTGAAGAAACCAGTCGGCCTGTACGGCACGCAGTCCGCACAGGCCGACCCTGGGGCCGATTTTCCGGACTGGCCGTCACCGGGTTCAGCCCGGCACGCTGGAGGAGGAGCGGGAGCGGTGGGCGGCGACGCGTTCGCGGGTGGCGCAGCGGGTGCTGCAGTAGCGTCGCGGGCTGCCGCCGCCGAAGTCCAGGTACGGGCGCCCGCAGCTCCCCGAAGCGCACAACCCGCCGGGAACCCGCTGGTAGTCGGCGAGCAGCACCGCCAGCGCCATCGCCGAGGACGCCAGGAACCACTCCCCCCACGGCGCGTCGTCCCCGCTGTCGACGTGCAGGTGCCAGCTCGTCGTGCCCTCGTGGCTGGTCAGCCTGGGCGGCTGGGCCGCTCCGGCGAGCAGCCGGTTGAGCAGGGCCGCGGCCTCGTCGGCGTGCGCCGCGCCCAGCACCTCGCTGAGCCGCGCCGCCGCCGCCCGCATCGCGGTCACGTCCGCCTCGCCGAGGGCGATCTCTCCGACCTCGCCGTGGTCGCGCAGGACCCGCGACACCGACTCGATCGACGGCTGCTCGTGCAGCAGCGCCACGCACAGGTCGACGGCTCTCACGGCCATCGCCTTGGTCGAGTGAACCTCCACCCAAGCAGCGTATGCCCGCGCGCGGGAGGCACGGCGGGACTCCCCCGGTCCCGCCGTGCCGGTTCACGAAGGTCAGCCGCCGCAAGCGGCGAAGAAGAACGTGTCCTTCAGCAGCGTGTACCGGTCCCTGACCTTGACCGTCCCCGTGCCCGTGTCGATCTGCACGATCGTCATCCGGGTGGAGTCGGACAGGCGGCGGATCAGGTGGAGGGTCACCTGGGTGTCGCCGGTCCAGTCGATCATGTGGATGTCCCCGGCCGGGAGTTTGATCTTCTTGCGGCCGGTCACCTGGTCGCCCGCCAGGTCGTACGTGACCAGCTCCGTCCTGGCCCCGGCCACCACGTTCGCGGCGGTACGGCCGTCGGCGGCCAGCGCCTGCGGCCCGTTCGAGGCCACGAGCTGCGGCGGCGTCGCGCGTACCAGCTCCTCGCCCTCGTCGCTGTAGACCACCAGGTCGGTCACGGCCTCGTCGGCCTCAACGCTGGCGAGCACCTCGTCCCCGTCCCCGCTGAACCCCGCCACCTTCAGGTCGGCGGGCACGGTGCCGAGCTGGGCGCCGGTGGCCGTGTCGAAGATCCGCGTGCCGGCGGGCTTTTCACTGCCGATGACCGCCGCCAGCCGGCCGCCGTCGTCGGAGAGCAGCAACGTCACGTCGTACTGCGCCACCTTCGGCAGCGCGTTCGCGGCGAACACCTTGACCCCGCCGCCGAGCGTGCGCACGGCCAGCCGTCCCGACTTGGTGAAGTACGCGACCCGCTGCCCGTCCCCGCTGACCGCGATGGCCGCCGGGTTGTACCGGCTGGACTTGCCCTTGGCGTCGAGCGCGACCCCTTGGGCGTCGTTCAGAGGGCTCTGCTCGCCGCTGTGCATGACGAGCCGCCAGCCGCCGCACGGCCTGCTCCCGCCGTCCTTGTCCGCGCAGCTCTTGATGGAGGCGTAGCGGATGCTGTCGTGGTGGTGCGGCTCCGCATGGGCGGCCGAAGGGACTCCGGCGACCAGCACGGCGGCGAGCACCGCGAGGATCCTGGTTCTCATGTCGTTCACTCCCCCGCCACGATGAAGGCGTACCTGGACTTGCTGATCGTGTACTTGTCGGTCTGCGTCGTGCCGCCTGTCTCGGGGTCGACGGTGAGCACCCGTACCACCGCCGGATGCCCCTCCTCCGCGTTCTGCACGACGGCGGTGAGCCGCCCGCCGGCGTCCCACGACGCGAGGTACGGCGCGTCGCCGGCCTTCAGCGGCAGGTCGGCGCCCGCGGACAGCTCCCCGTTCGCCAGGTCGTAGAGCCGCACCCTGGGCGGCGTCTTTTTGTCGGTGTTGCCGGCGGTGAACACGGCCACGGTCCTGCCGTCGGGCGACAGCGCCGTGGTGAGGGTGTTCGCGACGACCTGGGGCGGCGTGCGCTTGATCGAGCCGCCGTCGAGCCGGTACGCGGACAGCCTCATGGTGTTGTCGCTGAGGTAGCGCGTGGCCAGCACCTCGTCCCCGTCGCCGCTGAAGCCGAGCATCGTGTCGGCGGCGGGCAATGTCGTGATCTTGCCGGTGGCGACCGTGACGACCTTGGCAGGCAGGCGCGCGGGGTCGTCGGTGTAGTCGATCAGCACCCTGTCCCCCTTGGGAGACAGGTAGAGGCTGAGGTTCTCGGTGCGGCGGGGCTGGAACGACGTGGGCAGCACCTTGGCCGGCCCGCCGACCCGCTGCACGACCAGGCGGTGGTCCCCGGCCCGCTCATAGGCCAGCACGCGGCCGTCCGCGCTGATCGCGAACGTGCTCGTGTCGTCTATCTCGTCGCCGTCGCCGTCGATCATGGTGTTGGCGGCGCCGCGCACGGTCACCCTGCTGCCGTCCCGCATGATCAGCTGCCAGTGGCCGCAGGGATAGGTGACGTCGGACTTCTTGTCGATGCAGGACTTGATCCAGGCCGCGCGGGCCGCGGGTGCCCCGGCCTGGGCGTGGGCGGCGGTGGGTGTGAGCCCCAGCCCGCCGATGACCGCCGTCGCGAGGAGTGCGGCGGTCGCTGAGGTTTGCCTCATGGCTGTGATCCTTTCGCTCACCCCGTTAGACCCGCACGTGATGTGGCCGGTTGATCACAGATCGGCCACGCTTCTGCGGCTGCCGCGTGCGAGACTCGGGAAATGGACCTGTGGCAACTGTCCGACCTGAGCACCCCGTGGGCACTGCGCGTCGCGTCGACGTTGCGCGTGGCCGACCACCTGGCGGAGGGACCGTCGGAGGTGGGTGAGCTGGCTCGGGCGACCGGCTGCGACCCCGCCTATCTGCACAGGACGCTCACGCACCTGGCGGCGAGGGGTGTGTTCGAGGAGCCGGAGCCGGGCACGTTCGCGCTCAACGACACGGCGCGCGGGCTGCTGGACGAGTCGCTGCGGCTCTCCCTCGACCTCGACGGGGTGGGCGGCCGGCTCGCCGGGGCCTGGGCAGCGTTCCTGCCCGCCGTGCGCAGCGGCGAGCCGGCTTACCGGGAGCTGTACGGGCGGCCGTTCTGGGACGATCTGGAAGCGCATCCCGAGCTGGGCGCGAGCTTCGACGCGCTGATGGGGCCCGTGGGGCATGGGGAGTTCGATCCGGAGATCCTCCCCGGCGGGGACTGGGACGGGGTGGCCGAGGTGGTGGACGTGGGCGGCGGCACCGGCGCGGCCCTCGCCGCGATCCTGCGGGCCCGTCCCGGCGTGAAGGGGACGCTGGTCGAGCTGCCCGCGACGGCGGCCAGAGCGGCCGAGTCGTTCGCCGCGGCCGGGCTGTCCGTGACCGTGGTCGGCGGCAGCTTCTACGACCCGCTGCCCGCGGGCAAGGACGTCTACCTGGTGCGCAAGGTGCTCAACGACCTGCCGGACCGGGAGGCGCTCGCGCTCCTGCGGCGCTGCGCGCAGGCGGCCGGGGCTTCGGGCCGGGTGGTCGTGGTGGGCAGCGTGGCCCTGGGTCCCGTCACGGGTGCCGGGCTGACGCCCGAGCTGGTGCTGCTCGGTGGGATGGAACGCACGCTGGAGGAGTTCCGGGCCCTGGCCGGGCAGGCGGGGCTGGCGGTGTCGGCCACGAGCCGGGAGTCGTCGGGACGATCCGTGGTGGAGTGCCGCGCCGCCTGACCCTGGCTACGAACCGGCGGCGAGCACCTCGGCGAGCCGGTCCATGGACTCCCGGCCGCCCCTGGGCCCGTCGGCGCGGACGATGGCGTCGCGGGCCTCCACCGACGGATGCACGGACTGGGCCACGTAACGGGTCCCGCCGTCCACCGCCTCCAGCGTGACCGTCTCCAGCGCCACCTCCCCCGGCGTGCCCTCGAACTCCCACGTGCGCACGATCCGCTCCGGCGCCACGACGGCGTGGTAGACGCCGCTGAAGAAGTATTCCCTCCCACGGGAGTCGACGTTGACGTAGCGCCAGCGCCCGCCCGGCCTGACCTCCATACGGTCGACCCTGGTGGTGAGGAAGCGCGGCCCCCACCATCGCGGCACCAGCTCCGGATCCGTCACGACCTGGAACACCACATCACGGGGAGCGTCGAACCCTCGGATCATGACGATGTCCTGCCTGCCCGGCTCGATGACGAACTCCGTGTCACCCATGATCGTGTCCTTCCTGCCCGCGCCGGAACTTCCTGATCTCCTGGTCGAGGCGGTCGAACCGGTCCGTCCAGCGCTCACGGTATCGGTCGATCCACTCCGACGCGGTCTCCAGCGGGGCCGCCTCCAGGCGGCACGGCCGCCACTGCGCGTCGCGACCCCGGCTGATCAGCCCCGCCCGCTCCAGCACCTTGAGGTGCTTGGAGACCGCCTGAAGACTCATGTCGAACGGCTCCGCCAGCTCGTTGACCGTGGCCTCCCCGTCGGCCAGGCGGGCGAGGATGGCCCGCCGCGTCGGATCCGCCAGTGCGGCGAAGGTGAGGCTGAGCTGATCGTCTGGCATCCGGGGCGATCCTTGTCCTGGGCGATGCGATCAATAGTCCACGATCGCGCCGCAGGAGATGTTCACGGTGGCCGAGGTCATGGTCCTGGCCCGGTCGGAGGCCACGAACGCGGCGACGTCGCCCACGTCGGCCAGCGTCGCCGTCCGGCCAAGCAGGGTCGCCTCCAGCAGCCCGGCCTCGATCTCCTTCTTGATGGGGACGCTGTCGGGCATGCTCTCCGGGATGCCGCCCGTCACCATGGTGACGACGCGGATGCCGTACCGGCTGACCTCGCACGCCCACTGCCGCCGGATGCCCTCCATGGCGTCGAGCGCGACCTTGAAGCCGCCGAGCCCCGGCACGGTCTGGGGGCCGCTGCCGCCGAACGTCAGGATCACCCCGGACCCGCGCGGGATCATGTGCTTGACGGCGGCCCTGGTGGTCAGGAACTGCGTGCGCGCGGCCACCCCGATCGGCTGCAGGAACTCCTCGGCCGTGATCTCGGTCAGCGGCTTCTGCACGTCCTGGACCGCGATGACGTTGAGCGAGACGTCGATGCCGCCCGCCCGCCCGGCCACCGAGTCGGCGAAGGCGCCGACCGCCTCCTCGTCCAGCGCGTCGACCCGCGCGGTCTCGGCCGTGCCGCCGGCGGCGCGGATGTCGTCGGCGACCTTGTCGAGCGTGGCCGGGGTGCGGCCGGCGAGGAAGACACGGGCGCCCTCACGGGCGAAGGCCCGCGCCGCCGCGCCGCCGATCGAACCGCCCGCGCCGTAGACCACGGCGACCTTGTCCTGCAGGAGCATTGTATTCAACCTTTCGGTTTATCAACCCTTTGGTTGAATATACGCGCTGACGAGGCGCCCCTGTCAAGAAGGAAAGGTCAGAGCGGGCGGCGACCGGCGAAGCCCAGCTCCGTACGGTGATACCAGGCGAGCTCCCGCTCCCCCTCGATCCAGCACAGCCGCACGGACTGCCCTTCGAGCACGGCGGGGAAGTCGATCAGCACCGGCGCGAGGCCCTTGACCTCGATCCCCCGCTCGGTCCAGCCGCTCAGGATCTCCTCGATGCGGGCCTCGTGCGCCTTCAGCTCCGGGATGCCCCCGCGCTCGGACTCGCCCCTGGTCTCCCGGTCATAGGCGATCTCGGCCAGGTCGGCCCGGGCGGCGATCACCTCGCGGGCCTCCTCCATGACGGCGGGCAACAGCGAGCGGGCTTCGTCGAGGGTGAAGATCCGATCCATGGCTGAACGTTAGCGGTTCGGCTCGTAAGCGTGGATGAGGAGCCGTTCGGCATGGTCGAGGTAGTCGTCCAGATAGGCGGCGGCCTTCTCCGGCTGCCCCGACTCGATCAGCCCGAGCAGCGTGCGGTTGCGGTCGACGAACGGCTCGTGGAACGCCCGCGGATTCACCATCACGTGGAAGACGAGCCGCAGCTCGGCCAGCAGCTGGCGCATGGTCTCGTCGATCCTGGGGCTGTCGTTCAGGGAGACGAGCGCCTGGTGGAAGCGGATGTTGGCGGTGCCCACGCCCTGCCAGTCGTCCTGCCCGGCGGCCCGCTCGGCGTCGAGCACGGCCTCCTTGATCATGGCCAGCGCCTCGGGGGACGGGGTCCGCCGTACGGCCGCCCCTTCGAGCACGCGGCGCACCCGGTAGAGGTCGGACACGTCCTCGGCGGACGGGAGGCGGACGAACACGCCCCTGTTGAGCTTGTGGTCGAGCAGCCGCTCGTGACCGAGCAACCGGAACGCCTCGCGCAGCGTGTTGCGTGACACGCCGAGGCCCTCGGAGATGGACTCCTCCGACAGCCGCTGGCCAGGGCGGAAGAAACCCTCGCTGATGCGGTCGCGCAGGATGTCGGCCACCCGCTCGGCCGTGCTGCTGCGTCCCAGCCGGGGCCTGTCCTGGGAAAGATCAGCGACGATGTCATCCACATTTAACAGGGAATCATGGAGCAAACCTCTTGTCGAATTGTTCAACGATCCTTACGTTGATACCAACCCCCTAGACAACCAAGGAGCGATCGATGTCAGGCTCCACGCAACAAACCCGGCGGGTGATCCTCGCCAGCCTGATCGGCACGTCGCTGGAGTGGTACGACTTCTTCCTCTACACCACGGCGGCGACACTCGTCTTCCCCAAGCTGTTCTTCCCCGCCCTCGACCCGTTCAACGCGACCCTGGCGTCGCTGACCACCAACGCCGTGGCGTTCATCGCCCGGCCGCTCGGCGGCATCGTGTTCGGCCACTTCGGTGACCGGGCGGGCCGCAAGACCGTGCTCGTGGTGACGCTCCTGGTCATGGGCGTCTCCACGTTCCTCATCGGCGTGCTGCCCGGCTACGCGAGCGTCGGCGTGGTCGCGCCGATCCTGCTGGCGCTGCTCAGATTCGTGCAGGGCCTGGGGCTCGGCGGCGAGTGGGGCGGCGCGGTGATCATGTCGCTGGAGCACGGCGACGGCCGGCGGCGCGGCTTCAACGCGAGCTGGCCGCAGGTCGGCGTGCCCGCGGGCTACGTGCTGGCCACGGGCCTGCTCACGATCCTGTCGTTCGCGCAGTCCGACGAGGCGTTCCTGGCGTGGGGCTGGCGGGTGCCGTTCCTGCTGTCGGGCGCGCTGGTCTTCGTCGGCCTGTGGGTGCGGCTGAAGATCACCGAGTCGCCGCTGTTCGCCGAGGTCGAGCAGCAGGGCGTCAAGGCCAAGATGCCGCTGGTGGAGGTGCTGCGCACGCATCCGCGGGCGCTGCTGTCCGCCTTCACCGCGCGGATCGGGGTCGACGTGGCCTTCTACACGTTCACCGCGTACATCATCGTCTACATCACGACCGTGCTGGACCTGCCGCGCTCGTACGCGCTGAACGCGGTGCTGATCGGGTCGGCGCTGCAGCTCGGGCTGATCCCGCTGTTCGGCTCGCTGTCCGACCGGGTGGGCAGACGGCCGGTCTACCTGGCGGGGGTGGTGGGCGCGGCGGTGTGGGCGTTCGCGTTCTTCCCGCTGCTCGACAGCAAGTCGTTCCCGCTGATCGCGCTGGCCGCCGTGGTCGCGCTGATCACCCACGCCGCGATGTACGGGCCGCAGGCGGCGTTCATCGCCGAGTTGTTCAGCACCCGGCTGCGCTACAGCGGCGCCTCCATGGGCTATCAGGTGGCCGGCATCGTCGGCGGCGCGCTGGCCCCGATCATCGCGCTCCAGCTCTTCCAGACGTACCAGACCACGGTGGCGGTGTCGATCTACGTGGTCATCGCCCTGGTGGTCACGGCCGTGGGCCTGGCCATCGCCCCGGAGACCCGCGACCTCGACCTCGCCACCGAGATCGCCCCCAAGGCCAAACAGCCCGGCCCGGTGGGTCCGTTCGCCTGAAACTGCCGCGAAAGCCGCGGGCGGCGGCTGCCAACGCCGCCCGCGCGACGGGGATACGGATGAGAATCGCCCCGCTCATCGGGGGCTTGGGACCCGGCCCCGCTAAGCTGTGACCTTCGGCGGCGCGACGGCCTTGGCGGTGCGCCAGCGGCCCTTGAAGGCGATCATCGAGACCAGGAACACGACCTGGCCCGCCAGCGCCACGGCCAGCCAGCTCCCCCAGCCCCCGGCCTCCACGACCGGCGGCGAGACCACCAGCAGCACCACGATCATGACGCGCACGACCATGCCCCAGATGCCCAGCGCGGAGCCCTGGAGCCGGGATTCGACGTCCTCGGCGTTCTCGGAGAAGTTGGCCATCCAGGGCACGTACGCGATGCCCATGAACAGGAAGAGCAGCGCGTACACCACCGTGACCTGCGCGGCGGAGACGCCAGGCCCGACCATGGCGATGAAGTAGGCCAGCGCCGCCACGGTCAGCACGGTCCCGACAGCGGTGAATGGCTTGCGCAGCTGCAACCGGTCGGACAGGCGGCCGACCACCACCACGGCCAGGGCGTTGAGCACGATGCCCAGCGCCACCACCCGGTTGGCCGCCGCCGCGTCCATGCCGAACGCGTCGGACAGGATGGTCTGGCCGAAGATGGCGAACGTCCAGTAGAGCACCTGCCAGCCGGTGTTGCCGAGGACGTGCGCCCACAGGTGCGGATGCCGGAACAGCTCCCGCACCCGGCCCGCGTCGATCTTCTCCTCCGCGCTCACCGCCTGCTCGGCCTGGAGCACCTGGGCCCGCAGCGCGGCCGACGGCTCGGCGATCTTCCAGACGATGACCCCGCACATCACCAGCGAGACGACGCCCATGATGATCGCCTGCGACTGCCACGCGTTGCCGAACAGCGGCAGCGTGAACCCCGCGATGAACGAGGCCAGGAACGACGCCCCGACCGGCCCCCACGTCCAGAACGCGAACGCCTGCGCCCGCCCCAGCCGCGGCGAGAAGTCGCGCACCAGCGACGCCGTGATCGTGATGCCCGCGCCCTCGATGAACAACATCAGGCACCGGATCCAGAACAGCTCGGCCACGCTGTCCACGGTGGCGAGCAGGAAGTTGCAGGCCGCCGTGACGGTCAGGGTCGGCACCAGGAGCGTGACCCGCCCCCACCGGTCGGACAGGATGCCGCCGAACCCCGCCGAAAGCCCCCCGACCAGCACCGACAGCGCGGCGATCTGCCCGTAGACGGTGAGCGACATGCTGAGGTCGTCCATGAGGAGGGGCAGGATGGTGGCGAGCGTGGTCTCGAAGTTGGCCACCAGGCTCGCGAGGACGGCTATCGCCAGCAGGAAGATCCGGCGGCTGCCGACCGGGTAGACGCTCAGCTCGCGGACATAGAACGGCTTCATTACCATCCTCCGGGGACGGTGCTGTGAGGGTCGCTCTAGAACGCGTTTCTAGTTTCTTCAGGTTTTCCGTTTTGTACGGATAAGTCAACGTATTAGGGGATAACAAGGTAATCTCGATCACAGGTGCCTGGGTTGTGACGGAATCGCCATCGATTCTTCGAACAACCCACCGCGAATGGGCATAAACTGCGCGCCTGTGAGCCTGCCTGTACGTGAACGTTCCCCCCGGCCGGGAGGCGGTCGTCATCGCCGTCCCGTGCCCACGTCCCTGCCGCCCGACGCCCCCATGCTCGTGCTCGCCACCCCTGGCGGCACCACCGGCGTGGCCGAGGAGATCGCGGCCGTGGTACGCGTCGACAACCCGCAGATCGAGGTGCGCCTGACGAGCGTCACCACCCTGGCGGACTCCCTGCCCTCGGGTCGCGACGCCGTGGTGGTGCCTCTGCTCACCTGGGACGATCCGGTCGTCCTGGCGGACATCGGCAAGGCCATCGCGGCCAGCGGCTCCGGCGCCGTCGCGACCGAGGCGCTCGGCCCGCACCCGTTGCTGGCCGAGGCGCTGCACATCAGGCTGGCGGAGCGCGGCCTGGCCAGGGCCGACCGGGTACGCCTGCTGAACGTCTCCAGCCCCGTCGACGCCGTCATCCTCGGCACGGTGGGCGGGGCGCGCGCGGTGCACGCCGTACAGGCCACTGCCGTGCTCCTGGCCTCCAGGCTCACGCTGCCGGTGGTCGCCGCTTCGCTCGACAGCGAGCCCGGAGTCCCGGTCGCCGCCCAGCGACTGCGCGCGGCGGGCGCGGAACGGCTCGCCATCGCGCCCTGCCTGATCGGCCACGAGGCCTCGGAGGGGATCGTCGAGCAGGCCGCCGCGGCGATCAGGGCCGGGCACGCGCGGCCGCTCGGCGCCCACAGCGCCGTCGCCGAACTTGTCGCCCGAGCTTACGGGAGTCAACTCGCCACTTGACAAGGGCTTGTAAAGATCACGGAAGTGGCGTTACGTTCTGCGCATGCGGCGCGTGGTGTGCGAGGGTGAGCGACTCGGCCTCCGTGATGTCACGGAGGCCGACGTGGGCGCCCTGCACGCCATCTACGGCGATCCGGCGGCGACGCAGCACATGCCGTTCGCGCCGCGCAGCCTGCCGGAGGTGGTCGACCTCGTCGACCAGGCCATGGAGGCGGCCTCCGCCGAGCCGCGCCGCCTCTATGTGCTGGCCGTGGTGGACGCCGAACGCCGCGGCGTGATCGGGGTGGCCCGGCTGAACATCGAGGCCGACCACCCGCACAGCGCCGAGATCGGCTTCGGGCTGCATCACGACCAGTGGGGGCGCGGCATCGGCACGGATCTCGTACGGCTGCTGCTGTCGTTCGGGTTCAAGCAGCTCGGGCTGCACCGCATCTGGGGCGCCCGCTCCCCCGCCAACCTGCCGGGCCAGCTCGCGATGCTGACGGCGGGCATGGTCGAGGAGGGCCGCATCCGGCACCACGTGCACACGCCGCACGGGTGGCGCGACTCGGTCGTGCACTCGGCACTCGAGGACGAGTGGACGGAACGCTAGCCGCACCATGTGCGTGAGCCGTAGTGGGAAGGTCGGAGTGGCGGGCGCGGGGATTGTCGGTGGGGCGTCCTACGATGAGCCTCCTCACGGAGGGATAGTCACCATGCTCGACTCGCTGATCGTGCCCCTGTTCGTCACCACGGACCTGCCGCCCGAGGCGGAGCTGGCCGAGTTCGGGGAGTTGCTCGCCGAGACGGCGCGCGAGCTCGGCCACGAGGGCGCCGGCTATGCGGCGTTCCTCGCGGGCAAGGTGTTCTGGCTGGACCGTCCCGTGCTGCCCGAGCAGCGGCCCGCGGCCGAGACGGAGCTGCGCTTCGCCGGGATGCTGGGCTACCTCGCCGCCTCCGGGCCCGGTCACACGTCGCGGGACGTGGTCTGCGACGTGCGCGAGGCGATCGGCGAGGCCGTGGCCGGGCGTTACGGCGACGTGGGGGTCGCCCCGGCCGTGTTCGCGATCCGCGATCAGGACGTACGCGAGCGCACCCCGGACTCCGCCCTCTCCATCGACACGCGTGACGCCTCGGCCGAGCTGGTTACGGCGACCAGGTCGTACCTCTAGCCAGGCGCCGCGGCGCCGTGCGATCGTGAACGACGATCCCCAGCCGAGCGGGCACGCGGCCCGGCACGTCGCCTTCGGCTGATCGACCTGGCCGGCCGCCCTCTGGACTGGTGGCGGCCAGACAACGAGGAGGTTCTCGCATGGCCGTGCTCGGCGCCATCTGCTTCGGGCTCGTGATCGGCTGGATCACGTACGGGACGCTGCGCCGCAGGCAGGGCGCGGTGGGGCTGACCGACCTCGCCGCGGTGCTGGCCGCGGTGGGCGGGGGTTTCGTGACGGCGCTGCTCGGCGTGCCTGAGGCGTTCGGGGGGTACGCGGTGGGGCTCGCCGTCGGCTTCTTCGGCTACCTGGTCGCGGCCACGCTGCTGCCGGACTCGAAGTGGCTGGGCGACTAGTGCGGGAGACCCACCATCACGTACGGGGCCCACAACTCGGGCTCGGCGGGGCCGTAGAGTTCGTGTAGTTCCAGTACGCACTCGCGTAGCGCCTGCGCTTGGCCCGTGCCGTTACGCAGCTTGGTGTGGAAGTCGCGCATGAGGGCTCGGGTGAGCTCGTCGGCGGGCGGCCAGAGCGTGAGCAGCACGGACCTGGCTCCCGCGTGGAGAAGCGCGTGACCTAATGCGGCAAGGTCGTCCGCACCTGCCCGGCCCTCGACCGGCCTGTCCCCTGTCCCGGTGAGGATCACGAGTCTGGCGTCCACGCGCATGCTCATGATCTGCCTGGCGGTGAGGAGGCCGTCGGCGAGTCGGATGCCCGAGCCGAACGGATCGTCCGGGTCGAAGGCGGCTTGGCACGACAGGTGCAGCACGTCCCAGGTGCCGGATAGGAGTGCGGCCGTGGCGGCGGGGCCGGTGCGGAACTGGGTGCCGAGCAGTTCGGCGGCGTCCTCCGCCGTGCCCTCGATCACGGATCGTTCGTCGGCGTCCGGGGTGAAGCCCAGTGCCAGCGACCGGCCGCCTTCCGCTGGGCCGCGCCGGGTGAGGCGGGTCAGGACGGCGGCGGATGGGGCGTAGGCGATGGGGAAGCGTTCGAGCAGCAGTTGGCCGTTCGGGGCCAGTGCGTGCAGCGGGATGCGATTGAGCCCGGCGTGTGGGAGCAGGTAGAGCAGGGTGAGGTCGTCGCCGAGTGCTTCGAGCGCCTCCGCGAGCAGCAGGTCGGCCAGGCGACGCCAGAGCTCCAGGCGGTGGCGGCGGGCCTCGATGTCCAGCAGGCCCGGCCTGCGGCCGCTGGTGCTGGCGGCGAAGTCCTCCAGCAGGTCGTGACCGACGGCGGTGGGGAAGGCGAGGGGCTCGGGCCAGCCGGTGCGATGGGCGAGCACGGTCACGGCGTCCTCGCCGACGTGGAAGCCCAGCAGTCCGGTCGCACCGCTCTGACCGGGAGTGGCGTCGTCCAGCGGGCCGGTTCTCATGGTGGGGGCGACAAGGGCGTCCAATCGGGCCTTGTCGGGTGGGGTGCCGCGGCGCATGGCGACGTAGTCGGGGGCGAGGGGCTCCATGCGGTGCCACAGCGCCTCCAGGTCGGCTTGGGCGGTGTGGGCGCGCTCGGTGAGCATCGTGGCCTGTGCTGGGTCGCGGGTGTTGCGGGCGGCCGACATCAGCGACTGCACGGAGTCGAGCCCGCTCTGCTCGGTCTCCAGCAGTTCTGCGGGCACCCCGCTCGGCGCGGGCTGGTGGCTGAGCTGAGTGGTCAAGGTGCTGGATTTGGCCTGCTCCGCGTGTGTCCACGCCGTCATCCCGCGCCCCAAGCGCACGGCGAGGCTGATCGTCCTGTCGCGGGCCGCCGCGTGGCCGAGCGAGCTGGCGCGTTCCGCGTCGGCGAGGGCTCCGGGCAGGTCTCCGAGCGACTCCGCGGCCGTGGATCGGTTGTGGTAAACGGTCCTCAGCTCCAGCTCGTGCCCGAGCTGCTCCAGCAGCTCGATGGCCGTGGACAGTCGCCGATGAGCGCGGGCGTACGAGGCGGTGGCGACGTCGAGCGCCCCGAGATCGCTCAGCGCGATCGCCTCACCCGAGCCGAAGCCGGCATCCCGCGCGAGAGCGAGCGCTTCCTCCAGGTGGATGGCCGCCAGGATGGGCTCCTCCAGGCGGGCGAGCATGATCAGGGCGAGCACCGCGCCGCGGGCGCGGCCTTGGGCGCGTTCGAGGTCCAGGGCTCGTTCGACGAGCGGTCTGGCCTCGTCCTTCTCGCCGTGTAACAGGTGGACCAGGGCCAGGTCGGCGTAGGGGTCCGCCAGATCGGCTCGGTCCCCGAGTTCCTCCCTGATCGAGATGGCCTCCCGGTAGCCGGTGGCCGCCTTATCCAGTTCGCCCAGTTTGAGGTGGAGTCCGGCGCGATTGGTGAGCAGGGAGGCCCGGAGCGACCGCCAGATGGGGTCCTCGACCAGGGCGAGCCCTTCCTCGTAGGCGCGGGCGGCCGCGGTCCAGCGGGCTTGGCCGGTGAGGAACAGGCCGAACGCGTCGAGGGTCCGGACGAGCTGGGCGGGGAGCGCCGAGTCCGGCTGGCGGGCCAGGTTGACCGCCCTGGTGAGGTGTTCGAGCGCCTCGCCGGCCCGGCCGAATCCGCTGGCCGCCGTGCCGAGGTTGCGCAGGTGCTCGATCACCCGGTTGTCGCGCAGCTCGTAGCCGCGGGCGGCGTGGTCGTAGGCCGCCGTGAGGTCGCCCAGCTCGCGGCAGTACGTAGCGAGCTTGGCCAGCAGGTACGACCGATCCCCGGAATCGGCCAAGGCTTGTTCGGCGACGGCGCGGGCAGTCGTGAGGTCGCCTGACGCCTCCGCCTCCTCCAGCCGTAGCCAGAGCTCCAGGCGCTCCGCCACCTTCCCCGGGCCGCCCGACCGCTGTGCCGCGAGGGCTTGGGTCAGGGTGGCGCGGCCGTGGGTCAGGTCTCCCATCGTGAGCTGGATGGAGGCCAGCCGAGCCAGGACAGCCGCGTCCAGCCCGCCCGCCATCGCCGCCACCACCTCGAACGGCGCCCCCTCCGGCCGAAGGCCCTCCCCCGCAACGCCGAGCCCCGTGAGACCCTCTTCGAGTGCCGTCCTGGCGCGGCGGAACTCGCCGCGTTCCTCCAGCGCGAACCCGAGCTTGATCGAGGCGAGCGCCGCCAGCCGGTCCTGGCCGCTGCCGCGGAAGCCCGCCATCGCCAGCTCCAGCGCCTCCACCTGCGCCCCCAAGTCCCCGGTACGGGCGGCGAGCGCGGCCAGCCGATCACGCACGACGGCCTCCTTGAGCGGGTCCCCGGAGGCCGGCCCGAGCGCCGAAGACAACCGTTCCCCGGCAGACTGGAACTCCCCGAGCGCCACGTCCAGCGAAGCCCGCCCCAGCGTGGCCGTGAGCAGCGCGTCCAGGTCGCCCTCCGCGGCGGCCAGCTCCAGCGCGCGTTCGAGGTCGGCCAGGGCGTCGTCGAAGCGATCCAGCACAACCAGGCAGGAGGCCCGCATGGCCAGCGAGAAAGCCTCCTTCGCGTGCGCCCGCAGCCCGGCGAACGTCTCCCCCGCCGCCCCGAACGCCTCCGCCGCCAGCCCCGCCGCGCCCTCCGTGTAGGCGAGCACGCCCAGGTTGTAGCGTACGGACCCGGCGCCGTCGTGGTGGCCGATGGACTCGTACTCGCGTTCGGCCAGTTCGAAGGCCAGCTTGGCGCCGAGGGCGTCACCGTGAATACGGCGGCGTTGCGCGATGCGGTACCACTCGTCGGCGGGCTCCCGCCGCTGCCCCCTGCGCCGTACGATCTCGACGAGCCGGTTCTCGCAGGCGGCGGCCTGGACGCGATGACCCCGCGCGGAAAGCAGGACGGCGTGCGCGTCGAGCGTTCTGCAGGCGTCCTCCCAGGCCCCCGCCGCCTCCAGCTCGATGGCGCAGGCGGCGATGCGTTCCCCCGACGCGGTGAGGTCGCCCTGGTCGACGGCCGCTCTGGCGGCGGGTACGAGGGCGAGCGCGGCCGGCTCCGTCTGGCCGAGCGAGAGGTACAGCTCCCTGGCCCTGGCCGCGCAGGCCACGGCCGCGGCCGGGTCGCCGGCGGCCAGGTACGCGTCGGCCGCGTGCCTCTGGTAGGTCGCCTCCTCGGCGGCCAGCCCGGATCGCTCGCACAGGGCGATGGCGCGCAGGTGGTGTTCGACGGCGCGTAAGGGATCGTCGATCCAGCGGCCCATGTTGCTCAGCTGCTCCGCCTCGGCCCCATCCTCGCCCAGCGAGCGGTAGACGGCCGCCGACCGCGCGAACGCCTCCAGCGCCTCGTCGAGCTCCCCGAGCTCGACGAGGTTCGCGCCTTGCCTGGACAGCGCGTACGCCTCCTGGGAGCGCAATCCCGCCGCCGAGAACGACGCGGACGCCCTGCTCAGCACGACGGTGGCGAGCCGGAACCGGCCCAGCTCGGCGAGCCGCGACGCCACCCCGAGCAGGTACTCGCCCGGCGACGAGGACCCCCGCTCGGCGAACCGCAGCAGCTTGAGCGCCACGTCGTCGTCCAGCGCCACCAGCGCCAGCTCCGTGGCGGACCGGGCGAGCTGCTCGTCCAGCGGCAGCGGCCCAGGATCGTCGAGCACGGCCCCGAGCTCGGACAACATCTCGGAGTCGCCCGAGCCGGCCAGCGTCAGCGCCTCCCCCAGGTCATGCGCATCGCCGACGGCGGAGAAGCGGGCCAGCAGCGCCTTGCACAACGTCCGCTGGGCCGGGGCCGGGGCCTGGTCGCGGGAGCTCTTCATGGCCAGCTCGACGCCCTGGCGGGCGGCCAGCACCGATTCGTGCAGGTCCTCGACCCGCCCGCGCCACCGCAACACCTCGGAGACCAGCCCGTACGCCTCCGCCCGGAAGGCCGGCTCACCGGCTTCGAGCGCTTCGCGCAGCACGGCCACGGCCTCGTCGGTGGTTTCCGCGGTGAGGCCCAGGTTGAGCGCCCGGCCGAGCAGCAGCAGCGCCTTGGCCCTGGCCGGATCCCGCGCGTCGTGAGCCGCCAAGGCGGTCCTGGCGGCCGCGATCGGCTCCGCGGGGTCCCCGCCGGTCACGGTAGCCCGCCTGAGCAGCGCGTTCGCCAGGTTGGCCAGCAGCCTGCCGTGCTCGGGATGCCCGGGCGACGCGAGCCCGACCGCCTCGCGCATGACCTCGACGGCCACGTCCAGATCGGTGAGCTCCCCGGTGACGCCGTAGCGGCGCCAGCGGCGGTCGCCCAGCAGGCCGAGCCGGACGACCTGGTCGGTGCCGAGCCCCTGCGCCGTCTCGCCGGGCGTGACGTGCAGGGCCTCCAGCATCTCCGTCGCGGCTTCGAGCGACTCCTCGTTCCCCGTGACGACGAACCATTCGACCAGCCCGGCCGCGTACGGGGCCAGCACCCCGGGATGGGCCCACTGCTCGTGCCAGAAGTCCAGCGCGCACTGCCCCACCCTGATGAACGCCAGCAGGTCCCCGTCCGCGCACGACTCGTCGGCCCGCGCCCGGGTGAGATCGACGAGCCCCAGCAGCGCCTGCGACCTGTCCTGGCTGTCCGGCGCGGCGTCCACCGCCGCCAGGTACGCCCTGGCGAGCTCCTCGTCCGCAGCCAGCCGGAGCGCCCCGGCCAGCTCCCCGACGTGGGCTGAGGAGGCCAGCGCCGCTCTGAACAACACGTGCACCGCGTCGTCCGCGGCCTCCCGCCGCCCCGTCAGCCCGTACAGTCGCACGAGCCCGCCGCCCAGCAGCGCCAGCGCGCCGGGCGCCCAGCCGGGGTCGGACGCGCGCATGGACTCCTGCAGCAGCAGCCGCCCGAGCCGCTCGGCCACCTCCGCCGTCGGGTGCGCCATCGCCCGCCGCACCAGGGCGTGCACGAGCAACCCCACATGCGGGTACGTGGCCGGGTCCACGTGCCGGAACACCTCTTCCACCAGCCCCGCCCACGTGTCGGCCGAGTCGCCGGGCGGCCCTTTGGAGCCGCGCAGCCTCTCCGGCAACCGGCCGGGGTCGACCACGGCCACGGCGGCGAAGAAGGCGCCCGCCACCGCGGCGTCCTGCGGGATCCGCTGGTCGAGCCGGTAGCGGGCCAGGTGCAGGATCCCGATCAGCCGCCAGGTGGTCGCGTCGGACCGGTCGCCGGCCAGCGCCCGCATCGCCCGCTCGGCCTCGGCCAGCGCCGCGGGATCCCAGATGAGCTGGGGATCCGCGGCCTGCTCGAACCGCCCGATGCGGGCGGCCAGCGCCTCGGCCGGATCCGTCATGGAGACAGGCTCTCACCGGCGTGCGCCTCCGTACAGGACCGCCCTCAGGGTGTCATCTCGATGTACGACACGCCGGGCATGGGCAGGTCGAAGACCAGGGCGGCGGTCCCGTTCACGATGGCCGGCGGGGCCAGCTCGTCCAGGGTGTTGGCCGCGCGGAGCTTGTCCCACTGCTCGTCCACCGGCCAGTCGCCGCCGCCCATCGACTGCCAGGCGGCCTCCACGTTGGAGTGGTCGCGGTCGATGCGGTGGTGGGTGACGTTGTGCTCGCCGTCCAGCCCGTCGATGGTCAGCGAGATCGTCCGCGCCAGCTCCGGCGCGCCGCCCGCCTGGACGTGGTTGAGGGTGCCGTTCCAGACCAGCACGCCGATCCGGCCGTCGTCGTGCCTGGCCGCCCACACCTCGACGCCGGCCATGTCGCCGTCGAGCGTGGCGGCCAGCTCGGCGTCGCCCAGCCGGGCGGCCAGCGCGAGCGCGTGGAAGCGGGGCTTGCGCAGGTTGCCGACCGTCAGCAGCCCGAACCCGCCGTGGAACAACCGCGGCGGCCGGCCCAGCTCCTCGAAGTGGTCGGAGGCCACCCAGTGCGCCAGCGCGGCGATCCGGCCCGCGGCCGACTTCATGCCGTGCAGCACGAACGCCGCCCCGAACGGCCCGTCGCCGACACCGTGGAAGTGGGTCGGTGTGGGCCCCCACTCGGTCCACCAGACGGGCACGTCCCGCCCGTGCCTGGCCAGGGCGGGACGCCAGTCGAGCGGCGCGTTGCCGTAGGTGTGGGTGGACAGGAAGTCGAGTGCCGCGCCCGACTCCTCGACGTGGGCGAGCAGCTCCTCGATCCAGCCGTTCGCGGCCGAGGCCGGGCCGCCGACGCGCAGGTCAGGGTGCACGTTCTTCACGGCGGCGGCGGTGACGTCGTAGAGCAGGAAGTACTCCTCGGGCGTGCCGGACCAGAAGACGGCCAGGTTGGGCTCGTTCCAGACCTCGAAGGCCCAGTGGTCGACCAGCTCGCGGATGCCGTACCTGTCCACCAGGTGCTCGACCAGCGCCCTGACCAGGTCGCCCCACGCCTCGAAGTCCTTCGGCGGCGAGACGATCGCCTGGTAGCCGAACACGGTCCTGGAGGGGTCGGCGGCCAGATCGCGCGGCATGTAGCCGAGCTCCACGATCGGCCGCAGGCCCAGGCCCGTCACCTTGTCGTAGACCTCGTCCACGCCGCTGAAGTCGTAGACCGCCCGCCCGTCCACCTCCTGGTAGACCCCCAGGTCGTCGCAGAGGATGGCGTGCGCCCTGACCGTCTCGACACCCAGCTCGTCGCGCATGACGCGCAACGCCTCGGTCAGCTCCGCGCCGATGGGCCGGCCGCCGCTCTCGCCGGTGTTCAGCAGGTACGACAGATGCTCCGACCCCACCATGTACGCCCACGGCCGCGGCAACTCCCGGGTGACCCGCCGCGCGTCCACGTGAACCGAGACCGAACCCCCGCTCGAAGGCAGCGGCGCCGAACGGATCTCCTCCGACAGGGGACCCATGTGGTCCATGGCCGAGACGGCGGCCACCGAGTAGGCCGCCGCCCCGTGTCCCGTGTCCACGAACCGGCAGGACGGCACGGCGGGCACGTCCACGTCCGGCTGCCCGGCCGGCGCCCCGTCCCGGTGCACCAGGTAGCCGATGGCGCCGGGGACGGGGTTCCAGGTCAACGTCACGTGCCCGGCCCCCGGGACCGCCCGGAGGCCGGACGGGGCCTCCAGGTCGGGTCGCGAGGCGGCGGTGATCCCGCCGGACGCCTGCCCGATGCGGTCCTGCCAGTCGCGGTGCGCGGCTGTGTCCATCAAGAGTTCCCCCGTTTCACTGGGTGGGCGTTTTCACTGGGTGGGCGGGACGACGTCTTTTTCCTTGACGTCTTTTTCCTCGACGTCCCATTCTTCGAGCCGCATCACCGGGCGGAGCTTGGCCTCGACGCCGGAGCCGGCGAAGTAGCGGTGCAGGTTGCCGCCGGTGAGCACGTTGCCCAGGGCGGCCATGACCATGCCCTGGTCGAGCGCGAGATACCACTTCGACACGACCCCGGAGCGGACCGCGACCGAGTCGTAGAAGCCGCCGGGTCCGTAGGCGTCGAAGTTCTGGCGCAGCTTGGCCAGGTTGTCCATGGCCGCGGCGCGGGCGTACGGCAGCGCCAGGAAGCTGGCGTGCGGCGTCACCACGCCGTCGCCGTAGGCTGCGGGCTCCGGCTTGGCCGGGCGGCAACCCTCGTAGCCGGGATCGGAGCTGGTGCGCTCGCGGTCGGAGGTGTAGCCGTCGGTGTCCATCCCCAGGGGGTCCACGCCGTACTCGCGGTAGCCGCCGTGCGGGTCGTTGGACGGGGAGAAGCCCCAGTAGCCGTATTTCGCCTCGTTCAGGCCGTGCTCGATCTGGGCCCGGACGAACACGGGGTGGTTGCGGCCCCAGCTCCGCGGCGCCCAGTCCGCCTCGGGGACGACGAGGTCGGGCATGAGCGCCTCGAACATCGAGCCGCCCCAGTTCGGGACGTACCGCAGGCCGCGGTAGGCGTACGTGCCCTCCCAGACGTTCACGCCGAGGTACTTCTGCCATGACCCGACGGGCTTCTGGTCCTGCCAGCCGAAGTCGCAGGCGTTGTCGGGGAACGTACGGTACGGGCCGAAATAGCTCTCACGCGGGATCTGGCCGAGCGCGATGCCCACGTACTGTCCGATGCGGGTCTCGGCGGGGGCGCCGTAGTGGTGGCAGGTGGAGTAGACGGTCGTGCCGGTGCCGGCGTAGTCGCTCTCGACGTAGCAGCCGTCGGGCGGCTCGGGCCAGAAGCCCCCGCGTATCAGCCCGGTGCCGGCGTCGGGGCGGGCCGCCGGGTCGTAGTACGACTTGAAGTTCATCGAGGTCAGCAGGCGGTTGGCGGGCGCGGCATACTGCGGGACGGCGTTGCGGACCATCATGAGGGCCGTGGCCAGCCAGCCGTTGTCCACGCTGGAGGCGAACGGGCGCACCGGGTCGCCGGTCTCCGGCCAGATGCGGATGAGCTGGAGGGTGGCGGGGTCGTACCAGTTGTAGAACTGGCCGGTGGGCGCGTTGCGCTCCAGCCGCTCCAGCGCCTTGAGCACCCTGCCGACCCTGGCGGCGGCGTCCCCGCCGCCGATCAGGCGCAGGTCGCGGGCGGCGAGCGTGCTCCACAGGTACGTGCCGATGTTGGTGGGCGAGGTGACCTCCGCCCTGGTCTTGAGGTCGCCGGTGATCTTGTCGGCGGGCAGGCCGGTGGCCGGCTCCACCATGGCGGCCATCGACCGCCACGTGTCCTTCGCGTAGCGATGGAGCGTGCTGTCGCCTGAGGCGTTCGCGGCGGTGGCCGGGATCGCTAAGGCCAGCACGAGCAGACCGGACAGGACCGTCTTGCGCATGAGGGGTGCTCCTCTACTTGAGGCCGGTTGTGGCGATGCCCTGGATGAAGAAGCGCTGCAGGAAGACGAACAGGAACAGGATCGGCGCGATCACCACGACCGACCCCGCGACCAGCAGGTTGTAGTGGGTGGCCTCGTGGCCGTTGAGGATGTTGAGCGCGACCGGCAGGGTGTACATGCTCTCGCTCTGCGCGACCACGGCCGGCCACAGGAAGTTGTTCCACGAGCCGAGAAACGTGATCAGCGCCAGCGTGGCCAGCGGCGGCCCGCACAGCGGCAGGATGATGGTGAAGAAGATCCGGAACTCCCTGGCGCCGTCCACCCGGGCCGCGTCGATCAGCTCGTCCGGCAGGTCCGAGATGAACTGCCGCATCATGAACACGCCCAGCGGCGTCACCACGGTCGGCAGGATGATCCCGATGAACGTGTTGACCATGCCCAGCTTCGCGATCAGCACGAACTGCGGCACCATGAGCACGATCGCCGGGATCGCGAGTTGCACCAGCACCAGGCCGAACGCGAGATTCTTGCCGCGGAAGGAGAGCTTGGCGAAGGCGTACCCGACCATCGAGCAGAACAGCAGGTTGGTGCCCACCAGCACGAGCGCGATGAGCACGCTGTTGCCGAACGCGGTCCCGATGTTGACCCGCTGGAACAACTCGGCGAAGTTGTCCAGCGTGAACGTCTCCGGCCAGAACGTCGGCGGGTCGCGCCTGATCTCCCGCTCGGGCTTGAGCGAGCTCAGCGCCGTCCACAGGAACGGCCCGGCCACCAGCGCCAGCCCCACGCAGAGCCCGAGGTAGACGACCGCACGCTGGCGGCGGGTCCTGCTCACCTGCTCCTCCCCACCCTCAGTTGCAGTACGGCCAGCGCCACGATCACCGTGAACAACACCGTGGAGGCGGCCCCGGCGTAGCCGTAGTTGCCGACGCCGAACTGGCCGAAGATGGCCAGCGAGGCCGACAGTGTGGAGTTGAGCGGCCCGCCCCTGGTCATGACCAGCGGCTCCTCCAGGAACTGCATGAACCCGACCGAGCTGTAGACGGTGCAGAACAACAACACGGGCCGCAGGGACGGCACGGTCACCGAGCGGAAGCGGGCCCACCGCCCGGCGCCGTCCACCTCCGCCGCCTCGTACAGCTCTCTCGGGATGGTCTGGAGCGCGGCCAGCAGCACGACCATGTTGAAGCCGAAGCTGCGCCAGGCCGTCATCACGATGATCGACGGCAGCGCGGTGCTCTCGCTCTGCAACCAGTTCGGGCCCTGGATCCCGGCCAGCTCCAGCAGCCGGTTGACCAGCCCCGCCTCCGGCTCCAGCAGGAACTTCCAGGCCACCGCGATGCCGATGATGCTGGTGATGTTCGGCAGGTAGTAGCCGAGCCGGAAGAACGCGGCGGGCAGACGAGCGATCCCCGAGTTGAGCAGCACCGCGGCGGCCAGCCCGAGGCCGATGGTCAGCGGCAGCGCGGTGACCACGAAGACCACGGTGTTGACCGCCGCCCTGCGCATGGCGGCGTCGTCCATGAGCCGCAGGTAGTTCTCGACGCCGACCAGGTTGACGCCGAGCGGGTCCGTCACGTCGGTGCTGCGCATGTCGGTGAAGCTCATGCCGATGCCGACGAGCAGCGGCCCCAGGTAGAACACGGCGAACAGCACCACGAACGGCAGGATGAAGATCCACCCGATGCCGGCCTGGCGGAACGCGCCCCTGACCTTGACCGGCGCGGGGGCGGGCGGCGCCTGCCTGGTGAGAACGGCCATGATCTTAGAGGCCGGTGCCGATCGTGTCGGCCTGCGACTGGATCGCCTGGGCCGTCTGCTCGGGCGTCTGCGTGCCGCGGGCCAGCTTCTCCAGCTCCGCCTCCAGGACCCTGGCCACCTGCTCCCACGTCGGGAACGGCGGCGGCGTCTTGGCGTCCTTGAGCTGCTCACCGAAGACCGCGAGCTGCTTGTCGGCGCTCAGCGCGGGTTCCTGCCAGGCCGACTGCACGGCGGGCAGCGACTTGACCGTGGTGTACCACTTGGCCTGCACCTTCGGCTCGCTCAGCCACTGGATGAACTTCCAGGCGGCGTCGCGGTTCTTCGCCTTCTTGAACACCGCCATGTCGGCGCCGCCCACGAAGCTCGTGGCCGAGACCGGACCCTTCGGGTAGGGGGCGACGTCGAACTTGTCCTTGAACTCCGCGCCGCCGTCGTTGTTCAGCACGCCGATCATCCACGGGCCGGAGAAGAAGCCGCCCACCTCGCCCTTGATGAAGCTCTGCGGGAAGGCGCCCTCGGGCGTGTCGTTGGGGGCGAGCTTCTGCTTGAACAGCGACTCGTACTGCTTGAGCGCGGTCAGCGCCTCGGGGGTGTCGAAGGTGTACTTGCCGTCCTTGACGATCTCGCCGCCGGCCGACCAGATCAGCGGCAGCACCTCCTGCCAGGAGGCGCCCAGGGTGTAGCTCTGGTTGAAGCCGTTCTTGGCGCCGCCCTTCTCCTTGAGCGCCTTGGCGAACGCGGTGAACTCCTCCCAGGTCTTCGGCGGTTGCACGCCCGCCTCCTGCGCTTGGTCGGTGCGGTAGTAGAGGACGCGGGTCTCGACGTACCACGGGACGCCGTACGCGGTGCCGTTGACGTCGACGGTCTGCCAGGCGCCGGGGAAGAACTGGGACTTGTCGACCAGGTTGCCCGGCGTCGGTTCGAGCGCGCCGGTCTTGGCCAGCTCGCCCGACCAGGTCGAGCCGATCATGCTCACGTCCGGCGTGGCGCCGCCCGCGATGGCCGCGGTGATCTTGTCGTGCGCCACGTCCCAGCCGATGGCCGTGACGTTGATCTTCACTCCGGGGTTGACGCTCTCGAAGTCCTTGACGAACGTGCCGAGCGCGTTGCCCTCCTCGCCCATCGCCCAGACCGTGACCTCCCCCGTGACCTTGCCGGTCGTGACGTTCTGCGCCTGCTCGGGCGCCTTGTCGGCGCTGCGGCCGCAACCCGCGGCCAGGATCGCGAGAGCCAGCACGCCTACGGCGGCGCGCCGGGTGGTGGTGTTCACGTTGATTCCTCCTAGGGGGATTCCGCCCGGGGGTGGTAACCGCAGCTGGAACGCACGACCAGCTCGGTGGACAGGATGAGGTGGCGCGGGGTGGCGCGGGCGCCGGTGATCAGCTCGTCGAGCGCGCGGGCGGCACGGGCGCCGAGTTCGCGCATCGGCTGGCGTACGGTGGTCAGCGCCGGGCGGGCGTGGCGGGCGGCCATGATGTCGTCCCAGCCGGTGACCGCCACGTCACCGGGCACGTCCAGGCCGAGCTCCTCGGCGGCGAGCAGCGCCCCCAGCGCCACCTCGTCGTCCGAGCAGATGATCGCCTCGGGCCTGGTCCGGTGGCCGAGCAGCTCCTTGGCGGCGTCGAACCCGCAGTCCACCGTGTAGTGCCGGGTGGGCACCGCCTCGATCGCGCCGCCGAGCGCCGCCCGCACGCCCCGCCAGCGCTCGTCCACGTCGTCCTGGCTGGCCAGCGGCGCGCCCAGGAAGGCGAAGCGTTCGTAGCCGTGCCCGGTCAGGTGCTCGGCCAGCGCCCGCGCCGATGCCGTGTTCTCGCTGCGCAGCGTGTCGGCGCCGGGCAGCGGCTCGCGCGAGATGAACACCAGCCGCACGCCGAGCCGCACCAGCTCGGCGACCAGCGGCTCGGGAACGGTGTGACCGAAGATCAGCAGGCCGTCGACCCGCCCCGCCAGGTCCTTGATCAGGTCGTTGACCTTCGTGCGCCCCTTGGTAGACAGGATGACCACGGAGCGCCCCAGCTCGGAGGCGACCTCCTCGTATCCGAGCAGGACCTCGGTGTAGTACGGGCCCGCGAGGTCGGGGAAGACGATGCCGTTGGCGGCGTGCCGGCCCTCGGCGAGGCTGACACCGAGACGGCTGGGCGTGAAGTTGAGCTCCTCGACCGCCTTGAGCACCCTCTCCCGCGTCCTGGCCGCCACCGGGCCGGTGCCACGCAACGCCCTGGACACGGTGGCGATCGACACCCCGGCCCGCTTGGCCACCTCGTAGATGGTCACGTCCATCGAGCTTCTCCCTCTTGTGTAAGCGCTTTCACAATTGCAGATGTAAGCGCTTACACAAATGCAGTGTGCCAGCCGTGTTAACTTCTCGTACAGACCTCAGCGCGTAACGGTGAGGTCACGCCGTTGCTGGGTAGCCTGCAAATCATGCTCTATGGCAAGGAACATGTACGGCGTTACCAGGAGACCAACGGCGCGGAAGGCCACGACTGGAACAACACCACCGTCCTGCTGCTCACCACCAAGGGCCGCAAGTCGGGCAAGCCCTACACGACGCCGCTGATCTACCAGCGGCACGGCGATGACTTCGTGATCGTCGCCTCCAAGGGCGGGGATCCCGACCATCCGCAGTGGTACAAGAATCTGCAGGCCAACCCCGACGTGGGGGTGCAGGTGATGGGCGACCGGTTCAAGGCCCGCGCGCGCACGGCCCATGAGGCGGAGAAGCCGGAGCTCTGGCGGCTGATGACCGGGACCTGGCCGGACTATGACAACTACCAGCGCAAGACCGACCGCCCGATCCCGGTGGTCGTCCTCGAACCCCTCAGATGACGAAAGCCCCGCCGCGCCTCCCTCGCGCGGCGGGGCTTTCGTCCCTCGGGGGGCTCCGCCCCCCAAGCGCCCCCCGAAAGTTCGAGGGCTTCGCCCTCTCCCTCGGGGGGGCTCCGCCCCCCCAAGCGCCCCCCGAAACCCCGAAGGCTTCGCCCTCAACCCCTACCTCAACCCCAAAAGTTCGAGGGCTTCGCCCTCGGACTTACTTGATCTCGTAGGCCCTGATGACGGTCTCGGTGAAGCCGTTGCCGCCGGTGTCGGCGGCCTTGACGCGCAGCGAGGCGAACTTGCCGCGGGTGTTGTTGGGGTGCGAGGTCTCGGCTGACCAGGCGTCCTTGCCCGACGGGTGCACCTGCGTGGACTGCCAGGTGCGGCCGTCGTCGTAGGAGATCTCCACGGTGAGCGTGCGCAGCTTCAGGTCGGGCGAGCCGTCCTGGCGCTGGACACTCAGCGGGATGCGCATGCGGCCCGTCTCGGCCCGGTTGCGGTCGTCCAGCTCAGGGCTGATCTTGACGGCGAACAGCGGCAGCACCTGCCGCTTGCCCGGCTCGGGCGTCTTCGACCTGAACCGCCACTCGGCGCTGACCTTCGTGGACAGCTTGGTCGCGGCCGCGTCACGGTCGGCGGTCATGGCGATCCGGTAGTCGCTCTCCTTCTTGTCGTCGGGCACCTCCACGCTGCCGGGCAGGTAGTCGGCGGCGTAGATCTCCTTGCCGTCGCGGTAGAGCGTGGCGTGCGGGGTGGAGTAGTCAGCGTAGGACATGTGATCGGGCGTGCCGTCCTCGAACAGCGCGGCCGCGAACTGCACCTCGTTCCCCTGACGCCAGTTGTAGTCGCCGTCGGGGTTCAGCGCGGGCGCGAAGACACCGGTGTTCCAGCGGTCGGTGGTCTTCTGGCCGGCGCGGTAGACGGTCGTGTCGCCGAAGAAGAACTGGTCGAGGTCGTCCCAGCCGTCCGGCGGCGTCTGGTACTGGATGAAGGACGGGTACCAGCCGGTGTCGCCGGGCGTGTAGTACTCGGTCCGGCGGAAGGGCAGCTGGAAGCGGGACACGCTGCCGTACGGCATCCAGGCCAGCTCCTTGCCGTACAGCACGGGCAGGGCGAAGTGCTCGCCGAACTTGACGTCGTTCTGGGTGGCGTACGTGGAGCTGACCTCCGCCAGGTCGCGGCGGCGCGGGCGGTAGCCGGGGTCGGCGGGGATGCGCGGCTCGGCCTTCATCAGGTGGTAGAAGTACGGGCTGTCGTCGTAGGTGCCGTCGCTCTTCGGCTTGGCCCACTGCGTCCAGCGGTAGAACGCGAAGTTCTTGCTGGCCGTACGGGTCGTGGGGATGGCCTTGATGCCTTCGACGCGGTCCGCGCCCCACATGCCGCCCAGGTCGACGTCCACGCCCATGGGCTGCACGCCGTCGGCGAGCTGGAGCATGCCGAGCAGGCCGACGGCCAGCCGCGCCGACGGCTCCTCCGTGCGTACGTCCACCGGCTTGGCCTTGCGGGCGTCGGCGGCGACGGTGCGGTCGGCGTCGAGGGTGAACTCCGGCTCCGCGGCCATCACGATGGTTCCGTCGTTGTCCAGCATGAGCGTGACGACGGTGTAGCGGTGGCCCTTCTCCAGCCTGAGGTCCAGCGTGCCGCCGGAGATGTCGTAGTTGACCTGCTCCTTGACGTCGAGGTCGATGACTCCGGCGAAGGCGGCCTGGGCGGGCTGGCCGTCCGTGCCCTTGAAGCTGAGCTTGAGCCCGCGCTTCTCCGGCTCGACCCGCATGCCGATGCCGGTGCGTACGGAGACGTCGGCGTTCCTGGCGATGACCGTGCCGCTGAACATGCCCATCTGGCCCGGCTCGGCGGTCACCTTGACCTGGGCGGTGCCGTGCGCGGGCACCTCCACCGCGGTGGCCCCGAGCTTGAACGGCGTCGCCGTCTCGCCCTGGCCGTCCTTGGCCGTCACGCTCAGGTCCAGCCGGACCGCGGCGTCGCCGTCGTTGCGGTAGGTGAGCGTCTTCTCCTTGGGCGCGGGGCTGGGCAGCTCGATGTCGCCCATGCTCACCGCGGTGGGCTCGGCGGTGACCTGCTGGGTGACGGCGCGGGCGACGTCCACCCGGCCGGAGCCCTGGACATAGGCGCCGAGCTCGTGACCGGGCGCCGTGGCGGCCATCAGCGCCGCCTTGATCTGGCCGGCCTTCCAGCCGGGGTGCACGCCCGCGACGATCGCGGCCGCTCCCGCCACGTGCGGGGTCGCCATGGACGTGCCGCTGAGAGCCGTGTAGGAGTCGTCCACCGGGGAGCCGATGGAGGTGCCCGCGGCCCTGGCCGCGACGATGCTCACGCCGGGCGCGATCAGGTCGGGCTTGACCGCGGCGTCACCCACGCGCGGCCCTGTGCTGCTGAACTGGGCGACCGTGTCGTCGTCGCGGTAGGAGGCGCCGACCGTCAGCGCGTCGTCCGCGGAGCCCGGCGACCCGAGCGTCTGGGGGCCCTCATTGCCGGCCGCGATCACGAACAGCGTGCCGTACTGCTCCGACAGGGTGTTGACGGCCTGCTCCAGCGGGTCGACGCCGGGAGAGTCGGGGCCGCCGAGGCTGAGGTTGGCCACGCGGGCGCCGTTCTCGGCAGCCCAGGTCATGCCCTCGATGATGCCCGAGTCCGGGCAGAACCCGTTCTGGTCGCAGACCTTGGCGATCAGCAGCTTGGCTCCGGGGGCGACGCCCTTGTACTTGCCGCCCGAGGCGGAGCCGGATCCGGCGACCGTGGTGGCGACGTGGGTGCCGTGGCCGTTGAGGTCCCGGGTGTCCGGCTCCGAGGTGAAGTTCTCGGCCTTGGCGACCAGGCCCTGCAGGTCGGGGTGGGTGGGGTCGTACCCAGTGTCGATCACCGCGACGGGCACGTCCTCGCCGGTGTGGCCGGCCGCCCAGGCCGTGGGCGCGCCGATGTGCGGGACGCTCACGTCGAGGGACACCTTGGCCTTGCCGTCCAGCCAGATCTTCTCCGGCGCGGCGGCCGTTCTGGCCTGCGCGGTCAGGGTCTTCCAGAGCGTGCCGGCGGCTGCGTGGGGCTCGCTCCGGGCGATGCCGTTGATCGCGGGCAGCGGGCGCCCGCCCGCGGCACGCAGCGTGGCGGCGCCGGCCTGGTCCGAGTACGTCACGATCAGCGGCAGCGCCGGGCTGGCGGCGTCGTCGTAGCCGAGCGCGGCGAGCTGGGTGACGTTGAACAGCCGGGGGTCCAGCCGGCCGGCGGCCAGAAGGGGCATCGCGTCCACGGGAACGATGCTGAGCCCCTCCTTGGCCCGGCGGTGTAAGAAGTTGACCTTCTCCCTGCCCGGGCCCGGCTGGACGTCGAGCTGGGTCTGCTTGCCGGGGAGCGGGCGGAGGGTGACCTTGTCCCCGGTGATGAGGGTGATCGTCTTGGGCGGTTCGGCCTGGGTGGTGGCCTGCCCGGCTTGGGATGGGGTCGGGGTCGGCGTGGGTGTCGCCTGGACCGGCGTGGCGGCCGCTACCAGGGCCGTTATCACGACGCTGAGAAGCGCGGTTCTATGAAGCACATCCCGCTTTCTATTTGTTCGTGAATTTTGGTGACAAGGTGATTCACGTGGCCTATTGCGGCAACTGCCGGAAATGGCCAAGATCGTGGGCATGCTTGAAGACAGCCGGGCGCTGGAGGTCGTGGGGATCAGCGCCTTCGACGAGCGGATCTACCGCGAGGTGCTGGCCTGCCCCGGCATCACGGTGCAGGAGCTCGTCATGAGGAGCGGGGAGAGCTCGGGGCGCATCCAGACGTCCCTGAGCAGGCTCCGCTCCAAGGGCCTGGTCAGCCGCCTGTGGGGGCGGTCGCCCCGCTGGACGGCGACGAACCCGGGGACCGCCATCCGCTCGCTGGTACGCGGCCTGCAGAGCGAGCTGGACCGGGTCACCGACACGGCCGACGAGCTGGAGGCCGCCTTCCGCACCGTCGGCCAGGACCCGGAGGAGGGCGGGCAGTTCGAGGTCCTGGCCGGGCCCGAGGAGCAGGCCCGGTGGTACGTCCGGCTGCAGCAGGAGGCCAAGGAGGAGGTGCTGACCTTCGACCGGCCCCCGTACGTGCTGGACTATCACAACCCGCTGCAGACCGGCCTGCTCCGCAGCGGCGTGCGCTACCGGACCATCTACGTGCCGGAGGCGTTCGATCACGCGGGGGCGCTCGACGAGGTGGGCAAGCTGATCCTGGCGGGCGAGGAGGCGCGGGTGCTGCCCGCGCTGCCGTTCAAGATGGCGGTCGCCGACCGGTGGCGGGCGGTGGTGCCGCTGCACTCGGACCCGCCGCTGACGCGCGGTGTGCTGATCACGGGGACCAACATGGTGGTGGCCCTGGTGGAGCTGTTCGAGCGGCTGTGGCGGGAGGCGCTCCCGGTGCGCTCGGAGTTGTGGCAGGAGCCCGCCGGCGGCGCGCCGCAGCCGGCCGCCGCGCCCGGCCCAGAGCAGGAGTCGCCCGGCCCCGAGCAGGCGGGGCTCGGCCCGGAGGATCGCAGGCTGCTGGCGCTGCTCGCGGCCGGGCTCAAGGACGACGCCATCGCCCGCCAGCTCGGCACCAGCCCGCGCAGTCTGCGCCGCCGCCTGCGCCACCTCCTGGACGAGCTGAACGCCGAGACCCGTTTCCAGGCGGGCGCCCAGGCCAGCCGCAGGGGCTTGGTGTGACGCCAGCCGAGCATCAATCCAGCAGCATCGTGTAAAGGTCCAGCGTGCGGTGGGCGATGCGCTCCCACGAGAAGTGCTCGACGGCTCTGGCCCGCCCCGCCTGGCCCATCGCCCGGGCCCGGGCCGGGTCCCCGAGCAGGGCGTTGACGCGTTCGGCCAGGTCGGAGGCGAACAGGCCGGGGTCGTGCGGGGTGCCGTCGGCGGCCTGGGAGATGGGCACCAGCAGGCCCGTCTCCCCGTCGGCCACCACCTCGGGAATGCCACCGGTGGCCGTCGCGACCACGGCCGTCTCGCAGGCCATCGCCTCCAGGTTCACGATCCCCATCGGCTCGTACACCGACGGGCACACGAACACCGTCGCATGCGTCAGCAGCTGGATCACCTCGGGCTTGGGCAACATCTCCTGGATCCAGCACACCCCGTCCCGGTCGAGCCCGCGCACCAGCTCCGTCACCTCGGCCGCGATCTCCGGCGTGTCGGGCGCGCCCGCGCACAACACGAGCTGCGCGTCCCGGTCGAAGGACCGCGCCGCGCGCAGGAGGTGGACCAGACCCTTCTGGCGGGTGATGCGGCCCACGAAGACGACGTACGGCCGGCGCGGGTCCACCCCGTGCTTCTCCAGCACGTCGAGCCCAGGGTCCGGGGCGTATTCGGTGGTGTCGATGCCGTTGTGGACGACCTCGACCTTGCCCGGCGGGATCTCGGGATAGGCGGCCAGAACGTCCCGCCGCATCCCCTCCGACACCGCGATCACCGCGTCCGCACTGGCCAGGGCGGTCCGCTCGGCCCAGGACGAGATCGTGTAGCCGCCGCCGAGCTGCTCGGCCTTCCACGGCCGCAGCGGCTCCAGGCTGTGCGTGGTGATCACATGCGGCATCCCGTGCAGCATCTTCGCGACATGCCCGGCGAAGTTGGCGTACCAGGTGTGGGAGTGGACGACGTCCGCGCCCTCGCAGGCGGCGGCCATCTCCAGGTCGACGCCGAGCACCTGCAGCGCGGCGTTGGCGCTCTCCAGGCCGCCGGGCACCCGGTAGGCCGAGACGCCCGGCTCGACGCGATCGGCTCCGAAGCAGCGCACGCGTACGTCGGCCAGCTTCCGCAGCCCCCTGGCCAGGTATTCCATGTGCACCCCGGCCCCGCCGTAGACCTCGGGCGGGTATTCCCGGCTGAGCAGATCAACACGCATGACACGACCTTACCTATCGACAACCTCGAGGTCGGTAACGCCGGCTCGGGCATTGGACTACAAATCTGGACACGGAGGAAGCTCACCGTGCCGGGTTTCGTCGATAGATCGGCCATTTGAGGGTAGCGTCCAGGACATGAGGTCCCGGAGGGTGCTTGCGGTCGTGCTGGCTGGTGGAGAGGGTAAGAGGCTCATGCCTCTCACGGCGGATCGGGCGAAACCGGCGGTGCCGTTCGGGGGGATGTACCGGCTCATCGACTTCGTGCTGTCCAACCTGGCGAACGGCGGCTTCCTGAAGATCGTCGTACTGACCCAGTACAAGAACCACAGCCTCGACCGGCACGTCTCGCGGACCTGGCGGCTGTCGGCGATGCTCGGCAACTACGTGACCCCGGTGCCCGCGCAGCAGCGGCTCGGGCCGCGCTGGTTCTCCGGCTCCGCCGACGCGCTGTTCCAGAACCTGAACCTGATCTACGACGAGATGCCCGAGCACGTGATCGTGTTCGGAGCCGACCACATCTACCGGATGGACCCGCGGCAGATGGTCGAGCAGCACGAGGACTCCGGCGCCGACGTGACGGTGGCGGCGATCAGGCAGCCGCTGTCGCTGGCCGACCAGTTCGGCGTGATCGAGACCGACCCCGAGGGGCGCAGGATCGTCGCGTTCAGGGAGAAGCCGAAGGACGCGGTGGGGCTGGCGGACTCGCCCGACGAGGTGTTCGCGTCGATGGGCAACTACGTGTTCAAGACGCAGTCGATGATCGACGCCCTTCGGGAGGACGCCCTCGATCCCACCAGCAAGCACGACCTGGGCGGCAACATCATCCCGATGCTGGTCAAGTCGGGCGGCGCCGATGTCTACGACTTCGCGCACAACATCGTGCCGGGCTCCAGCGAGCGCGACCGCGGCTACTGGCGCGACGTCGGCACGCTCGACGCCTACTACGACGCGCACATGGATCTCATCTCTGCGCATCCCGTGTTCAACCTGTACAACGACAAGTGGCCGATCTTCACCGGGCACGACCCGCTGCCACCGGCCAAGTTCGTGCACAACGACGGCGACCGGGTGGGGCGGGCGATCGACTCGCTGGTGTCGCCCGGCGTGATCGTCTCCGGCGGCACGGCGATCAGGTCGATCCTGTCGCCCAAGGTCGTGCTCCACTCGCACTCACGGGTGGAGGACTCGGTGCTGATGGAGAACGTCAAGGTCGGCCGGGGCGCCGTCGTGCGCAAGGCGATCATCGACAAGAACGTGGTGATCCCCGACGGCGCCAGGATCGGCTTCGACCTCGACTACGACCGCACGAGGTTCGCGCTGACCCGGGGCGGGGTCGTGGTCATCGGCAAGAACGAGATCGTCGATCGTTGACGCCCGAGGCGCCGGGCCGCCGCCGTGTGGCTCCTCATTCACCACGCAGCGCGCCCTGACTCCGGCTGAGCAGGTGGCCACGTGCGGGGTGGGCTGTCCCGCGGCGTTCGGAGGGGCGAACGTTCCGGCGCCGGGGTGCGCTCGGAACGCGGGAGATGGGGGTTCGGAGGCGGGCGTGGAGCGTATGGGGACCCGCCGGGTGGGCCGTGTGAGGCCCGGGGGCAGGGGTCCCGGGTCACCCGGTGGTGTCCCGGGACCGAACCGGACTAACCGCTAGAACTCGCCGAGCCAGAGGCCGGGCCAGCCCCAGCCGGGCCGGCCGGGCTCGCCTCAGACGGCGCGGGCGCCCAGGCTCTGGTCGCGGTTCGGCCAGCCCCAGCTGGGGAGGTGGCCGTTCCAGACGCCAGGGTTCCAGGCGTTACCGCGCCAGTCGCCCCAGTGCCAGACGCCAGGGTGCCAGCCGCCAGGGTTCCAGCCGCCGGGGTTCCAGCCGTTGCCATCCCAGTCGCCCCGGTTCCAACTGTCGCGGTCCCAGCCGTCGCTGTTGAGTTGGAGGTCGTTGCAAGCGTCGGCGACGTTCAGGCCGCAGACGCGTGGGTTGGCGTTGGCCGGTCCGGCCATCCCGATGAGCGCGGCAGCGGTGACGAGTGCACCACCTGCCGCTATGAGGTTACCTTTCATGATCTCCCCCTGTAATCACGAAGTGACAAAGCTGACTGTACGTAGTCATCCTCATAACGTGGTGTAACGCCACGCAGAAACGTCCAGGTCGCTTCGGTGATCTCGACTGGCACCATCGCGGTCATGTCATCACCTGATGGGAGATATCTCCAGTACGCCTCACCGCCCCAAGGGCCGAGGCCCGGCGAATAACTCAATCGGAGCGTTTCGGACGGCAATTGGGTCTTGTAGCCGCCGTGGTTCGGGATCACCCTGAACGACAGGAGGCAGTGAGATGTCGCACCCACTGGGAGTCAGCCGTCCGGACCTCGAAGTCACCGATCTGCCCACGCCTGAGGAGGTCTTCAAGGTCTCCAAGATCGGCCCCAAGGAACTGATCAAGTACGCCATCGGCCCGAGCCTGATAGCGCTCGGCATCTCCATCGGCAGCGGCGAGTGGCTGCTCGGCCCCCTCAACGTGGGCCAGTACGGGTTCGTCGGCGTCGGCTGGGTCATCGTCGTGTCGGCGCTGCTGCAAACGTTCTACAACGTCGAATGTTCCCGTTACGTCCTGGCGACAGGCGAGACGCCGGTGGTCGGCTGGGGGCGGGTGCCACCGGGGTGGCCGCTCTGGGTGCCGCTGTCGGTCCTCATCGTGATCTTCGCGTTCATCGCGGGAGGCTGGGCCGCGTCCGCGGGCCAGGGTGTGTACGCGCTGGTCCACGGCGTGCCACCGGGCGCCGACGACGTCGAACCGCGCCTGTGGGCCATCGGCCTGCTGGTGCTGGTGTTCCTCATCACCGCGGGCGCCCGCCGCATCAGCCGCGCGCTGGAGCTGGCGAACTGGGTGATGGTCGGCACCATCCTCATCGCCCTGCTGGCCGTGGACCTGCTCGTGGTGCCGTTCAGCCTGTGGTGGGAGGGCATCCGCGGTTTCGTCACCCCGGCCGCCCCGCCCGCCGGGATCACCGCGACCCAGCTCGGCGCACTGGCCGGATTCACCGCGCTGGCCTCCGGCCTGAACTGGTACGTCATGGGCCACTACCGCGACAAGGGCTACGGCATGGGCTACCGCGTCGGCTACATCTCCGGCCTGCGCGGCGAGCGGCGCGAGATCCTCGCCAGCGGCGTCACCTTCCCCGACGACGAGCGCAACCGCGGCCTCTGGCGCCGCTGGTACCGGCTGCTGATGGTGGACATGTGGGGCGTGTTCTTCGTCGGCGCCATCCTCGGCATGCTGCTGCCCACGCTCCTCATGTCCCAGGCGGTCGCGCTGACGGGCGAGAAGCCCACCCGGGCGAACGTGCCGACGTTCGTGGCCAGCGCGCTCGGCGGCGAGTACGGCCGGGTGGTCTTCTACGTGGCGCTCGTGATCGGCGTGCTGATCCTGTTCTCGACGCAGCTCGGCATCTTCGAGGCGATGGTGCGGGTGACGACCGACGCGGCCAACTCCACGAGCCCGCGCCTGCGTGCCCTCATCTCAGGCGACCCGCGCCGCTTCTACTACCCGTTCATGATCGTGCTGCTGATCCTCATCTCGATCATCATCTTCCAGTCGCTGCCGGTGGGCCTGGTGGAGTGGTCGGCCAACATGTCCAACCTGGGGGCGTTGCTGTATCCGTTCCTGCTCATGTATCTGAACAGCAGGCTCCCCCGCCCGGCCCGCCCGCGTCCCTGGCACTACGTCATCCTCGTGCTCAACTTCCTGTTCTTCGGCTTCTTCTTCGTCAACTTCATCGCCGACTTCATCGGGGATCCGCTGGTGACCTTCTAGGGCTCGACGGTGGTCAGGAAGACGTCGCCGTTGCCGAAGGCGTCGCCGCCGGTCGGGGCGCCGTAGGTGAGGCCGGAGATCGCCACCTGGCCGGAAGGCGTCGTGGCGGCGTACAGGTTGGGCTCGGCGAAGGGGTCGACGGCGTCGTCCCTGGCGGTGCCGAGCTGGGCGGCGGCGCGCTGCTTGCCCTTGGCGTCCAGGCGGACGGTGAGCACGTCGGCGCCGCCCGCCGGCACCCCCACCCGGCCCCGCGTGTAGCCCACGACCTCGACCTCGCCGCCCGCCAGCGGGGTCACGGCGGCGCCCTCGTCGGCGGCCGGGGTGGCGAGGGTGTGCTGCCAGCGCTGCCTGCCCTGGGCGGTGTAGGCCAGGGTGAGCGCGTCGCCACCGGCGGCGCCCCCAATGATGCCGGTCGCGACGGCGAGGCCCGTCGTGGTGACGGTGACCGCGTTGAGCTTGTCGTCGCCGGAACCGCCTGCCGCGGTGGCCCATCGCCTGGTGCCGTCCGGGGCGTAGGCGGCGATCCAGCCGTCGAGGCCGCCGAGCGCGGTCGTGCCCGGCAGGGCGGCGGTGGCGCTGCCGGTGACGTAGAGGTTGGTGGCGTCCGCGGCGATGCCGTACGCCTTGTCCTCGCCGGCGCCGCCGTACTGGCGGATCCAGGACAACTCTCCGCCGGGGGTGAGGCGGGCCACGATGGCGTCCTTGTCGCCGCTGTTGGGGCCGTTCAGTGCGCCCTTGGTGTAACCGGTCACGTACGCGCCGCCGTCGGGGGCGGCGGTCAGGCCGTAGAGGCGGTCGGCCGCGTCCGGCGCGCCGAACTGGGTGATCCAGGTGACCTTGCCGGTCGCGTCGAGCCTGGCCACGAACGCGTCGTCGGTGGTGTTGCCCGCGTGGCGGCCGTCCAGGTCGCCCTTGGTGTAGCCGGCCGCGAGCACGCCGCCGTCCGGCAAGGGCGCGACGCCGTACAGGCGCTCGTCCGCCGCAGTGCCGAGCTGCCTGGTCCAGCCGGTCGTACCGGTACGGGTGAGCACGGCGTCGAGGCGAGCGCCGGTCGTCGCGTACCCGATGGTCAGCGAACCGTCCGCGTGGGCCGCGACGCCCCCGGCCCAGTCGGTGGCCGCCGTGCCGTACAGCGGGGCGGGCAGGCCGGTCGGCGGCGTGACGCTCAGGCCCGGGCCCAGCTCGGCCATGGCCTGCTCGAAGGCCGGTGTCCAGACCGTCCAGTCGTGGCCGCCGTCCATGATCCGGAGCTGGGCGGAGATCGCGGGTGAGCGCCTGGCGGCGTTGTAGAGGACGGCGGACTCGAAGTCCAGGTCGTGACGGGCGTCGGCGGGGTCCGGGTTGGCGTACTCGTCGTCGCCGACCGCCACGAACAGCCGTACGGGCAGGTCGGGGTCGAGCTCGGGGAGCAGCGCCGGGTAGTTCAGCGCGCGGTACACCTCGTCCGAGAACTTCTCGCTGTCCTTCCCGAACGCGCCGTAGTCGCGGGCCGAGGAGTCCGACGGCGGCAGCGGCGTGTATACGGCCGGGCTGAGCACGGCGGCGGCGCCGAACAGGTCCTGGTGCGCGAGCGCGAACCGCAGCGCGCCCGCGCCGCCCATCGAGTACCCGCCGACCAGCCTGGCCTCCCTGATGGGCGCGGTACGGTACGTCGCGTCCACGTGCGCGACCAGGTCACGCGTCAGCGCCGTCTCCACCGGGCGGCCCTCGGTGTAGCGGGAGTCCACATACCAGTTGCCGCGCTCGTTCCAGGGGGCGTCCGGCATGACGGCGATGACGGGCGGGATCCGCTTGGTCCGGATCATGTCGTCCAGCACCGTCTTGACCCGGGTCCAGGCCTGCATGGTGTCGCCCCGGCCATGAAGGAGGTAGAGGACGGGGTGGCGGTCGGCGCCCCGGTCGTAGCCGGCGGGGAGGTAGACGTTGTAGGCGACGTCCTCCCCCAGCGACGGCGAGGGAGCGGCGGCGGCGGTGATCGTCCCGCCTGCTCGCACGTCCGTCTGGCCCGGCGCGGCCAGCAGGGAGAGGGACGCGAGGACGGCGAGCACGCCGGCGGCGATCCATCGGGGTCTGGGCATCCACCGCTCCTGTAAACGTTTACCGTAGACACGTCCGTTGTTTCAGGAGAGTTTCATGGTGTTGGTGGGACCGTGTCAACCATGGTCACCGTACGTAACGCTTTCCTCTGACTTTCACGCCGCTTGCACGGTTGATCCGGCTATAACCTGTGCGGCCCATCCCCCAAGTCCGAAATATGTGCCTAAGGTGGGGTGTCACGAGAGGTTATAACGGGGACGGGACAGGCGATGAGCCAACCAGCGGCCGAGCTCTACTCCACCAAGGCGGACTACGCGTACCTGCGGGTCAAGGAGCTGATCCTGGCCGGGGCGCTGCCGCCCGGCTCGGTCATCCCGCAGGGCAGGCTGGCGCGTGACATCGGCATCAGCACGACGCCGCTGCGCGAGGCGCTGCGCCGGTTGAAGAGCGAGGGGCTGGTCGAGCTCGACGCCCACCGCGACGCCCGGGTGGCCCCGCTGGCCGCGGAGGAGGCGCGCGACCTGCTGGAGATGCGGCGCTCGCTCGACCCCTTAGCGGTCGCGCTGGCCGCGGAACGCAGGACCAGAGCCGACATCGCCGCCATCCGCGCGGCGGCGCAAGGGCTCAGGCCGCTGCCCGGCAATCCCGCGTACGAGCAACTCGTGAGCCACCGCAGGTTCCACGCCGCGCTCTACGGCGCCTCGCACAACGACCTGCTCGTCCAGACGCTCGACGGCCTGTGGGACAAGTCCGACCGCTACCGCAGGCTGGCCCTGGAGGTCGAACGCGGCCAGGCGGCCCGCGACCGCACCGCCGCCGAGCACGGGGACCTGGTCGAATGCGTGGTCGCCGGAGACGCCGAGGGCGCCGCCGCCGTCATGCGCGGGCACGTCGACGCCAGCCTCGGCGCCCAGGCCGCCTGGCGGTTGCGCAAGCACGCGAGCGGGGACGGGGTCGATGCCTGAAGCCTGGCATCGACGGCACGCTACGGCCGTGCTGCTGGCGCACTCGGTCGGCACGCAGGTGATCACGTTCGTGCTGCGGCCCACCATGTCCTACCGGGCTATCGAGCTCGACGTGCCCGCCGCGTGGCTGGGCGTGCTCGGCGCCAGCTTCGCGATCGCGCCGCTGCTGCTGGCCCTGCCCGCGGGCCACGCCGCCGACCGGTACGGCGAGCGCCGCATCGCCGTGACCGGGGCCATGCTGCTCACGGCGGCCAGCGTCGCGTTCCTGGCGTTCGGCCACACCATCCCCGGGCTCGTCGCGGCCGGGATCCTGCTCGGCACCGGCCACCTCGGCTGCGTCATCGCGCAGCAGGCGCTGGTGGCCAACACCACCGGGCTCGGCGGCCACGACACAGCATTCGGGCGCTACACGTTCGCCGCCTCGCTCGGCCAGGCCGCCGGTCCCGTGCTGATCGCCGCGCTCGGCGGGGAACAGGCCATCCCGGACACCGGCCGCATCTTCCTGTGGTCCTGCGTCCTAGCCGCCGTCATGATCGTGTTGTCGGCGCTGCTGTCCCGCAGCCCCCGCCCGGATGCCCAGGACCGGGACGGGACGCCGAACGTACGGTCCCTGCTGCGCCGGCCCGGCCTGGCGCACGCGCTCGTGACGAGCTGCGTGGTCCTGGCGGCGCTCGACATCACCCTCGTCTACCTGCCCGCCCTGGGCACCGAGCAGGGGCTCACCTCGGGCACGATCGGCCTGCTGCTGATCATCCGAGGCGTGGCGTCCATGGGCTCGCGCTTCTTCCTCGGCCGCCTCTCGCGGGCGATCGGCCGGCGCAGGCTGCTGATCTCCAGCACCGTCGCGGCGGCCGCGGCCATGCTGCTCACTCCCCTGCCCATGCCGTTGTGGCTGCTGGCGCCGGTGCTGGTGGTGCTGGGGTACGGGCTCGGGGTCGGGCAGCCGCTGACGATGTCCTGGATGGCCGAGTCGGCGCCGCCGGGGCTGCGCGGCCGCGCGATGTCGCTGCGGCTCGTCGGCAACCGCACCGCCCAGCTCCTCCTGCCCGGCGCGGCCGGTCTCATGGCGGCGGGCATGGGCGCCGCGGGGGTGCTGCTGATCACCGGGGTCGGGCTCGGCTGGGCCGGCGTGGCCGCCAGACGGCTGCCTGCCGACGCCTGATCCATAACCACCGGTTATGAACCCCTGTATTGGACCGCCGTCCGGCCCGCGGCCGACCATGAACGTCATGACAGCAGAACAGCGGCCGTCCAGGCGCGCGATACTGACCACCGGCACCACGGGCGTGGTGGCCATGGCCGCAGGAGCGCTGGGCGCCGCCGCGCCGGCGCTGGCCAACACGCAGAACCCGCCCGACCCCTCGACCGGCAGGGCCGACCCGGAGGGCAGGTTCGGCGGCAAGGTGGTGCTCATCACCGGGGCGACGTCGGGCATCGGACAGGCCACGGCGTACGAGCTGGCCAGGCAGGGCGCGCGGGTGTTCTTCTGCGGGCGGCGCGAGGAGCTCGGCCGCCGGCACGAGCGGGCGATCCGGCAGTTCGGGGGCGAGGCCACCTACCTGCGGGCCGACGTGTCCAAGGAGGCCGACGTGCAGGCGTTCGTGGCCGCATGCGTACGCCGGTACGGGAAGATCGACATCGCCTTCAACAACGCCGGGATCGAAAGCCCGAAGGCGGCCCCGATGCACGAGCAGACGTTGAGCGACTTCGAGCAGGTCTGGCGCACGAACGCGGCCGGGGTCTTCCTGGCGATGAAGTACGAAATTCCGCACATGCTCCGCCAGGGCGCCGGGATCATCGTCAACACCGCCTCCATCTCCGCGGAGGTCGGCTTCGCCACGATCTCCCCCTACAACGCCAGCAAGCACGCGGTCGCCTCGCTGACCAAGGTGGCGGCGCTCGAATACGCGGACAAGAACATCCGGATCAACGCGCTGGCGCCCGGGGCCGTGGACACGCCGATGCTGGAGCGGGCGGCCGAGGCGTTCGGGGTGACGTACGAGCAGATCGCGCAGGACTACCCGATCAAGCGGATCGTGGAGCCGCAGGAGATCGCGCGGGTGGTGATGTGGCTCGCGTCCGACGACGCGACGGCCGTGCTCGGCACCGACGTCGACGCCTCCGGCGGCTTCCTCACCCCCTGACCGCCACGGCGGCCAGGGCCGAGGCGGTGTTGACCACGGCCACGTGGCTGTAGGCCTGCGGGAAGTTGCCCACCTGGCGGCCGAGCACGGTGTCGTACTCCTCGGCGAGCAGCCCGACGTCGTTGCGCAGGTCCAGCAGCCGTTCGAACAGCTCGCGCGCCTCGTCGCCGCGGCCGAGCAGGGCCAGCGCGTCCGCCAGCCAGAACGAGCAGGCCAGGAAGGTGCCCTCGCCCCCGGCCAGCTCATCGAGGTTGTCGAGGTCGTGCCGGTGCCGCAACACGAGACCGTCCCTGGCGAGCTCCTGCCGCACGGCCTCGACGGTGCCCGCGACGCGCTCGTCGGACGGGTGCAGGAAGCCCAGCCGGGGGATCAGGAGCAGGGCCGCGTCCAGCCCGCGCGACCCGTAGAACTGGGTGAACGTGTTGCGCTCCGGGTCGTAGCCGCGTTCGCAGACCTCCCGGTGGATCTCCTCGCGCAGGGCCTTCCACCGGTCGGTCGGACCTGTGTGGACCTGCTGCTCGACCGTGCGGATCATGCGGTCGACGGCCACCCAGGCGAGGACCTTGGAGTGCACGAAGTGGCGGGGCGGGCCGCGTACCTCCCACAGGCCGTGGTCGGGGTCCCGCCAGTGGCCCTCCAGGTAGTCCAGGAGGTCGCGTTGCAGATCCCACGCGGCCGCGTCGTGGAACAGGCCGGCCTGCCTGCCCTGGTACAGGCAGTCCAGGACCTCGCCGTACACGTCGAGCTGGACCTGGTCGGAGGCGGCGTTGCCGACGCGGACGGGCCGGGAGTCCTCGTAGCCGCGCAACCAGTCGGCGCGCCATTCCGGGATGCGGCGGGTGCCGTCCACGGTGTACATGATCTGCAGGTCGGCGGGGTCGCCCGCGACCGCCCGCAGCAGCCAGTCGCGCCAGGCGGTGGCCTCGTCGTCGTACCCGGACGTCAGCAGGGCGCGCAGCGTGAAGGCGGCGTCGCGCAGCCAGCTGTAGCGGTAGTCCCAGTTGCGGGGGCCGCCGACGCATTCCGGCAGCGAGGTGGTGGGCGCGGCGACCACTCCGCCGGTCGGGCCGTAGGTGAGGGCTTTGAGCGTGAGCAGGCTGCGCCGTACGGCCTGAGCGTATTCGCCCTGGTACGCGCAGGCGCGCAGCCAGCCGGTCCACAGGCGTTCCGTGTCGTCCAGGGCGTCGAACGGGTCGACCTTCGCCGGTCGCGGCAACCACGACTGGTGCCACGTCAGCACGAACGGCAGCCGGTCGCCTTCCGAGACCGCGAACCGGGCGGTGGTGGTGCCGTTCTCCTCGGCCAGCGGCACGGGGGCGTCCAGCCAGGCGGAGTCGGGGCCCGCGATGGCGGCCAGCCGCCCGCCGTCGTGACGCGTCCAGGGGACGATGCTGCCGTAGTCGAAGCGCAGGGCCAGCTCGGTGCGCAGCTCGACGCGCCCGCGCACGCCCTCGACGATGCGTACGACGTCGGGGGCCTGGCCGCGCGGCGGCATGAAGTCGAGCACCCGCACGCACCCGCCCGGCGAGTCCCAGGTGGTCTCCAGGATCAGGGTGTCGTCCCGGTAGCGGCGCCGCGGGCGGGCCTGGCCGTCGGCGGGGGCCAGCAGCCAGCGGCCCGCGCGCGGCTCGTCGAGCAGCGCCGCGAAGCAGGCCGCCGAGTCGAAGCGGGGCAGGCACAACCAGTCGATCGAGCCGTCGCGGCCCACCAGGGCGGCGGTGTGCATGTCCCCGATCAGCGCGTAGTCCTCGATTCGCATGCTCGCCCCCTGTCACGAGACCACCCGATGTGGCCGCCCCTACCCGACGAGCCGCCGCCAAACGGCACCCCGCACGGGCCCGGCACCCGGTCACCGCCGACGTGAACAAGATCCTCGGCCGCCCCGCGCGGACCTTCGCCGACTGGGTCACCGACCACGTCAAGCTCTTCGACGGGCCGGACGATAACGATTAGCTGTGAACCCTGCTCCCGATGTGCCCCTTATGCGCCACCCATGGAACGCTACAGGCGGCATGACGACGGCGAGGATCGGGTGGGCATCGGGTGGTATCGAGTAACGGGGGATGGACCAGGCGGCGGCTCGGCCGGCTGACCGCCTCGGCCGCGGTGGTCGCCGCCCTGGCGCTGGCCGCGGCGAGCTGCGGGTTCATCGATCCTGACGAGCCGGGGGGCCCTGCCGTACAGGAGTCTTCGGCCGCGCCGCGGGCGGCGAGCGAGAGCGAGATCGGGAAGCCGCCGGCGGTGGACCCGGGCTGGCCGCGCTGGGGGTTCACGCACACGGGGGTGAGCGCGAACAACGTCACGCAGCAGTTCGAGCAGGACGTGGCCCAGTCGCTCGCCCGGACGCCGATGTTGCAGAACCAGCACATCATGGGGTTCGGCGCGCTCAACCCGGAGCCGTACCCGCGGCAGTACTTCTGGGAGGACCTCGACAGCCGGCTGAACCTCATGAAGGAGTCGGGCGGCACGCAGATCATCACGCTCTGCTGCGCCCCCGACTGGATGAAGGGCGGCCCCGAGGGCCCGACCGAGGAGTCGGCGTGGGACGAGCACCTGGAGGACGCCCCCTACCCCGAGCACTACGACGACTTCGCCCGGCTGGCGGCGACCGTCGCCACGAGGTACAAGGACGTCAAGTACTTCATGGTGTGGAACGAGTTCAAGGGCTTCTGGAAGGACCACGCCAAGCCCGCGGACTACAAGGGCTACACGGAGCTGTACAACAAGGTCTACGACGCGGTGAAGGCGGCCCGGCCCGACGCCAAGGTCGGCGGCCCGTACCTCGGATTCGACAGCAACAGCGACGGCGAGTCCGAGCTGCAGGGACCGTGGGGAGTCGTCAACCAGAACGCCATCGACGCCTTCGAGTACTGGTTCAAGAACAAGAAGGGCGCCGACTTCATCGTGGTCGACGGCGCCTCGCCCACCGACGCGCACGAGCTGATACCTGACGAGTTCGGGGCGCTGGCCAAGTTCGGCGCGGTGACCAAGTGGTTGCGCGAGAAGACCGGCGACCTGCCGATCTGGTGGTCGGAGTGGTATTTCGTGCCCGAGGACGGCACCACGTGGCCGGAGAAGAAGCGGCTCGCCGTGCAGGCCGCCTCGATGATCGAGTTCGCCGAGAGCGGCGCCGCCACCGCGCTGTACTGGAACCCGCAGACCAAGGAAGGCCCCTGCGCGGCCTGCCTGTGGGACCCGCGGACCGGCGCGGAGATGCCGACGGGTCAGCTGGTGAGCAACTTCACCAAGTGGTTCCCCGCCGACGCCAAGCTGCAGCAGGTCACCTCCTCCGACCCGAAGGTCCGAGTGCTGGCGCAGCCGCAGCAGCTCCTGCTGGTCAACACGGCGGATGCGGCGGTCACCACGACGGTGGACGGCAAGGAGTTCGCCCTCCAGCCGTATGAGATCAAGTGGAGCGGCCGGTAGCCCGGGACCGGAATCCAAGGGTAATCCCTGGGCCGCCCCCTGTGTCGGAGCCGGCGCCCAGGGACGATCCTGGAGGCATGGCTGCTGAGGGCGAGATTCTCTCGGCCGAGGTCGAAACGGCGCCTGGACGGCAGCGCCAGGCGGCGGCCGCCTTGACGCGCCTCGGCTTCAAGGTGCTCCACATCGGGACGACGACCAGCGTCAGCGCGCCCAGGGACGTGTGGGAGCAGGTGTTCGGCCTGCCCCGGCCCACGGTCCCGGGCGAGCTGAGCGAGCTCGTCGTCGGCGTTCACCTGGTGGAGCCGCCCGATTTCCACGCCCTCTGACGCCTGTCCCTGGTCTCATCTCGCGAAGGAGCGACATGACCACGATGACTGAGCAACGAGCCGACACCGTTTACTTCGAAGCGGCTCTGCGACCGGACAGCGGCGCATCGATGTTCGCCGAATCGACGGCGGCGCAGACGGCGAGTCTCGACCAGCTCAAGCCGGCGCCGGGAGTCGCCGCCCGCGCGGCCAGCGAACTCCAAGCCAAGGGCTTCACGGTCCGGCACGTCGGCACCTTCTCCATCAGCGCCGAAGGCCCCAGATCGTTGTGGGAGCGCACCTTCGGCACCCACGTCGAGGTGCGCCAGGCGAAGTTACAGGGTCAGCCGCCGGACGTGACCGCCCAGGCGGGCGCCGAGGTCTCGTACCTGTCCCACGTGGCCGGGGAGTCGTTCTCGATGCCGCAGGAGCTCCAGCCGTACATCGAGCGGGCCTACCCGCAGCCGCCCCCGCAGTTCTTCGCCTCCCCCATCCCGCCGCGGGTGGGATACCACCACCTGCGGGTGCCCGACGACGTCGCGCTCATCCTCCGCTCCCACCAGGTGCACGAGCGCGGGATCACGGGCCGGGGCGTGCTGGTCGCGATGCCCGACACCGGCTTCTACCGGCACCCCTTCTACGACCACCACGGTTACAACTACAACGCCACCCTCTCCCCCGACGCCACCAGGGTGCAGCACGACGAGTACGGCCACGGCACCGCCGAGGCGGCCAACATCTTCGCCAGCGCCCGCGACATCGACTTCGTCGGGGTCAAGATGGGGGCCAACGCCACGCTCGCCTTCAAGACGGCCTCCGATCTGTCGCCCTCGGTCATGACCAACAGCTGGGGCTATCACCTGCCCGGCGTGGCCAGCCTGCCGAACGCCCTGCGCCCGCTGGAGCTGGCCGTCATCCAGGCGGTCAGGGAGCGCGGCATCACCGTCTGCTTCTCCGCGGGCAACGGCCACATCGCCTTCCCCGGGATGATGCCGGACGTCATCGCCGTCGGCGGCGTGTTCGTGGACGAGACGCAGGTCAACGGCGAGTTCAAGATGGAGGCCTCCGACTACGCCAGCAGCTTCGAGAGCCTCATCTACGCCGGGCGTCACGTGCCCGACGTGTGCGGCCTGGTCGGCAGGCAGCCGCGGGCCCTCTACATCATGCTGCCCGTCGAGCCCGGCGACGAGATCGACACCAGCCTGGCGGGTCCCGGCTATCCGAACAAGGACGGCACAGCGGCCGACGACGGCTGGACGGTGATCAGCGGCACCAGCGCGGCCTCTCCCCAGGTGGCCGGGGTGTGCGCGCTGCTCAAGCAGGCGCAGCCCGGGCTGTCGCCCGACCTGGTCAAGGCCATACTCAAGGCGTCGGCCCGTGACGTCATCGAGGGCAAGAGCGCGACCGGCGAGGTGGCCAACGAGGGTTACGACGGGCCGACGGGCGCGGGGCTCGTGAACGCGGAGGCCGCGTACCGGCTGGCCCGGTCGGTCCAGCCGCGCAACCTCAACACCATCCCGCCGCCGCGCTGAGTCGCATATGGACGCGCGGTCGTCGTAACCGGGACCGGCCGGCACCCTCACCGGTTACGGCGGCGGCGTGATGTCACCCCGAGCGGGAAGATCGCAGCAGGGCGAGCGCCTGGGCGGATCGTGGTCGTGGGGCAACGTGCTCGAGGACGCGGCGCGGGTCACGGCCCCGCCTGACGACGGCCTGGTCCCGTTCAGGCAGGCGCGTGGGCGACGGTGATCGGTTCGGGGGGTGGGAAGAGGCCGAGGAAGCGTTCCGCGAGGGCTTGCGGGCCGGTCAGCGTGAGCTCGCCGGTGGTGAGGGTGTCGGCGAGGGGACGGGCGCGGCCGAGTAGCGCGGCCAGGGTCCGGGGGCTGGTTTCGATGATCAGGTCAGCCTGGGCCTGGTCGGAGTCGGCCCGGGCGAGGCCGAGGTGGTCGCCGGCGATCCGGACGAGGAAGTGGTGCTCGCCGAGCCGCAGGGCGACGGTGATGTCGAACGTTTCGGCGGGCGCGAACAGGGCCTGCAGCGACAGCGCGGCGGAGTCGGCGCTGAGCGGGGCGTCCCGCCGCAGCGAGGGAGAGCGGCTGCTCCAGCGGGCGAGGCGGGTGACGATGGGCTCGAGCTCGGCACCCCAGCCGGTCAGCTCGTAGATCCAGGAGCCCGCGGGCGGGGAGAGCTTGCGGCGCTGGACGACGCCGGCGTCCCCGAGCTCGCGCAGGCGCTGGGTCAGGATGTCCGCGCTGATCCCCGGCAGCCCGGCGCGCAGGTCCGTGAAACGTTTGGGGCCGAGGATCAGCTCCCTCACGACCAGGAGCGCCCAGCGCTCCCCCACCAGTTCGAGGGCGTGCGCGATCGCACATCCGTCGCCGTAACTCCGCTTGCCGACCATGACCCCCACCCTACCAGCGGAAGTTCGCCAATCCACCTCTCTAGTTGTTATTTCCAATCATAGAGTTGTAGTGTCCAACCACTCAACGGCTACGAGAGAGGGTTGACATGGACGACAACCAGCGGCTTCGCACGCTCGCCGCGTTCCTGCGGGTCTACGGCGTGTTGTCACTCGCGATCTTCGGGTCGCTCTTCATCGGGTTCATGGTCCGGACCCCGTTGCTGGCGGAGGTTGGAGGCCCGCTGAACTGGACGATCTGGAACGACGTCAGCTCCGGCCACGAGCATGCCCACGTGCCGCCGATGCTGTTCACGATCTACGTCGTGTGGGGCGTGTTCCTCCTGCTGGCCGCGCGGAGACCGCTCGCCCACACGTCGTTCCTGTCCTTCACGATGTGGGCCAACCTGGCTCACGCCCTGCTCATGGCCGGGCAGGCCGCCATGGATCTGGAGCGCTACTGGAGCAAGTTCCTGACCGACATCCCGTTCGTCCTGGTCCTGGCCCTCGGCATCTTCTTCCTCAGGCCCTCCGAGAGGGCGCCGGCCGAGAGGTAGCTCGTTTTTGTCGGTGCGGCGGCGCAGAATCCACGGCATGGAGAAACCGAAAATTGTCTCGGCCGAGGAGTGGCGGCAGGCCCGCGACGACCTGCTCAAGGCCGAGAAGGACGCCACCCGCACGCTCGACGCGATCGCCGCGCGGCGCCGCCGCCTGCCGATGGTGAGGTTCGCCGCCGACTACGTGTTCGACACTCCGACAGGGAAGAAGACCCTGCTCGATCTGTTCGAGGGCCGCGGGCAACTGGCCGTCTACCAGTTCATGGACAACGGTCCTGACGACTACTGCCCTGGCTGCACCTGGTTCACCAACAACGTCCCGGCGACGGGGCTGGCGGGGCTGGCTGAGGCCGGGGTCACGTGGGTGACCGTGTCCAACATGCCGCTCGCCCAGATCGAGGCGTACAAGGCGCGGATGGGCTGGACGTTGCCGTTCGTGTCGTCGCACGGCACGTCGTTCGCGGACGACTGCGGGGCCGGGGGCGGGTTCATGCTCAGCGCGTTCCTGCGCGACGGCGACGACGTCTACCGCACCTACAGCACCACCTCCCGGGGCGTGGACCGGCTGGTCTTCACCAACAGCGTGCTCGACCTCATGCCCTACGGCAGGCAGCAGGACTGGGAGGACTCGCCGCCCGGCTGGCCGCAGCGCCCCACCTACGGGTAGGCGCGGTGCCCTGCGGTGGTTTTGGGGACGATCTATACTTTTGTCCGAAACTTCGCGTTTCTGACCGCGTCAACCTCCCATAACCCCTCAGGAGGGCACCACCGTGGCTAACAAGACGAAGACCCGGGTCGGACTGGTCGCGGGCGGGCTGGGCGCCTACTGGCCCCAGTTCCCCGACCTCCTCCCCCAGCTCCAGCGCTCGTCCGCACGGGTCTCCGAGCGGATGCGGGAGCTGGACGCGGAGATCGTGGACGTCGGGTTCATCTCCGACGCGCAGGAGGGGGCGGTGGCGGCCGAGAAGTTGCGGGCCGCGGACTGCGACCTCATCGTCGGCTTCCTGACCACGTACATGACGGCCACCATGCTGGTGCCGATCGCGCAGCGCAGCGGCGCGCCGGTGCTGCTGATCAACCTGCAGCCGACCGAGTCGATGGACCACGCCACGTTCGACACCGGCCAGTGGCTGGCCTACTGCGGCGCCTGCCCACTGCCGGAGATGGCCAACACGTTCCTGCGCGTCGGCATCCCGTTCCGGTCGGTGTCGGGCTACCTGGAGGACGAGCGCGCCTGGACGAAGATCACGAGCTGGGTGCGGGCGGCCGGCGCCCGCGCCGCGCTGCGGCACGGGCGCCACGGCCTGATGGGCCACCTCTACCCCGGCATGCTCGACGTCTCCACCGACCTCACCCTGGTGCCGGCGAACCTCGGCGGGCACGTCGAGGTGCTGGAGTTCGACGACCTGCGGGTACGCGTGGAGAAGGTCACCGACGCGGACGCCGCCGCCAAACGCGCCGAGACCGAGAAGATCTTCGAACTGGCCGACACCGTCAACGAGGTCGATCTCGACTGGGCCTGCCGCGTCTCGGTCGGCCTGGACCGGCTGGCCGAGGACTTCGCGCTGGACAGCCTGGCCTACTACCACCGGGGCCTGGACGGCGAGCAGCACGAACGCCTGGGCGCCGGCATGATCCTCGGCGCCTCCCTGCTCACCGCCCGCGGCATCCCGGCCGCCGGCGAGTACGAACTGCGAACCAGCCTGGCCATGCTCGTCATGGACCGCCTGGGCGCGGGCGGGTCGTTCACCGAGCTGCAGGCGCTCGACTTCCGCCGCGGCCACGTCGAGATGGGCCACGACGGCCCGGCCCACCTGGCCATCAGCGCCCGCCGGCCGCTGCTGCGCGGCCTGGGCGTCTACCACGGCAAACGCGGCTGGGGCGTCTCGGTCGAGTTCGACGTCAAGCACGGCCCGGTCACCGCGTTCGGCCTCATCCAGCGCCGCGACGGCCGCTTCGCCTTCGTGGCCTCCGAGGGCGAGACCGTGGACGGGCCGCACCTGCAGATCGGCAACACCACCTCCCGCGTCGACTTCGGCCGCGACCCCGGCGAGTGGACCGACGAGTGGAGCGCCACCGGCATCTCCCACCACTGGGCCCTGGGCGTCGGCCACCGCGCCGCCGAGCTCAAGGCCCTGGCTCACCTCATGGAGCTGGAGTTCGTCCAGATCTGATCGCCGAAGCCGCGGGCGGCGGCGGGCTCATATCCTTGAGTCAGCCGGACCAGAGAGAAAGGCCCTCCGCTGAGCCCACTCGCCGTGCTGGTGACGATCACGGCCGGAGCCGCCTTCCTCGGGGCGGGCCTGGTGGCGTGGCGGTTACGGCCGCGCAACCCGCTCGGCCCGCTGCTCATGGCGGAGGGCGTGTTGTGGACGCTGCACCAGTTCCCGCTGCCGCTGCCGCGCGAGGTGGTCGCGCTGACGGTCGGCGCGTGGCCCGCGCTGCTCGCGCACCTCATCATGGCCTTCCCGACCGGCAGGCTCGGGAGCCGCGCGTCCCGGCTGGTGGTGGGCCTGGCCTACCTGTGCGTCGCCGTGCTGGGCCTGCGGCAGCTCGCCGGGCCGGCGGGCGAGACGATCGGCCTGGCGGGCTCGTTCGCGCTGGTGCTCATCGGCCTGGCCGTGATCGCGCTGCAGGTGGTGCGCCTGCGCACGAGCAGCGTGACGCGGCGGCGCCAGCTCATGCCGGTGCTCGCCGCGGCCGTCGTGGCGACGGCGTTGTTCGTGGTCTACAAGCCCGTCATGATCGCCGGTGGGTCCGCTCCGGCGCTGGCGCTGTCGGTCCAGCTCGCGTTCGGCGCGATCCCGCTGGCGTTCCTGGGCGGCCTGCTGCGGCGCCGGATCGACCGGGGCGGGGTCGCCGGGCTGGTGGTGCGGTTGATCAGGGAGCCGCACCCGGCCACGCTCCAGACGGCCCTGGCCGAGACGCTGCACGACCCGGCGCTGCGGGTGGGGTACTGGGTGTCGGAGTCGGGGGCGTACCTCGATGTGGAGGGCAGGCCCGTGCAGGCCGGGCCGCGGCAGGTGGTCACCGAGGTCGACAGGGACGGCCCGCTCGCCGTACTGACCCATGACCCGGCCCTGCTGGAGGAGCCGGAGCTGATCGAGGCGGCGTGCGCCGCCGCCTCGCTCGCGCTGGAGAACGAGCGCCTGACCGCCGAGCTGCGGGCGCGGCTGCGCCAGCTCGCCGAGTCGCGCACGGAGATCGTGCGCGCTGCCGAGGCCGAGCGCCGCCGCCTGGAGCGCGATCTGCACGACGGCGTGCAGCAGCGGCTGTTGTCGATCCCGCTGACGCTCAGCCTGGCCGAGGCGGCGCTGGACTCGGGCCCAGAAGAGTCGGGCGCCGAACGGGTGCGCCCGCTGATCGCCGAGGCCAGGGACACGGCTCTGACGACGCTCGGCGAGGTACGCGCGCTCGCCCAGGGCATCCACCCGCCGATCCTGACCGAGCGCGGGCTGGTGGGCGCCGTCTGCGAGCTGGCCGCAGTGGCTCCCGTCCCGGTGACGGTCTCCTCCGACGGGGCGGGCGACCTGCCCGCCGAAGTCGAGACCACCGCCTACTACGTGGTCGCCGAAGCCCTGTCCAACCTCGCCAAGCACTCCGCCGCCGACCGGGCGGCGGTCCGGATCGGCAGGACGCTGGGCCGGCTGTCGGTGGAGATCCAGGACAACGGCCGCGGCGGCGCGGACCCCGAGCACGGCTCGGGCCTGCGCGGGCTGGCCGGCCGGGTCGAGACGAACGGCGGCAGCCTGCGCGTGCACAGCCCGCCGGGTCAGGGCACCAGGATCGAGGCGACGCTGCCGTGCGGGTAGTCATCGCCGAGGACAACACGTTGCTGCGCGAGGGCGTGGCGCGGCTGCTCACCGAGGCCGGGTTCGAGGTCGTGGCGAAGGTGGAGGACGCGCGGGGGCTGCTCGCCGAGGTGGCGCGGCACCGGCCCGACGTGGCCGTCGTGGACATCCGGCTGCCGCCGACCCGTACGGACGAGGGCCTGCGGGCGGCCAGGGAGATCCGCCGCGCGCATCCGGGGACGGGGGTGCTGGTGCTGTCGCAGTACGTACGGGTCAGCTACACCGTGGAGTTGCTCGACGGCGGCGCCCAGGGGGTCGGATACCTGCTCAAGGACCGGGTGTCGGATCTGGCCGAGTTCGCGGCGGCGGTGCGGCAGGTGGGGCGCGGCGGGTCGGCGTTCGACCCGATCGTGGTGGACCAGCTCGTGGAGCGGCGCGCGAGCGCGGACGACCCGCTGCACGCGTTGACGGAGCGGGAGCGGGCCGTGCTCGCCCTGATGGCGGAGGGCCGTACCAACCAGGCCATCGCCGAGCGGCTGGTCATCGCCGAACGGACCGTGGAGAAGCACTGCACCAGCATCTTCGCCAAGCTCGCGCTGCCCGCGCGCCCGGACGACCACCGGCGCGTCCTGGCCGTGCTGCGCTACCTGAACGCCTGACCGCGGTGCGGGTGGCCCGGTGGTCGTGGTCAGGGCTTACTTTTACCCGTACTTGTCGATCAAGTAATTGGTCGGCCAACACGCCCGATCTATGGTCGCGAGCATGGACTCTCCAGAAGACGACGAGCGGGAGCCGATCCTGCGGGCGGCGACCAGGCTGTTCGCCGCGCTCGGCTACGACAGCACCTCCTGCGTGCAGGTCGGAGAGGCCGCAGGGGTGGACATGGCGACCGTCAGCACGTACTTCCCTACCAAACGCGAGCTCTACCTGGCGGTCATGGAGGAGGCCCACCGGATCCGGACCGACGTCCTCCTGCCGCGAGCCGGCGAGCTGCGGGCCGCCCCGCCTGAGGGGAAGGCGGCCGCACTGAACCGGTTCATCGACGGGTACCTCGACCTGTGCCTGGAATATCCAGAGATCCCGTCCTTGTGGATGCACCGATGGTTGTCCGACGCCCGCGACATCGGGTTGGACGCGATCGAGAGCCAGCGGCTGATCTACAAGGCCATCGACAGCGTCGCCACCGTGGCGGAGCCGGCGGGCGCCGATGCGAAGTTCACCACGTACACGATGATCTGGTGCATCCACGGGTTCGCGCTGAGCGGGGGCATGGACACGACGGGACAGCACCTCGGCACCGGCGATCCGGAGGCGCTGCAGCGCTTCCGGGATCACATGCACCAGATGCTCGGCCGCGCCACCGGCCTCTCCGAGGTGGCAGGAGGCCGGTAGTCCCCGGCAGGGCCCTCAGTCGATCACGGGTCACGGCCGCTTCAAGAAACCGCGAAGCGAGCCTCTAACCGGCTGTGCGCTGACGCAATCATCAACGATCCGTTACGATCACGCGTGTATTGTTCGTATATATGGGGATTTAAGCGGCTATCGTGTACACGATTCGTGAGCGAGGCGTGTTGAGGCAGTGCGAGAGGACTTCACCTTGGCACCAAGCGAGGCGAATGGTTCGCCTCGCCTGGACACGCTGCTGATCGAAGTCGTCAGCAGCACGGGAGCGCACATCGGCGCCGCCTACCTGCTGTCCGACGACAGGCAGGTCCTGCTGATGGACACGGAGCTGGGACTCCCGGCCCCGATCGCCAGGGCATGGGCCCGGATCAGGACGAACGACCCCATGCCGATCGCCGTGGCGGTGCGCGAGCGGCGGCTGATCTGGCTCACCGGCCGGGAACACCTGGCCCGCGCGTTCCCCGCGGTGGCACTGACCCTGCCGTACCACTTCGCGGCGGCGATCGCGCCGATCCGCACCGGTGACACCGTCTGGGGCGCGTTCCTGCTGCTGTGGCCCGCCGGACGCGTGTCCGGTCTCAGCCCGCGCCAGCTCGACGTCATCGAGGACGTCTGCGCCCGGGTGGGCAAGACGCTCCAGCAGGCGGCCGAGGTGGGCCGGCCGATCTCCCCGGCTCCGCTGCCCCGCGTCCTGGACCTGCGTCCGGTACGCAGGCAGGACCCGCACGCGGACCTGGTCGCGCTGGACTGCCTCAACCGCCTGCCGGAGGGATTCTGCGTCCTCGACGTGGAAGGATGCGTGAGCCTGCTCACCGCACCGGCCGCCGACCTGCTCCTCAGCGGCCCGGCCGAACTGGTGGGCGAGCGCCTGTGGGACGCGCTGCCGTGGCTGGGCGACCCGGCGTACGAGGACCGCTACCGGGCGGCGGTCGTCGGCCGCCAGGTCACCGGCTTCTCCGCGCGCAACCCCGAGGGACAGCCGTTGTCCTTCCTGCTCTACCCCGGCCTGTCGGGCGTCACCGTGCGCATCAGCCCGCAGGCGGCGGCCCGCGGCCCCGGCCATCTCGCGCCGGACGCCGTCGCCGGCGGCGAGCGGCCACCACGGGTGATCGCGCTGCACGAGATGCTGCACCTGGCGACCAACCTCGCACGGGCTGTGACCGCGCAGGAGGTGGCCGACCTCGTCGCCGACCACGTCATGCCCGTCTACGACGTCCAGGCGCTGGCCATCCTCACCACGACGGGCGGCCGGATGCGCGTGCACGCCTCGCGCGGCTACAGCCGGCAGGCCATCGACGAGTTCGACGACCGCCCGATGATCCCGGTGGCCCCCGCGCGGCAGCTCTTCGATTCCCGCGAACCGGAGTTCTTCTCCACCTGGGACGAGCTGCGGCAGGCCTACCCGGAGGCGATCCGCTCCGACTGCCTGTCCGCGTGGGCGTTCCTGCCGCTGGTCACCTCGGGTCACCCCATCGGCACGTGCATCCTCGCCTACGACCGTCCGCATCGTTTCGGCACCGACGAGCGCGCCACGCTGACCGCCCTGGCCGGGCTGATCGGCCAGGCGTTCGACCGTGCCCGGCTGTACGACGCCCAGCATCAGCTCGCCCAGTGCCTGCAGTCGAGCCTGCTGCCGCGTACGCTGCCCCGGATCCCCGGCCTGGACCTGGCCGCCCGCTACGTGCCCGCCACGCCCGGGATGGACATCGGCGGCGACTTCTACGACCTCATCCGCCTGGACGACACCATGGCCGCGGCGGTCATCGGCGACGTGCAGGGCCACGACATGACCGCGGCGGCCCTCATGGGGCAGGTGCGCACCGCCATCCGCTCCCACGCCACCGCGGGGGCCAGCCCGGGCGAGGTGCTCGCGCACACCAACCGGCTGCTCGTCGAGCTGGCACCGGACCGGTTCACCAGTTGCCTGTATCTCAGCATCGACCTGCGCACGCACACCGCGTGCCTGGCCAGCGCGGGCCACCCGCCGCCGCTGCTCAGCCACCCCGGCTCGCCGACCCAGGTGGTCGACACGTCCCCCGGCCTGCTGCTCGGCATCGACCCCGACGCCGAGTACGCCACCACGGACCTGTCCCTGCCGCCCGGCTGCGTCCTGACCCTCTACACCGACGGCCTGATCGAGAAACCCGGCCTCGACCTGGGCGAGGCCATCGCGAACCTGGCGGGACGCTTCACCCCGTCCCGCGGCCAGTCCCTGCGCGAGCTCGCCGACTCGCTCATCGAGCCAGCCGCGGTCGAGCAGCGTACGGACGACATCGCGGTGCTGCTCCTGCGCGACGCGAACAACAACTAGCGACGTACGGGGGAAAGCCGCAACACCGCCTTGCTCGACGACACCGAGACCACGCGGATGCCGATGTTGTTGACCGATCCCGACGTGCCCTCGCCGAGCAACGCCTCCGACATCACGCCCGGCCCCGTGCCCCGCACCCGCACGCTCTGGCTGTTGAACGTGATGGTCAGCCGGGTGAGGCCGAACCGGGAGCTGACCCGGAACGTCGCCCGCTTGGTCAAGGTGAGCTTGCACTTGCCGTCGTAGCAGGCGCGCAGGTTGGGACCGGCGACGGCGGCCGTCATGGTCGTGGGCGCCTGGCTCGCCGGTGCCAGGCCGCCGGCGACGGACGCGGCGATCATCAGCGCGGTGGTGATCGTGGGGGGCATGATCCTCCTTATCGGACGCTGGGGTGCCCGGTCAGTGTGCACCGGCCTGTCCGGGACCGGTCCCGGGTCACCCGTTTCGGCGATCATGCCACGGAAACGCTGGGTGTTCGAGATCTCACTCGATAGGTTCGTTTTGTGCGCCACGCCGTGCGCGTGGGCAGGCGTCGCCGGGCCACGTCGTGGCTGGAGGACGACTGACCCGCGGGGTGGCCTCGGCTCAGGCCCGGAAATCCTGCGTGCGGTCCGGGCTCGCCGCGTCGAGTGCGGCACGTACCCTGCGGCGTCGCTCGCCTCGGAGTGGTTGCGCCGGTTCCAGCGCGGGCCGCTCGAACTGGCCTGGCAGTGGGCCTACCAGGCGCCTTGGAAGACGCGCACGTCAATCCCCGCACGTTGACGATGGTTCGTACCACCAACTAGTTTGGTTCGTGTCGCGAACAGTCCGTGGCACCAACCAATCTGGAAGGGTGGCTTCATGACCGTGTCCTCGCGCGATTCCGGGATCCTGGCGGCCCTCGTCACCGCCGTCTTGGGCTATTCACTGATGCAGACGGTGGTGGTGCCCGCCCTCGGGCTGCTGACCCGGGAGCTGGGCACGACGCCCACGTGGTCGGCCTGGATTCTCAGCGCGTTCCTGCTCTCCAGCGCCGTGCTGACCCCGCTCCTGGGACGCATGGGCGACCTGTACGGCAGGCGCAAGGTGATGATCGGCGTCCTGGCGACCAACGCCGTCGGCATGGCGGGGGCGGCGCTGGCCCAGAACGTCGGCCAGCTCATCACCGCCCGCGTCGTCCAGGGCGCGGCACTGGCGGTGGTGCCGCTGTCGATGGCGATCCTGCGCGAGTCGTTGCCCCGCGAGCGGCTGCCGTTCGCGATGGGCCTGGTCTCCGGCATCGTCGGCGCGGGCGCCGGAGCCGGTCTGGTGGTCGGCGGGTTGCTGGCCGACCACCTGTCCTGGCGTTACCTGTTCGTGCTCGGCGCGGTCCTCGCACTGATCAGCCTGCTGATGGTGGCGCGCTGGGTGCCCGCGAGCCCGCGCACCACCTCGGGACGGCTGGACCTGCCCGGCGCGGCGCTGCTCGGCCTGAGCCTGGTCGCGGTGTTGCTGGCTCTCACGCAGGGTCCCTCGTGGGGGTGGACGTCGGCGGGGGTGCTCGGCCTGTTCGCGCTGGGCGTGCTGCTGGCGGTGGTGCTCATCGCGGTGGAACGGGTCAGGCGCGACCCGCTCATCGACGTCGCCGAGCTGGCCGACCGGCCGATGCTGGCCACGCACGCGGCCGCCCTGCTGTTCGGGGCGGGGTCGTACTTCTTCTACCTGGCGCTGCCGCTGTTCGCCCAGCAGGAGCCGGGCACGGACGGCGCCGGCTTCGGCGCCACCATCACCGTGGCCGGGCTGCTGATGTTGCCCGGCATGCTGGCCATCATCCCAGCCGGTATGTCCGTCGGGCGGATCTCGGCGCTCAGCTCGCGCTGGCCGCTGGCGGGCGGGTTCCTGCTGTTCGTCGCGGGCTCGGCGCTGCTCGCCCTCGCCCATGGCGCCTTTTGGCAGCACGCGGTGTTCTACGCGGTCGTCGGGGCGGGGTCCGGGCTGGTCATGGGGGCGCTGCCCAAACTGATCGCCGACATCGTGCCGCTGGAGCGAACCGGCACCGCCAACGGGCTCAACAACATCTTCCGCACGGTCGGCAGCGTCGTCGGCAGTCAGCTCGCCGCCGCGGTGATCGCCTCCAGCAGCCGGGGCGCGTCGGTGCCGGACTCCGCCTTCACCGCCCTGTTCTGGCTCGCCGCGGTCGTGGCGGTGGTGGGTGTGGCGATCTCGCCGCTGGCCGTACGGCGGCCGGCACCCCTCTCCCAGGAACCGGCAAAGACGGGGGTATAGTCCACTAAACCTACTCATTGCCCCTGGAGTTACGTTGACCAGCAAGTTCGCCGGCGTCGTGGCCGCGCTCGCCCTCGCCCTCGCCGCGTGCGGCTCCGGTCCGGGGGACGCCCCCGCCGGCGGCTCGTCCGCGACACCGGACGCCGGGGCCACGATCGAGATCGGCTCCCTGTACGAGCCGCAGAACCTCGACAACACCGCCGGCGGCGGCCAGGGCATCACCGAGGCGTTCAACGGCAACGTGTACGAGGGCCTGTTCAAGCTGACCGACGACGGCAAGGTGGAGCCCCTGCTGGCCGAGAGCCAGGAGGTCTCCGGCGACGGCCTCACCTACACTTTCAGGCTGCGCAAGGGCGTGAAGTTCCACTCGGGCAAGGCGCTGACCTCCGCCGACGTGAAGAACAGCATCGCGAAGGTCACCGCGGACGACTCCCAGTCGGCGCGCAAGAGCAGCCTCGAGGTGATCAAGTCGGTCGAGACCCCCGACGACGCCACGGTCGTGGTGAAGTTGTCGGGCCGGTCGATCTCGCTGGTGTACAACCTGAGCTACGTGTGGATCGTCAACACCGCCGCGAAGGACCCGGCCACCAGCGAGGACGGCACAGGGCCGTACAAGCTGGGGACCTGGAAGCGTGGCTCCACGCTCAGCCTGGAGCGCTTCCCCGGCTACTGGGGCACGCCGCCCGCGAACAACGGCGTCGTCTACCACTACTTCACCGACGCCACCGCGCTCAACAACGCGCTGCTGACCGGCGCGGTGGACATCGTCACCAGCCAGCAGAGCCCCGACGCGCTGACCCAGTTCACCGGCAACCCGGACTACAAGATCAGCGACGGCCATTCCACGACCAAGCTGCTGCTCGCCTTCAACGACAGGAAGGCGCCGTTCGACAAGCCGCTGGTGCGCAAGGCCGTCTCGTCGGCCATCGACGACGCCAAGCTGCTGGAGTCGGTCTGGGCCGGTCACGGCAGCCTGATCGGCTCGATGGTGCCGCCCACCGACCCCTGGTACGAGGACCTGACCAAGGTCAACCCCTATGATGTCGAGCTGGCCAAGAAGCAGCTCGCCGAGGCCGGGTACGCCAAGGGCTTCCGTTTCACCCTCGACACGCCCAACTACGACCCGCATCCGACGGCCGCCACGTTCATCAAGAGCGAGCTGGCCAAGGTCGGCATCACGGTCGACGTGAACGTCATCACCGCCGACGAGTGGTACACGAAGGTGTACAAGAACCGCGACTTCGCCGCGACGCTGCAGGAGCACGTCAACGATCGCGACGTGGTCTGGTACGGCGACCCGGACTTCTACTGGGGCTACGACAACAAGCAGGTCACCGGCTGGGTCAAGCAGGCCGAGCAGGCCAAGACCGCCGAGGAGCAGACCGAGCTGCTGAAGCAGGTCAACCGCCAGATCGCCGAGGACGCGGCCAGCGACTGGCTCTACCTCTACCCGCAGATCGTCGTGGCCTCCTCGAAGCTCTCCGGCTACCCGATCAACGGCCTGAACTCGCAGTTCTACGCATACGGGATCAAGAAGGGCTGATGGCGCGCTACCTGCTGCGCCGTACCGCGTTCCTGCTCGGTTCGCTGCTGCTGGCGGCGGCGCTGCTGTTCGTGTTGTTGCGGCTGCTGCCCGGCGACCCGGCGAACGCGCTGCTGTCGGTCGGCGCCACGCCCGAGCAGTTCGCGGCGGCGCGCCGCCAGATCGGCTCGGACCTGCCGCTGCCGGAGCAGTTCGGCTCCTGGCTGGCCGGGCTGGCCAGTCTGGATCTCGGCACGTCATTCGTCAGCAGGTTGCCCGTCGGTCCGGAGATCGCCGAGCGGCTGGCCGTGACCGTGCCGCTGACGCTTTTGTCGTTCGCGCTCGCGGTGGTGGTCGCGCTGCCGGTCGGGTTCCTGGCCGCCTGGCGGTCGGACCGCTGGTACGGGCCGCTGCTGAACGGGGTCTCGCAGCTGGGCATCGCGGTGCCGGTGTTCTGGATCGGGATGTTGCTGGTGACCGTGTTCGCGCTGCGGTTGCGGGTGTTGCCCGCGGGCGGGTTCCCTCGTGAGGACTGGGCGGAGCCCCTCAGGGCGCTGACGTCGCTGGTGTTGCCGGTCGTCACGATCGCGCTGGTCATGTCGGCCTCCCTCATCCGGTACGTGCGCTCGGCCACGCTGGACGTGCTGGGCAGCGACTACCTCCGTACGGCGCGGGCGCTCGGCTCGTCGTTCGGCGGCGCGATGTGGCGGCACGGGCTGCGCAACGCGGCGGTGCCGGTGATCTCGATCCTCGGCATCGAGCTGGCCACGACGTTCCTCGGCGCGGTGGTCGTGGAGAGTGTGTTCACGTTGCCGGGGCTCGGGACGATGCTGGTCGAGGGCATCGCCGAGCACGACTATCCGGTCATTCAAGGGGTGCTGGTGGTCAGCACGTTCGCGGTGCTGGTGATCGGCTTCGCGGCCGACCTCGTGCAGCGGCTGGTCGATCCGCGGTTGCGGGCGCACGTCGGTGGAGGGCGTCCGTGAGAGGGCGGCCGACGTTCGTGATCGGGTGTGTGCTGGTGGCGGTGGTCTTCGTGGTGGCCGCCGGGTCGCTGGTCTGGTTGCCGTACGATCCGGCGGACACCTCCGGCGGGCGGCTCGTGCCGCCGGGCGGCGCGCACCTGCTGGGCACCGACAAGCTGGGCCAGGACCTGCTCACGCAGCTGATGGTGGGCGCCCGCATCGCGCTGACGGTCGGGATCGGCTCCGTGCTGCTCGGCGGCGTGCTCGGGGTGGCGGGCGGGCTGGTCGCCGGGTTCGCGACCCGCTGGCTGGACGACGCGCTGTCGGCCGCGCTCGACATCCTCATCGCGTTCCCGACGCTGCTGCTGGCCATGCTGGTGGTGGCGGCCCGCGAGGCGTCGCTCGGGTCCGCGATCCTGGCGATCGGGCTGGCCATGTCCGGCGTCGTGGCGCGGCTGACCCGGGTGCTGGTCAAACGGGTGCTCGCGCAGGACTACATCACGGCCTCGCGGACCTCGGGCGCCTCGTGGCCGCGCGTGGTGACCGAGCACGTGTTGCCGAACATCTGGCCGACGCTCCTGGTCAACCTGGCCCTCCAGCTCGGGCTGGCCGTGCTGGCGGAGGCGGCGCTGTCGTACCTCGGGCTCGGCCCGCCGCCGCCGAACGCCTCGTGGGGACGGCTGCTGCAGGAGGCGCAGGCCACCGTGCTGACGGCGCCGACCGGCGCCATCGCGCCGGGCGTGCTGCTCGTCGTCCTCGTGGTGGGCGTGAACCTGGTGGCCGACGGCTTCCGCGACCTGGCCGACCCGACACGCAGGAGGAGCCGATGACGCCCCTGGACGTCGCCGACCTGTCGGTACGCCGTTCGGACGGCCACGACCTGGTCCGCGGCCTGTCCTTCACGCTCGGCCCCGGCGAGCGGCTCGGCCTCATCGGCGAGTCGGGCTCCGGCAAGTCGCTGACCGCGCTGGCCGTCATGGGCCTGCTGCCCGCGGGCATGACCGCGCACGGCAGCGTGACGCTGGGCGGGACGCAGGTGGTCGGCGCCCCGGACCGGAAGCTGGACCGAGTACGCGGCCGGGCCGCCAGCGTGGTCTTCCAGGAGCCCCTGACGGCGCTGGATCCGCTGATGCGCGTCGGCAAGCAGATCGCCGCGCCGATCCGCCGCCGTCGCGGGCTGCGCGGCGCCCCGCTGCGGGCCGCCGTCCTGGCCGCACTGTCGGAGGTACGCCTGCCGGAACGTCTCGCCCGGGCGTACCCGCACGAGATCTCCGGCGGGCAGCGGCAGCGGGTGGCCGTCGCCATGGCGCTGGCCTGCGAGCCCGCGCTGCTGATCGCCGACGAGCCGACCACGGCGCTGGACGTGACGGTGCAGGCCGAGGTGCTGGCGCTGCTGGACGGGCTGGTGGCGGGGCGGGGGATGGCGCTGTTGTTCATCAGCCACGACCTGGCCGTCGTCGCGGAGGTGGCCGATCGGGTCGTGGTGCTCAAGGACGGCTCGATGGTGGAGTCGGGAAGGACGCGTGACATCGTGCGCGAGCCGCGCCACGCCTACACGCGCTCGCTCGTGGACAGCGCATGGGCGCTGGAGGGCGAGCTGGATCGGCTGGCCCCATGACCATCCTGGAATCTCGGGAGGTGGGCTTCGCGTACCGGGGCGGGGATCCGGTGCTGGAGGGCGTCTCGGTGTCCGTGACGGCCGGGCGCAGCCTGGCGCTGGTCGGCGAGTCGGGCGCGGGCAAGACCACGCTGTTGCGGCTGCTGCTCGGCCTGGCCAGGCCGGCGACGGGGCAGGTGCTCTTCGACGGCGCCGAGTTGTCGCCGCGCGATCCGGCGTTCAGGCGGGCGGTCCAGCCGGTGTTCCAGGACCCGTACTCCTCGCTCGATCCGCGCCAGCGGGTCGGCAGGATCGTCTCCGAGCCGCTGCGCGCGCAGGGCCTGCTCGCCCCCGGATCCCGCGCGGCCAGGCGCAACGAGGCCGCCGAGCGGGTGGCCGAGGCGCTGAGCTCGGTTGGGCTGCCCGCCGACGCGGCTCGCCGCTACCCGCACGAGTTCTCGGGCGGGCAGCGGCAGCGCATCGCGATCGCCAGGGCCATCGTGTGCCGGCCGCGCGTGCTGCTCGCCGACGAGCCCGTCAGCGCGCTCGACGTGTCGACCAGGGTACGCGTGGTGGACCTGCTGGCCGAGCTCGGCGAGAGCCACGGGCTGACGGTCGTGGTGGTCTCGCACGACCTGAGCGTGGTGGCCGCCCTGTGCGCGGAGACGGCGGTCATCGAACGCGGGCGCGTGGTGGAGCAGGGTCCCACCGCGGACGTGCTCGGCTCGCCCGTGCACCCGTACACCCGTCGGCTCATCGAGAGCATCCCGCGGCTCAGCCGCGCCGCCCGCCTCCAGTAGGCCTAGGGAACTCCCTGAGTCGTTCCCTGGGGCCGAAGGCGGGCGCGGCTGCCTAACGTACCCGTCATGAAGAGCAGCGTGCTGGTCGCGTCGAGGAGTGAGCTCGACCGGCTGTTCAGGGCCGCCTCCGCGGGCCCGATCCCGGTCGGCGACGCCGACGGCAGGGTGCTCATCGCCCCCGGGACTCCGCTGGGGCGTGCCGTCATGGTGCTGGTCAAGGCGTTGGTCTGGGACGGGAAGGTGTTCGACCGGAGCCGTGACGAGCTGGTCAACAAGCTGACCCCGGTGGGCGTTCGTGCGATCCGGGCCTGCGTCTACCGCGGTCCGAGCCTCGTGGACGGGGGCGAGTGCCTGGTTCTGGACTACTCGCGTACCTCGCTGGTGGCGCGCTGGATCCGGGACGAGATCAGGCTCGTCGCGCCCGGCGTCTACCTCGGCGTGGTGTTCGTCCGCGGCAGGCGGGTGTTCGAGTTCGCACTGCGGTTCGCCGGCCCGGCCTAGGGACATCCCTGGGGGTGCCCCTGAGGCGCCCGGCGGCGGGGCCGACCTAGCGTGGACGTTCTCCGTGCCTGCTCCGACTCGGGAGGTTTCCTATGTCCGCACCACGCCGGCCCGGCTCGTCCCTCCGGCTGCTGTTCGACCGGGTCGCCGAGCGGATCGACCGGGCGGTCGGCTGGCATCGCCTGCCCCTGCCGCTCGGGCTGGCCGTGCTGATCGGGCTGCGCGACCGGTTGCGCGACCGCAACCTCCACGACACCAGCGGCCGGCCTGCCATCGATCCGCCCCCGGTCGGCCCGCCGCAGGCCTGGCACGCCACGGCCCGTACGCCGGACGGCACGTACAACGACCTCGCGCGTCCGGCCATGGGCATGGCGGGCGCCCGGTTCGGCAGGAACGTGCCCCTCGATCACACCCACCCGGAGACCCTGCCCGAACTGCTCGAACCCAGCCCGAGGGAGATCAGCCGTGCGGTGCTGACCCGGCGCGAGTTCCAGCCGGCCACGTCGGTGAACGCGCTGGTCGCGGCCTGGCTGCAGTTCATGATCCGGGACTGGTTCAGCCACGGCGAGGGCCCGCGGGACGGGGCGTGGACGATCCCGCTGGCCGACGACGACCCCTGGCCGGAGCCGCCCATGACGGTCCTGCGCACCCGGCCGGACCCGACCCGCCCGCCCGGCGCCCTGGGACGTCCCGCGACCTGGGCCAACACGCAGTCCCACTGGTGGGACGCCTCACAGGTGTACGGCACGAACGCGGAGGAGCAGCGGCTCGCCCGCTCCGGGCACGACGGCAAGCTGCGGCTCACGCCGGACGGGCTCATCCCGTACCCGACCGGCGAGGGCAGCCCGGCCCGGATGCCCGGCTTCTGGCTCGGGCTGGCCATGATGCAGACGTTGTTCGCCCGCGAGCACAACGCCATCTGCGACCGGCTGCGCGCCGAGTACCCGTCCTGGGACGACGACGACCTGTTCGGCCGGGCCCGCCTGATCAACGCCGCGCTCATCGCCAAGATCCACACGGTCGAGTGGACGCCCGCCGTCATCAGCCATCCCACCACCCGGTACGCCATGCGAGCCAACTGGTGGGGGCTCACCGGCGAGCGCCTGTACCGGTTGTTCGGCCGGATCAGCGACAGCGAGATCATCAGTGGCATCCCCGGCTCGCCGACCCGGCACCACGGCGTGCCGTTCGCCATCACCGAGGAGTTCGTCGCGGTCTACCGCATGCACCCGCTGGTGCCCGACCACTACGCCGTCCGCGCGGCGGCCGACGACCGGCTGATCGAGGAGCTCACGTTCCGCGACATCGCCGGGCCGGCCGCGATCCAGATCACCGAGAAGCTGGCCATGACCGACCTGCTGTACTCGTTCGGCACCGCCCATCCCGGGCTGGTCACGTTGCGTAACTTCCCGCGTTTCCTGCAGGAGTTCGAGCGCCCGGACGGCCGCAGGATGGACCTGGCGGCGGTCGACATCCTGCGTACCCGCGAGCTCGGCGTGCCCCGCTACAACGAGTTCCGGCGGCTGCTCGGGTTGCGGCCGGCCGGCGACTTCGACGACCTCACCGAGGACCGGGCGGACGCCGCGGAGTTGCGGCGCCTGTACCGCGGCGACATCGAGAGCGTGGACCTCATGGTCGGCATGTACGCCGAGCCGCGGCCCGCGGGCTTCGCCTTCAGCGACACCGCGTTCCGGATCTTCATCCTGATGGCCTCGCGGCGGCTCAACAGCGACCGGTTCTTCACCACCGCGTACACGCCGCAGGTCTACACCCGGGCCGGGCTCGACTGGATCAACGACAACACGATGGCCACGGTCCTGTTGCGGCACCACCCGCACCTGCGCTCGTCGATGCACGCCGTCACCAACGCCTTCGAACCGTGGCGCCGGAGTACCTCATGACCAAGAATCGCCGTGATTACGCGCGTTACACCCTGGCCGCCATCCGCCTGTTCAACGGCGCCGCCGCACTGCTGGCACCGCGGGTCATGCTGCGCAGGCTGGGCACGGATCCCGATCTGAACCCGGCGGCGATCTACGCGTTGCGGCTGTTCGGGATCCGTACCGTGCTCATCGGCCTCGACCTGCTGCGCCTGGAGGGCGACGACCTCGAACAGGCGCTGCGCACGGGGGTGCTGATCCACACCAGCGACGCGCTGACGGCGGCGTCGGCGGGCGTGCACCGCCGGCTACCGGCCCAGGCGGCCGCCATGGCGACGGCGATCTCCAGCCTGAACATCCTGCTCGCCCTCGCGGCCCTGCCCGGCAAACCGCCGGACAAGCCCGCTTGACCAGCCCGAATCTGCGGTTGGATGGAGGGCATGCACCCTTTGGTCCTCGGTCCCAACCAGCCACCCGAGCGCTTCTACCTGGGAGGTGAGAAGATCGCCCGGTTTCGCGGCCGGGAGGCCGCCGACCCGCGTACCCCGGAGGATTGGATCGGCTCGGTGACGACCGTCTTCGGCGCGGAAACCCTCGGCCTGACCAGGCTGCCCGGCCGGGAATGGCTCCGGGACGCCGTCGCCCGCGATCCCGTCGCCTGGCTCGGCCCGGAGCACGTCGGTCGCTTCGGTGACGATCCGCTGCTGCTGGTGAAGCTGCTCGACGCCGGGCAGCGCCTGCCCGTGCACAGCCATCCCGGCACCGCCTTCGCCCGGCGCCACCTGGGTCGGGCGCACGGCAAGGCAGAGGCGTGGCTGATCCTGGAGGGCGGCACGATCCACCTGGGCTTCGAGAGCGACCTCGACCGTACGACTCTGGACCAGTGGGTACGGGACCAGGACGTCGACTCCATGCTGGCCGCCATGAACGAGGTCGAGGTGGGCCCCGGCGACACGATCTTCGTACCGGCCGGGGTGCCGCACGCGATCGGGGCCGGCGTCTTCCTCATCGAACTGCAGGAGCCGGAGGACCTCTCCGTGCTCATGGAGTGGACCGGCTTCGCCGTGGACGGACCGGCCGAGGGCCACCTCGGCCTCGGCTTCGACCTCGCGCTGAGCTGCGTCGACCGCACAGCCACCGGGGCGGACGGGCTGGTCAGGCGGCGGGCGATGGCCGCGCCCGGCAGCGTGCTCGTGCACGAGGCGGACCCGTTCTTCCGTGCCGAGCTGGTCCGGGTGGACGGGCACGAGGTCGTCGAACCGGGATACGGCGTGCTGGTCGTGACCGGCGGCGAGGGCTCCCTAGCCGGCTCCGGCCAGGCCCCGATCCCGATGCACCGCGGCACGACCGTGCTGGTGCCCCATGCCGCGGGTGCCCTCTCCTTGACCGGCCGGCTGGACCTGGTGAGGTGCCTGCCCCCATCGGCTTAGGACGCGCTCGGCCGGTCGGACTGTTCATCGTGGCTCGTCGCCGGTCGTGTCGCCGCACCCCGCTCCTGGACGGTGAACATCGGCGAGTACGAGGTCCACGGGCCGTCAATCGGGATATTCGTCGGAGGTCTAAAGCGTTTGCGAGGGCGGTGCCACCGTCCCGTCCAGGGTGTGGGTGCAGGGCAGCAGGATCTGGCGTTCGTAGTCGCCGGCCGGGTCGGTGATGAGGGAGGTCAGCAGGCGCACCGCGCGCCGCCCCATCGTGTTGCGCGGGATCCGCAGGGTCGCCACCGGCCCCGGGCCCGCCTCGCCTCCGGGGTCGTCGACCAGGAGCACCACGGACAGGTCGGCGGGGATGGCCAGGCCGCGCAGCTTGACCATGGCGTTGAGCACGCGCAGCAGGCTGACCGCCTCGACGAGGACGGCCGTGGTGCCCTGGCGTACGGTCTCGTCCAGCCATTGGGCGGTCAGGTCCTCCGGCCGGGCGAAGACCGGTTCCGGCACCGGCAGCCCGAATCTGGCCAGGGCCGCGCTGAAGCCCTCCCACCTATCGGTCTGCGGCTCGTCGCGCTTGACCTCGCCCAGGTAGGCGAAGGTCCGATGACCCAGCTCGACCAGGTCGTCCACGATGCGCCCGGTGGCCGCGCGGTAGTCGCCGCCGACGTAGCTGATCTCGGCGCCGGGGACCTCGCGGTGGCCGATGTACACGAACGGGTGCCCGTCCCTGGCCAGCCTGCCCAGGTCCTCGCGGTGGGCGTGGTGGCCGAGCAGCAGGCTGCCGTTGGCCTGGCGCAACCCGTTGGCCGAGCCGCGGTAGATGCGGCGTACCCCGTCTTCGCTGGGCGCCGCGGTGAACAGCACGAGGTTGCAGCCCTCGATCCCGGCCTCCTCCTCGATGCCCTGCAGGAACTCGAAGTAGTAGTCGCCCGCGCTGGTCGGGAAGATCGGCTCGAAGGTGTACACGCCGAGCAGCAGCGGCGCCTCGCGCGTGCCCGAGGCCGTGCGGAGCTGGCCGGCCGGGACGTATTTGAGCTGTCTGGCCGCTCTGAGCACCTTGCGCTGCGTCTCGGCCGAGATCCGGCCGAGGTCCCCCGCGCCGGTGAGCACCATGGACACCGTCGACTGCGACACTCCCGCCTCGCGTGCGATGTCCGCCTGGCTCGGCCCTCTCCCCCTTGATCGCGACATGCCCCGATTGTGCATTAGCAAATGCTGGTTGTCCAGCGCTGATATTTGCATGTCTATCAGCTATTGACATCGGTATTTAGCCCAGGTTTAACATGAGCGAAATCCAGCGACCGGGACACAGAAAGCTAATAAATTAGCAATGACTGAACTCAAGGTTGACTTGCTTGTCGTGGGTGGCGGCGTGGGTGGAGTGGCGGCGGCGCTGACGGCGGCGCGCCTGGGCCACCGGGTGGTGCTGACCGAGGAGACCGACTGGCTCGGCGGGCAGCTGACCGCGCAGGCGGTGCCGTCGGACGAGCATCCGTGGATCGAGACCGGGCACGTCTCCTCCGGCTACCGCGAGCTGCGCAACCGCATCCGCGACTACTACCGCCGGAACTACCCGTTGCTTCCCGAGGTGGCGGCGCAGGAGGTGCTCAACCCGGGTCTGGGCAACGTGAGCAAGCTGTGTGTCGAGCCCCGGGTGGCGCTCGCGGCCATTGACGAGATGCTCATGCCGCACATCTCGGCCGGGCGGATCATCGTGTTGCTGGAGCACGTACCGGTGGAGGCGCGGACGAAGGGCGACCGGGTCACCTCCGTGACGTTGCGGCACACGGGCACGGGTGAGCGCACCACCGTCGAGGCGCCGCTGGTGGCCGACGCCACCGAGCTGGGCGATCTGCTGGAGCTGACGGGCACCGAGCACGTGATCGGGGCCGAGTCCCAGGACGAGACCGGCGAGCCGTACGCGGCCCCGGTGGCCGACCCGTTCGACCAGCAGGCGATCGCCTGGTGTTTCCCGCTGGAGTACCGGCCGGGAGAAGAGCACGTGATCGACAAGCCCGCCTCGTACGACCACTGGAAGACCCACGTCGACCCCTTCTGGCCGGGACCACAGCTGTCGTGGGAGAAGATCGACATTCACACCATGAAGGGCCGGGTCAACCGGATCTTCGAGGGCGACCTGGACACGCCGCACCTGGCCGACCTGTGGCACTTCCGGCGGATCAGGGCCCGCAGCCAGTTCGACCGCGACGTCATCGACACCGACATCACGCTGGTCAACTGGCCGAACATCGACTACTGGGAGGCGCCGCTGCTCGGCCCGGGCGCCGACCGCGACAAGGCGCTGCAGCGGTGCAAGGAGCTGTCGCTGTCGTACCTGCACTGGATGCAGACCGAGGCGCCGCGGCATGACGGCGGGCACGGCTATCCCGGCCTGCGGCTGCGCCCCGACCTCACCGGGACGGCGGACGGCCTGGCCAAGACGGCCTACATCCGGGAGTCGCGCCGCATCAGGGCCCGCTTCACGGTCGTCGAGCAGCACGTCGCCGTCGTGGACCGGCCCGAGGGCGCCGGGGCGGAGCGGTTCGCCGACTCGGTGGGCGTCGGGCACTACAACATCGACCTGCACCCCAGCACGGCCGGGATCAACTACGTCAACCTCGAGGTCTACCCGTTCCAGCTCCCGCTGGGCGCGCTCGTCCCGATCCGGATGCGCAACCTGCTGCCGGCGGGCAAGAACATCGGCACCACCCACATCACCAACGGCAGCTACCGCCTCCATCCGGTCGAGTGGAGCATCGGCGAGGCCGTCGGCGCGCTGTCCGCGCTCTGCCTGGCGAAGGGCACCGAACCGCACGCCGTGGCCGACTCCCCCGACCTGACCGAGGACCTGCAGCGGCTGCTCACGGGCACCCTCGGCGTGCCGGTGGCCTGGCCGGAGGACGTCGCGCGCATGCGGCCCTCGCAGGCCCGCAAGAACGCCACCCCCACCTACGTCCTTCCGCCGCTGCGCGGGTGAGGCACTGATGGACTACGACGTCATCATCTACGGGGCGACGCTGGCCGGGATCATGGCCGCGCTGCGGCTTCGGTTGCGCGGGCTGAGCAGCCTGGTCCTGGAGCCCACCGGGCACGTGGGCGGAATCGTGGCCGGCGGGCTGGTCAAGAGCGATCCGCCGAACGTCATCGAGGCCCTCGCCGGGCTGACCCGCGACCGGTTCTTCGCCGGGATCGGGCAGGAGTACGGCACGCCCGAGCCGCAGTACCGCTTCGAGCCGAAGGTGGCCGAGCGGGTCGCGAAAGGCCTGCTCACCGAGGCGAAGGCGGACGTGCTGCTCGGCACCCGCGTCCACGGCGCGGCCGACGTCGAGGTAAGGGGTCGCCGGATCCAGGCCGTGCTCGGCAGGCGGGCGCGGTTCTTCATCGACGCCTCCTACGAGGGTGATCTGATGGCCGCCGCCGGGGTGCCCTACACATTCGGGCGGGAGCCGAGGTCGCGCTACGACGAGCCGTTCGCCGGTTTCCTCCCTGACCGGGCGTTGCGCCGTGCCGAGTTCTCGACCAACCACGGCTACCCGGTCGGCCCGGTCCCCACGGAGCGGCCCGGTGACGGTGACGCGAAGACGCAGGCGTACAACTTCCGCGGCGTGCTCTCCAAAGCGGCCGGCCGCCTGCCCTTCCCCAAACCGGACGGCTACGACCCGCGGCTCTACCAGCACCTGGGGCAGCTCGTCCGCGGGCGCGGGATCGGCGGGTTGTCGGAGATCGTGACCCACACGGCGCTACTGCCGCCCGGCGACAAGTACCAGACCAATCAGGCCCTGTTCATCGGCTTCGACCTGCCGGGAGCCTCGTGGGACTACCCCGACGGCACGTGGGCGCGGCGCGAGGAGGTCATCGCCGAGCACGTGCGCTGGCACCAGGGCATGCTCTACTGGCTGGCCAACGACCCTTCCCTGCCCGAGTCCTTCCGCGCGGACGCGCGTGAGTTCGGCCTGCCGAGCGACGAGTTCACCGACAGCCCGTACGGGCCCGGCTTCCCGCACGCCCTCTACGTACGCGAAGGCCGCCGCATGATCGGCCAGTACGTCCTCACCCAGCACGACCTGCGCCTCCCGGGCAACACCAAGGCGACCCCGGTGTGCTGCTGGAAGTACGGCATCGACTGCCACATCGTGCAGCTCTACCCCGAGGGCGTGCACACGATCACGGGCGAGGGCGGGCCCAGCGGCACCGAGTACAACGAGCCCGCCGACCTCTACCAGCTCCCCGCCGAGTGCCTGTTCCCCGCCCGCGCCGGGATCGAGAACCTCACCGTCCCCGTCTGCATCTCCGCCAGCCACGTCGCGTTCCTGTCGGCCCGGATGGAGCCGGACTACGGCATGCTCGGCGAGGCGGCGGGCGAGCTGGCGGCCCAGTCGATCCGCACCGGGCAGGCCGTGCAGGACTACCACTATCCGCAGCTCGCGGCCGCTCTGGAGGAGCACGGCAGCGTGCTCTCCCTCCCCCAGCTGGAACCCCAGACATGATCACCATTCCCGACCCGCCGTTCCAGCCAGGACCGCTCGACGCGGCGGCGGGCCGGCGGCCGCACCGGGTCGAGCTCCCCGTCCACGTCGCGGAGACGGCGGGCTGGTGGGGGCTGCGGCTGGAGTTCACGGCCGGGCACGGCCCGTGCCCGGACCTGGAGATCGAGCTCGACGGCGCGCATCGCGGGCTGGTCCACCCGGAGGTGCGGCGCGAGGACCGCTCGGAGGTCTACCGGCACGGCCCGATCGCGGGCGAGGTGTCGCTGGAGGTCGCGATCCCGGGTGCGCTGCTGGCGCCCGGCGACCACGTGCTCGCGATCATCACCACGCTGGACCGCGCGGCGGCGACGGGCCCGGTGGACCTACCGGCCGAGCCGCCACGCAGGCACCGCGAGCAGTTCGGGCACCACTTCGGCAGCGGCATCACCTGGCGCTCGATCGCGCTGGCGCCCATCGCCGCGCCGCACTCCACGATGTCGCTGGTGGCCACGCCGTTGTACCTGCACGACGGCAGCGAGCTGGTGGAGCTGACCGTCCCGGCTCCCGCCCGCCGGGCGGTCGTCCGGCTCGCGGGCCGTACCCACGCCTTCGACCTCCCCGCCAGGGACTTCGGTCAGGTACGCGTGCGCTTCCCCGTACCGGAAGCCCGTGGCCGGGCCGAGGTGTCGGTGGACGGCGGCGAGCCGGAGACGTTCACCCTCACACCCGCGCGCAAGTGGACCTTGCACCTCATCCCGCACGTGCACCTGGACGTCGGCTACACCGACTCCCAGGGCAAGGTGCTGGAGCTGCACAGCCGCAACCTCGACCGCGCGCTGGCCGCGCTCGACGGCGACTTCGCCTTCTCCGTGGACGGCTCGCTCGTCCTCGCCCAGTACCTGGCGACCAGGTCGGCGAAGAACGCCGAACGCGTGCTGCAGGCCCTGCGCGACGGCCGGATCTCGGTCAACGCCTTCCACAGCCTGTTCCTGTCCGGCGTCGCCTCCCTGGAGGAGATCTACCGCGCCGCCTACCTCGCGGTACGGCTACGCGACGAGTACGGCGTGCCGATCACGTACGCGAACCTCACCGACGTGCCCTCCTACAGCGCGGCCGTGCCGTCGATCCTGGGCGCGCTGGGCATCGACGGCTTCGTCGGCATCGAGAACCACCACCGCGGCGGCAACGCCGACAGCGACCTGCAACACCTGCTGAGCCCGGTGATGTGGGAGGGCGTGGATGGCACCCGCGTGCTCACCCACTTCTCCGACACCTACTCGCAACTGCGGTTCATGGTCGGCGACCCGCAGACCGTCGAGGGCGGCGCGCACTCCCTGTGCCGCCTGCTGGCCCGGTACGAGCGGCCCGGCTACCTGCCGCACGACCTGGCGATCATCGGCACCCACGCCGACAACGAGGACCTCGCCGACGGCGACGCCGGCTTCGCCGCCCGCTGGAACGCCGTCTACGCCCACCCGCGGATCGCCGTCTCCACGATGGCGGGATACCTGGACGCGGTCCGGCCCTTGGCCGACCGGCTGCCGGTGTGGCGGGGCGACGGCGGCAGCTACTGGGAGGACGGCGTCGGCACCGGCGCCACCGTGGTGGCCGAGCACCGGCGGGCGCAGAGCGCGCTGCCCGCCGCCGAAGGACTGGCCGCGCTGGTCGCGCAGGTGGAGCCGGGCTACCGGCCCAACAGGCAGGCGCTGGACGCGGCGTGGGAGGGGGCGCTGTTCGGCGCCGAGCACACCTGGACCTGGTCGCACGCGCTCGCGCACCCCCACGGCGAGCAGGTCGAGGACCAGCTGGACTGGAAGCGGCACCAGGTGCACACCGCCCACCGCACCGCGCTGGACGAGGGGCGCCGGGCGTTGAGCCAGCTCGGCGAGCTGGTCACCACCCAGGGGCCGACGCTGCTGGTGCACAACCCACTGAGCTGGGACCGCGACGTGGAGGTGGAGTTCGAGTCGACGACAGAGCCTCCCGTGCCGTGCGAGGTGCTGTCGGACTGCGCCGGCCTGCGCCGCTACCGGCTCACGATGCCGAACGTGCCCGGCTTCGGCTACCGGACGCTCCCACTCACCGACCCGCACGCCCTGTCCCCAGGCGAGGAGAACGGCCGCACCACGGCCAACCAGGCGACCGGCGCGGACGGTTGGCAGGCGGTGCCGCCGCGGCTGGTCACCGCCCGGTGGGAGGCCGAGCTCGATCCCGCCACCGGCGCCGTCCGCCGGCTCACCCACCGTGCGACCGGACGGCGGCTGCTGGACGGCACGCTCGGCCAGGTGCTCTACGTCCGCAACGGCCCGTCGACGCTCACCCGGGCCGAGCACAGCGGCGACCCGCACCACCACCCGCCCGCCCCGCGCAGCACGCTGAACGGCCGCCGCCCGCAGGCGGACCCGCCCGAGCTGGACGTCTTCCCGGCGACCATGCGCCCGATCGGGTTGCGCCGCACCTACGACGGCTGGCGGATCCGGGCCGTGGGCAGCGCGCCGAGCCTCCCGTACGTCGAGGTGGACGTCCTGCTCAGGGACACCGACGACCGCGTGGACGTCGTCGTCCGCCTGGAGAAGGAACGCGAGCCGGCCAAGGAGGCACTCTACGTGGCCTTCCCGTTCAGCGCCGAGCGGCCGCGCTTCCACTACGACCGGCAGCAGGGCTGGATCGACCCGGCCCGCGACCACGCCCCCGGCGCCTGCCAGGAGTGGTTCACCACCCAGTACGGCGTCGTCGTGGACTCCCCCGCCGGTGCCGTGGCCTGGACCTCGGCCGACGCGCCGCTGTTCACCGCCGATGACATCGTGCGCGGCGCGTGGCCCGAGCACTTCGACCCCGCGAGCGGGACGGTCTACTCGTGGGTGCTCAACAACTACTGGCCCACCAACACTCCGCCGGAGCAGGAAGGCTCGCTCACCCTGAGGTACGCCTTCCGCCCCCTGCCCGCCTTCGACCCGGTGGCCGCCGGGCGGCTGGGCCGCGAGGTCAGGGCGGCGCCGATGGTGTCCGAGGTGACCAGGCTGGACAAGTTCGGCACCGAGCCTCGACGTCTGGACGCCGGTACCGGCTCCCTGCTCGACCTCGGGCTGCCCGGCTGGGTCAGCGCGACGGTGAGCGAGCCGCGCGACCGCTCCGGCCTGCTCGTCCGCCTCCAGGACCTGTCCGGCCACGGCGGCGAGATCCGCCCGAACCACCCGGGCCGGGTCGTGTTGTGCCGGGCCGACGAGAGCGAGCTGGGCGAGCTGACCGGCGATCTCCGCATCGACCCCTGGCACGTGGTCACCCTCAAGCTCAGATAGCACCCCCACAGGAAGGAAAAAGGCCATGTCTGACGCGCGTCACAGCAGGCGCAAGTTCCTCCATCTCACCGGGAGCACCGCTCTGCTGGCCGCCTCGGGCGGCCTGCTGGCAGCGTGCGGCTCGCCGTCACCCCAGGCGAGCCCGCAGGGCGGCGGCAGGAAGGCCGTCCTGCCCGCCTACCTCCCGTCCACCGTCGGCAAACCCGACCTGCCCGCCACCGCCGAAGGCGTGCTGGCCGCCTACTACGCCTACCCGGACAAGCCGGTCACCGCCTTCTCCGACAAGCCGGGCGCCGGGCTGGGCGAGGTCAAGGTGCTGACCAACATGTTCAACCCGGTGCCGCCCGGCGTGGCCGGCAACCGGTTCTGGCAGGAGCTGAACACCCGGCTCGGCGCGACGATCGACATCACGATGACGCCCGAGCCCGACTACGTCGCCAAGCTGTCCACGATCATCGCCAGCGGCGACCTGCCGGACATCATCATGATCTCGGCCAAGCTGGCCAACCGCTCGGCCGTGCTCACCCGGTTGTGCGCGGACCTGAGCGAGCTGGTCTCCGGTAACGCGATCAAGAACTACCCGTTCCTGGCCAACATCCCGGCCGACTCGTGGCAGGCCACCGCCTACCAGGGCGGCGTGTACGCCATCCCCATCCCCCGCGCCATCGTCGGCACGATCATGTTCTCCCGCGCCGACGTGATCAAAGAGCGCGGCCTGAACAGCGCGCCCAAGAGCTACGACGAGTTCCTGGAGCTGGCCAAGGGCCTGACGGACCCGGCCAGGAACCGGTGGGCCTTCGGCGGCCCGAAGGGCGTCATCACCTTCGTGGGCACCATGCTCGGCGTGCCGAACATGTGGCGCGCGGAAGGCGGCAAGTTCACCTCGGAGCACGAGGTCGAGGCCCGCAAGGAGGCCCTGGCCAAGACGGCGGAGATGGTCAAGGCGGGCCTGTTCCACCCGGACGCCGTCGGCGGCAAGCTCAACCTGCGCGACCTGTTCGGCAACGCCACCATCTCGCTGAACACCGACGGCTACGCCGCCTGGGACATCCTCGCCGACACCTACAAGGTCGACGTCGGCGCCATCCCCTCGCCCGGTCCCGCGCGGGCCGGCCAGCCCTACTTCGCGATCACCGCGTTCAAGAAGGCCGACAAGGATCGCCTGGCCAAGCTGCTGCGGATCTCCGACTGGCTGGCCGCGCCGCTCGGCACCACCGAGTACATGTTCCGCAAGTTCGGCGTCGAGGGCGAGCACTACACCATGGAGGACGGCAAGCCGCAGCCCACCAGCCTCGGCACGGCCGAGGTCAAACTCCCCCTGGAGTACGTCGCCGACGCCCCGCACGTGCTCGGCCCCCGCCCCAAGGAGCGCGTGCACGCCCAGCGCGCCTACCAGGAACGCGTCGTGCCCGGCATCGCGCGCAACCCGGCCGCCGCCCTCTACTCCGAGACGGCCGTCAACAAGAACGGCACGCTCGCCAAGATCATCGACCAGGCCGAGCTGGACATCGTGTCGGGCCGCAAGCCCGTCGGCTACTGGGACGAGGTCGTCGCCAACTGGCGCCGCCAGGGCGGCGACCAGATCCGCCGCGAGTACGAGACCGCGCTGGCCAAGGGCGACTGACCGATGGCGCTCGACGTGAAACCGCCCCCCACCCGCCTGACCACCCGCCCGCCGCACCGGGCGCGGAAGACCTCCAGACTGCGCAGGGACGGCGTCCTGCTGCTGCTCGGCGTGCCGGGCCTGCTGGTGATCCTGCTGTTCCACTACGTGCCGATGCTCGGCAACGTGATCGCGTTCAAGGACTACCAGCCCTTCCTCGGCATCTGGGAGGCGCCGTGGGTCGGCTTCGGCAACTTCCAGGTGATCTTCAACGGGGATCCACTGTTCCTCAACGCGCTGACCAACACGCTGATCATCTCGCTGGTCCAGATCGTCTTCGTCTTCCCCGTGCCGATCGCGCTCGCGTTGCTGCTGAACTCGCTGGTGAGCGAGCGGATCAAACGCCTGGCCCAGTCGATCCTGTATCTCCCGCACTTCATGTCCTGGGTGGTCGTAGTCGCGATATTTCAGCACATGCTGGGCAATGCGGGGCTGCTGAACACGTTCCTGCGCTCCCACGACCTGGCGACGCTGCCGCTGCTCGGCAACCCCGACCTGTTCCTGGCGCTGATCACCTCCCAGGTGATCTGGAAGGACGCCGGCTGGGGCACCATCATCTTCCTGGCCGCGCTCTCCCGGGTGGACTCGGCGCTCTACGAGGCCAGCGCGATGGACGGCGCCTCCCGGATGCGCCAGCTCTGGCACGTGACCCTGCCGAGCATCCGCGGCGTGATCGTGCTGATGCTCATCCTCAAGCTCGGCGACGTGCTGGCCTTCGGGTTCGAGCAGATCCTGCTGCAGCAGAACACGGTCGGCGCCGAGGTGTCGGAGGTGCTGGACACGTACGTCTACACCTACGGCGTGGCCGGCGGCAACTGGGGCGTGGCCGCGGCGGTCGGCCTGGTCAAGGGGATGGTCGGGCTGGTGCTGGTGTTCGGCGCCAACAAGGTCGCGCACCTGCTGGGAGAGAGAGGACTCTACTCCAAATGATCATCCGTGCTGTCAAAGGTGTGATCGTGGCCGCGTGTTGCGCGGTGGTGGTCCTGCCCTTCCTGGCGGTGTTCTCCACCAGCCTGGCCTCCCAGGAGCAGGTCACCGCGACCGGCGGCTACGTGCTCTGGCCGAGCGACCCGAACCTCGACGCCTACCGGGCCATCCTGGCCGGCGGCGTGGTCACCCGCGCGTTGCTGGTGTCGGTCGGCGTCACGGTCGTCGGGACGCTGCTGTCGCTGGCGTGCATCACGTTGCTGGCGTACTCGCTGAGCCGGCCCGGCTCGCTGCTGCACCGGCCGATCCTGCTGACCGTGCTGTTCACGCTGCTGTTCGCGCCCGGCATGATCCCGATGTACCTGACGGTCAAGCAGCTCGGGTTGCTGGACTCGTACTGGTCGCTGATCTTGCCGGGGCTGGCCAACGCGTTCCAGATCATCATCATGCGGGCGTTCTTCCAGGAGATCCCCGGTGAGCTGGTCGACGCGGCCCGCATCGACGGCGCGGGCGAGCTGCGCATCCTGCTGCGGGTGGTGTTGCCGCTGTCGAAGGCGGTCATCGCGGTGGTCGGGTTGTTCAGCGCGGTGTCGTACTGGAACGCGTTCTTCAACGCCATGCTCTACCTCAACGACACGGAGAAGTGGCCGCTGCAGCTGGTGCTGCGCACGTACGTGGTGGACAACAGCTCGCTCGGCGTCGACGCGGCCGACCTGTCGGGCGGCTTCATGCCTCCGGCCCAGTCCATGCAGATGGCGATCCTGGTGCTCAGCCTGGTTCCCATCGCGATCGTCTATCCGTTCCTCCAGAAGCACTTTGCCAAGGGCATCCTCATCGGCGCGGTGAAAGGTTGAACATGAAGATCAACGAAGACCGTCGGCGGGTTCTGTCGGTGTTAGGCGCGGGCGGCGCGGCGCTGGCGCTGACCGTCACCCCGGCGCAGGCAGCCAGGCGCGACACCCGGGACATCGCGAGCGTCCAGGAGCTGCGCGGCGCCGCCGGCGCGGCGGGCGACCAGGTGCGCCTGCTCGGCTACCACGCCGACACGCCCGGGCGCGGCGGCGGCGACCTGTTCTGGGACGCCGCCAGTACGGCGCCCGACGACGGCGGCACCGTCTTCGCCGTCTCCGGCGTGGCCACGGGGCGGTGGCGGCGGCCGGTGGCGGCCAGGGTGGACCTGGCCTGGTTCGGTTGGCGGGGCACCGGCGCCGAGGACGACACCGCACGGGTGCAGGGTGCGGTGGACGCACTGCCGAGCGGCGGGACCATCGAGATCGGGCCCGGCAAGGTGCTCATCAAGAAGGCGATCTCCGTCAAGCGGGTGCCCGTCACCTTCGACGGCGCGGGGCACACCGACAGCCTGGAGCACGGCACGCAGTTGCTGCTGGAGACGGGCGCGGCCGACGGGTTCGTGCTGACCGGGGTGCACGGCGGCGGGTTCCGCAACCTGCAGATGCGCGGCGTCGGCGTGACCGGCGGCGCCATGGTGCGGACCGAGCGCGCCGGGCCGAACACCGAAGACGGCAACTACATGATCGCCTTCACCAACGCCAGGTTCCGCGACGGCCACAACGGGATCATCCTGCGCGCCTGCAACACCATCAGGTTCCAGAACTGCGTGTGGAACACCTTCAAGGGCGACCAGGTCATCCTGCTCAACGGCGCCGGCGACGACACCCGCGCCGACCCGATCGAGTTCGTGCAGTGCGGGATCGCGGCCGGGAGCGGCAACCACGTCACCGACAACGTCGTCGTGGACGGGCTCGGCGGCTCGCTCAAGTTCTTCGCCACGGCCATCCTGTTCGGCCGGCACGGGTTGTGGATGCGCAACACCACGGGCAGCGAGTCGTTGCCCAAGTTCGTCTACTTCGAGGGCGGCGGCTTCGAGAACGGCCACGGCGTGCCCGTCCTGCTGGAGGCGGGCGCGCAACTGCAGATGGCCAACACGTACGTCTCCTGCGACGGCGCCGACGACAACGTCCGAATCGGGCCGAAGTTCACCGGCACCGCCACCTTCTCCGGCTGCGTCATCCGCGGCAGCGGGCGCAACGGCATCGACGTGGCCGCCGCCCGTACCACGATCACGGGTTGTGTCATCGGCAACAACGGCAGGATGGCGCACGCCGACTTCTCCCGGCCGATCGCGGGCCTGGCGGACAACGGCTCGGGGGCCGTACGCGTGACGACCGGCGCCGCGCACGGCTGGGAGGACGGCGACCGCGTCACCCTCACCGGCGCCGGCGGTGCCGACGGCAAGTGGGCCATCGACGTGGTCAGCGACACCGCCTTCGACCTCCAGGGCTCGAAATTCGCCGGCTCCTACCCCGGCGGCGGCGCGGCCTACCGGGACGGCGCCGGGATCAACATCAGGTCGACCGCCACCCGCGTCGTGGTGACCGGCAACGCCATCGGCGGCTTCACCGGCGACGGCGTCAACCGGCAGGACTACGGCGTGGTCACCGACGCCGCCGACGTCCTCATCAGCAACAACGACCTGAACGGCAACCGCACCGGCGCCTACCTGGTGACCGCCGCCCAGACCCGTCAGACCCGCATCGTCGGCAACAAGGGCGTCGAACAGATCGACGGCTGGCTCACCGCCAGGATCGACGGCTCGGTCACCGACGACCTGCACAACCTCGACAACCTCCTGTACGTGGACGGCCAGCGGCTGCGCATCGTCAAGGTCACCAGGAAACTCCAGGCCGGGACGTGCAACGTCCGCCTGGACGCCGACGGCGCCAGCGCCGGAGGGACCGCGCTCGGCGCGACCACCACGATCCAGAGCACGGCGCTGGCCTCTCCCTTCACCATCGACGGCACCGGCACGACCAAGCGGCTCGGGCTACGAGTACAGAACAGCGCGGGCGCGTCGGGGCTGGAGGTCCAGTTCGGCTACCAGTACATCAGCTGACGTCGGCCCGGGAAGCTGACCGCGGGCGCACGTGGCCCCGGTCGCGTGCGCCCCGCGCGGCGGCTCTGTCAGAGGTTGAACTGGCCGCTCTCCACCACGACGCGCCGTCCGGAGTCGCCGTCCGGCTCCAGCTTGCAGTTGATCTTGTACCGGTCCCCGTTGGTGCCGGTCTTGGTCGCCTTGCCCAGGGAGAGCCGCGACCTGGGCTGGGCGACGAGGGCCGCGCAGCCGACGGCAGCCCGGTGAGAGTCCTGGCGATGACTACTGGCGGTCGCCGTTCAGCAACGGCAGGCACAACACGAACTTGGCGCCCCGCTTCGAGTCCTCGATGCTCAGGCTCCCCCGGTGGGCGTGGGCGATCGCGCGGGAGATGGTCAGGCCGAGCCCGCTGCCCTCGGGATCGAGCTCCCGCCCGCAGGGCAACCGGACGAAGGGTTCGAACACCCGCTCGCGGTCCTCAGGAGGCACCCCTTCCCCGTCGTCGAGCACGGCGAGCAGAGCGTGCCCGTACGAGCGCTCCACGCTGACCTCGACATGGGTACGGGCATGCCGCTGGGCGTTGACCAGGAGGTTCGTCAGCACCTCGGCCAGCTGGACGCGGTTCCCGCGGACGTGAAGATCGTCACCGATCCGCACGCACACCGGCGGGCCCGCTTTCCGGTTCGCGGCCTCCTCACGTACCAGAGCGGTCAGGCCGACCGGCTCGAGGCGAGAGGGAGTGGACGTGCGGACGCGGGCCAGCATCAGCATCTCGTCGATGATCGCCTGGAAGCGTTCCGTCGTGCACAACGCGTCCCGGATGGCGGCATGGGGGTCCACCTCGGCGGGATACATCAGCGCCTCCTCCAGCTGGGTGCGCAGGCCCGTCAGCGGCGTCCGCAGCTCGTGCGAGACCATCGAGGAGAAACGACGCTGGTGTTCGACGGCCTCCTGCAGGCGCGACAGGGTCTTGTTCGCGGTACGGGCGAGCTGCGCGATCGCATCATGGCCGGGCGGGATCGGCACCCGCAGGCCGAGATCGGTCACCGTGATCTCGGCGACCCTCGCTCGCATCCGCTCCACCGGGAGCAGCGTCCGGCGGATCAGGAACGAGGCCATCCAGGCCATCAGGGCGGTGAGGGACAACACTCCAGCCGCGAGGGATGCCTCCAGCCGCTGCGTGCCCAGGATGGGCGGCTGCTCCATTCCCGCGTAGACCACGTGCGAAGAGCCGCCCCAGAGCAGCTCCTCCTCCTGGGGCGAGGGCCTGGTGGCGGTGAACATCACGCACTGGCCCGTGGCGCATTCGACCCCGTTCTGGATCCGGTCCTCGGACGGGGGCCAGATCTTGCTCAGCCGGGGCCGCCCCGCGGCGGCCTCGCTGGCCGACACCACCCGCCCGCTGGCGTCCACGAGCTGGAGCAGGTCGACGCCGGACGTCGTCACCGGCGGCGGTGCCGTCGCCCCCATCGACCCGAGCCACTCGGTCGCCGCGCGCTGCGTGTTGCGGAAGATGTCCTGCTCGATCTTGTTACGCAGCAGCAGGTCGCCGGCGATGGCGACGACCGTGAGAGCGATCAGCGACAGGATGGCGGTCGCCACGGTGAGGCGCGCCTGGACGGATAGCTGGCTGGGACGCAGGGACACGCGTCACCTCCCCGGCTGGTCCAGCTCGGGTCATTAATCCACATGCTTTCAAGAATCGGTTCATGTGTGATCAAAGCGCCCGCAATGAGTCCGTAGCGGGGCCACCGAGGCCGGGGCGGCGCGGCGGGTCAGGTGTTCCCGCCGTGGGCGGCGACGGAGACCGGCTCCCAGGCCCGCCACGTCTCCAGGCGCTGCTCGTAGTCGGCGGTGGCGATGGCGAGCGGCCCGTCGCCGAAGAAGATCCGCAGCGGCGGCCGCTCGGCGTCGACGACCTTGAGTATCGCCTCGCGGGTGGCCTCGGGATGACCGGGGTCGGGCACCCGCTTGGCCCGCTGCCCGGCGGCCTTGGCGCGGACCCCCTCGTAGGCGGGCAGCGGGGTGGCGTGCACGGCCGAGGAGCCGGCCCAGTCGGTGGCGTATCCGGTCGGCTCGACCAGGGTCACGTGGATGCCGAAGTCGGCCACCTCGATGGCCAGCGCCTGGCTGAAGCCTTCCAGCGCCCATTTGGAGGCGTTGTACCAGCCGACGTTGGCGAAGGCGGAGACGCCGCCGATCGAGGAGACCTGGATGATGTGGCCGCTGCCCTGGTCGCGCAGGTACGGCAGCGCCGCCTGGGTGACCCACAGCGCGCCGAACAGGTTCGTGTCGATCTGCGCGCGGGCCTGCTCCTCGGAGACCTCCTCGATCATGCCGAACTGGCCGTAGCCGGCGTTGTTGACCACCACGTCCAGGCGGCCGAAGCGGTCGTGGGTCCGGGCGACGGCGTCGAAGACCGCGGCGCGGTCGGTGACGTCCAGGGGCAGGGCCAGCAGCGCGTCACCGTACTTGGCGGTCAGGTCGGCCAGGGACTTGGTGTCCCGGGCCGTGGCGGCCACCTTGTCGCCGCGCTCCAGTGCGGCGATGGCCCATTCGCGGCCGAAGCCGCGCGAGGTGCCGGTGATGAACCAGATCTTGTTGGCAGTCATGTGCGGGCTCGTCCTTTCGACAGATGCCAGGAGCTGGGCGAACACGGTCCTCGCCGGACCGCACAAATTGGACTGAACCTCCACTTCAATTTACCAACGCCTGCCACGCACGCATGATGCGCAGTCGAACGCCCATCACCGATTGACAGCCCGATGATCGAGAGTCACGATGGCGGAGATCTGTTCGAGAGTGCCGTTTTCTGGTGAGTATTGTCGAGCTCTGGGCGGCGATGACCTATGTTCGCAACGCCAACCAACAGGGTCCTGGCCGCTCTGGCGGTTGTGCTCTCCCTGCTCTCCGCAGGTGCGCAGCCGGCTCAGGGACGCGAGACGGTCCCCCGGATCCAGGACTTCGACCGGGGCTGGAGATTCGCCCTGGCCAACCCGGCCGGCATCACCGACCCGACCGGCGCCTACGCCGAGGCGCACCTGCCGGGCTACGACGACTCCCAGTGGCGGAAGGTCGACCTGCCGCATGACTGGAGCATCGAGCTCGACCCGACGGCGTCCGGGGGCACCAACAGCGGGACCGGGTTCCTGCAGGGCGGCCTGGGCTGGTACCGCAAGACGTTCACCCTCCCCGCGTCGATGGCGGGAAAGCGGATCTCGGTCGAGTTCGACGGCGTCTACATGGACTCCCACGTCTATCTGAACGGGCAACTCCTGGAGAGCCACCCCTACGGTTACACCGGGTTCGACGTCGACCTCACCGATCTGGCGCACACCGACGGCAGGACGGCGGACGTCCTGGCCGTGAAGGTGCAGAATCAGCTGCCCAGCAGCCGGTGGTACTCCGGCAGCGGCATCTACCGCCACGTCCACCTCGTGGTCACCGACCCCGTACGCGTGGCCCGCCACGGCGTGTACGTCACCACGCCCGGCCTCCAGACCACCTACGCCCAGGGCTACGCGACCGTACACGTGGAGACCTCGGTGGCCGGCGACTCCCAGCCGGTCGAAGTGGTGTCCACGATCCGCGACGCCGGCGGCCGGGCCGTCGCCACGCACCGATCGCCCGCCACGGCCGGTGGCCCGCCGGGCGCCGACGACCTCCGGCTCGACCGTCCCCGCCTCTGGTCCACGGAGAGCCCGTACCTGTACACGCTGCGGACCGACGTACGGACGGGTGGCCGCACGGTGGACACGACCACGACGACCTTCGGCGTACGGTGGTTCGAGTTCGACCCCGGCACCGGCTTCTCGCTCAACGGCAAGCCCGCCAAGCTGCGCGGCGTCGATCTGCACCACGATCTCGGGGCTCTGGGGGCGGCGACCAACCGGGACGCCTTCGTCCGCCAGATGACGATCATGAAGAGCATGGGTGTGAACGCCCTGCGCACCTCGCACAACCCGCCGTCGCCCGAGGTGATCGACGTCTGCCAGCGGCTCGGCATCCTGATGATGGTCGAGGCGTTCGACACCTGGCGCACGCCCAAGGTCCGCTACGACTACGCCCGCTTCTTCGACGCCAACAGCGACGCCGACGTGAAGGAGATGGTGCACGCCGCCAAGAACTCCCCCGCCGTCGTGTTGTGGTCGATCGGCAACGAGATCCCCGACACCACGAACGTCGCCGTCGGCGTGCCGATCGCGCAGCGACTGATCGCCGACGTGAAGTCGATCGACACCACCCGCCCGATCGTCATGGGCTCGGACCGCTACCGCAGCGTGCCCGCGCCCGGCTCGGCCCAGGACCAGATCCTCAACCTGCTGGACGGCATGGGCCTGAACTACAACACGGCCGTGTCCGTCGACGCGCTGCACGCCCGCTACCCGGCGAAGTTCTTCTTCGAGTCCGAATCGTCGTCGGAGACCTCGACCCGCGGCGTCTACCAGGATCCCGACCAGCTCAACACGGGCGAGAACCACACCCCGGGCAAACGCGGCACGTCCTCCTACGACAACAACCTGGCCTCGTGGACGATGAGCGGCGAGTACGGCCTGAAGAAGGACCGCGACCGGCCCTTCTTCGCCGGGCAGTTCCTGTGGTCCGGGATCGACTATCTGGGGGAACCGACGCCGTACAACGTGTTCCCGGTGAAGGCCTCGTTCTTCGGCGCCGTCGACACCGCGGGGTTCCCCAAGGACATGTACTGGCTGTTCAGGAGCCAGTGGACGGCCGAGCCGATGGTGCACCTGCTGCCGATGAACTGGACCGACCACGAGCCCGGCGAACCCGTCCAGGTGTGGGCGTACGCCAACGTCGAGAAGGTGGAGTTGTTCCTCGACGGCAAGTCGCTGGGGGTGCGGACGTTCGACCATAAGACCGCGACCGGCGGGACGCCGTACCTCGAGACCACCGAGGCCACCGGGGACGACAAGACCGTCACCGCCGGCCCGTACCCCGGCAGCTACACCAGCCCCAACGGCAGCGCCGGCAAGCTGCACCTGACGTGGAACGTCCCGTTCGCGCCCGGGCGGCTGGTCGCCAAGGCCGTCAGGAACGGCAAGGTGGTCGCGACCGACGAGCTGACGACGGCGGGCGCGCCCCGGGCGGTGCGGCTGACTCCCGACAAGAAGGTGATCGCGGCCGACGGCAGGTCGTTGTCGTTCGTCACCGCCGAGGTCGTGGACGATCGCGGCGTCACCGTCCCGAGCGCGGACGACACGATCACGTTCAAGGTCGGCGGCGGCACCCTGGCCGGTCTGGACAACGGGCGGCAGGAAAGCGCGGAGAACTACAAGGCGCCGTCCAGGCAGGCGTTCAACGGCAAGGCTCTGGCGATCGTGCAGTCGACCCACCGGCCCGGCCCGATCACCGTCACGGCCACCTCCCCCGGGCTGCGCCCCGCCAAGGTCACCCTCGCCGCGACGCCCGTACCCGGGACGGCGCCCGTCATCGCCGACCCCTACCAGCCGCCGGCGCAACCACCCGGCCAGCAGCCACTCGCGGACGCGAGCTACTCCGGCGCGCCGAACACCCTGCCCGCCGCCATGCTGGACGGCGACCTGGCCACCGGCTGGTCCAACTTCTACAACAAGTCCGCCACCGCGCTGCTCCCGGCCATCAGCCGGGCCCACGCGTCGGAGTGGGTGTCCGTCTCGCTGCCCGGCGCCCCGAGCGTCGGACGGCTGCGCGCCTACTTCACCCTGAACGCCGCCACCGCCCTGCCCGCGACCCTGGCCGTCAGCTACTGGAACGGCAAGAAGTACGTCCCCGTCCAGAACCTCCGGATCGACCGGGCCACCGAATCCAACCAGCCGACCACGCTCACCTTCGACCCGGTCCGCGCACCGGAGATCCGCCTGGACCTGACCAGCCCGGCTCCGGGCACCTCGACCGGCTTCCTCAGGATCGCGGAGCTGCAGCTCGACGACCCGTGAGCGCGGGCCGCGCGTCGATCTTCAGCTTGTAGATGTGGGCGGGCAGCACCACACGGGACCGCCCGCCCTGGAACTGCGCGATGCGGTTGTTCTGGGCGATGGGAATCCAGAGGTAGCCGCTGTTGTCGATCCACAACGCGTCGGGCCACAGCAGCCGCCCGTCCTGGATCACCGTGGTGATGTGCCGTTCGGGGGAGATCTTCAGGATGCGGAGATTGTCGACGTCGCTGAGGTAGATGTTCCCGTCGGCGTCGATCGCGGTGCCCCCGGTGGACGGGGTGTCGACCCAGCGCTCGACCCGGCCGGACAGTTGCCGCGGCGACAGGGCCTGATCGTCCAGCCAGCGGGTGCGTACCCGGTAGAGCGGGCCGGAGAGAGGCTGGAAGTACAGGTATGCGCCGTCAGGGGAGACTTCGAGCTGGTTGGCGTTGATAACCACCTGCTTGCCGTCCGGCCCGATCAGGGTCTTCCCCTCGGCCCGGATGGCGCGCCGCGCCGTCGTCGAAGGGTCGTCGTCGAGTACCCGCCGGGCCGCGCCGGTGTCCAGGTCGAGCACGATGAGGGCGCCCGGCTTGCCCGCGTCGGTGATGTAGGCGCGGCGGCCGTGGAAGCGGATGTCGTTGATGTAGCTCGTGGCGTTGCTGACGCCGCCCAGCGGGTAGACGCGGCGCACCTTGTCGGTGTGCACGTCGATCACCACGACCTTCGACCCTCCGGGGACGAGGGGCTTGCCGAAACCCGGCACCCCCGTGTCGACGACCCACAAGTCGCCGTCCGGGCCGATGCGCAGCGCGTTGACGCGTACGAACGCCTGACCGGCGTTCTTGCCGGTAGACCAGTCGTTCCAGGCGGCGTCCGGATACGGCCGCAGCGTGTGACCCGCACCGGCCTCGGCCACGCTCATCCCGCTCTCACCCTGCATATGGGGGAAGCCGATGAACGTTCTCCCGTCGGGGGTGGTCGTGACAGCGTTCGAAACCTGCTTCAGCCGGAATGCGGTGACCAACCTAGGAGCGCTCGTGTCGACGGATGGGGCAGCGGCTCCGGTCAGCGACAGCAGGGTGGCGAGAACCAGTCGCACCATAGGGATCACCTCCAGGTCGCTCGGACGCATCCGCTGATGGCGCAGGCTGGGCATTCGGGCGAACCATGGGCGCTTTGCCGGAAATCGGCTTTTGCTCCGACCGTAGTTCGCGCACTGCCAACTGACGCCCAAGCCCGCTCCGCTGTTGAGCATGAGTTCGTCAGGGTCGAACGGGCTCAGCCAGGGGGTACGGCTCGTCGGAGCGCCACGGCCGCAGCCATGCCTCCTCTGTGCGGCGGATCGGCTGTCCGCAATGGCCGCAGATGTCGCCGGGGGCGGTGGCCTGACCGCACAGCAGGTGGATCACCTGCATGGGCTCGGTGGGCTCGTACGGCTCGGTGTGCTCCTGCCCCCAGACGGCGAGCGCGCGCAGCACCGGGAGCACGTCGGCGCCCGCCGCGGTGAGGCGGTATTCCTGGCGGGTACGCCCGCCGTCCCGATAGGGCACCCGGACGAGCAGCCCGGCCTCCACCAAGCGAGCGAGCCGGTTGGCCAGGATGTTGTCGGCGATGCCCAACTCGGCCCGGAAGGCGTCGAAGCGGGTCATGCCCAGGTTGGCGTTGCGCAGGATGAGCAGCGTCCACCGCTCCCCCAGCACGCCTACGGCACGCCCGATCGGGCAGGGGATGGACGGCTGGGTCTTCACGGCGTACTCCGTTCGATCCTGACTTGCATTAAGAAAGTCTAAGCGATGCCCCGCACCGGCGGGCGCGCGAAGATCGGCTAGTCCGCTGGTAGCCGGAGCACGAACCGGGCGCCGCCGATGGGCGAATCCTCGACCTGGAGGGTGCCCTGATGCGCCAGGGCGATGTCGCGGGCGATCGCCAGGCCCAGGCCGGTGCCGCCACGGTCGCGGCACCGCGCGCCGTCCAGCCGGACGAACCGGTCGAAGACGCGTTCGCGGTCGGCCTCGGGGATGCCCGTTCCGTCGTCCGCGACGGCCAGTTCGACCTGATCGCCATCGCGGCGTACCTGGACGTGGACCGAGTGCTGGGCATGCCGTTGTGCGTTGTCGAGCAGGTTGGCCAGCAACCGGTTCACATGGGTGCGCACGGCGCTGACCGTCACCCCGCCCTCGACCCGCACGCGGATCTCGGCACCGTCCGACCGCCGGGAGACCTCGGCCCGGACCAGCTCGGCCAGATCCACCGGCTCCCGCTCCTCAGGTGCGCACGCCTCCACCCTGGCCAGCAGGAGCAGGTCGGAGATGATCGCATCGAGTCTGTCGACGTCCCGCAGGGCGCGCTTGACCAGTTCGGGGAGATCGGTCTGGTCAGGGTGCAGCTGGGCCTCCTCCAGCTGGGCGCGCAGTCCGGCCAGCGGGGTACGCATCTCGTGCGAGGCGTCGGCCGCGAACTGCCGCGTCCGCTCACGCGCCCGGTCCGGATCCGTCCGTCCCAGAGAGCCGTGGGCCGCCTGCGCGAAGTGCGCGGACTCGTCCCGGTGCGGCAGGGCATCGCTGACGCGGCTGAGACCAGCGAGGTCATCGGGGCTGGAGGCGTAATGGGGCCACCCGAGCATCGAGTTCAGCGGGCCGGTAACGATCGCCGACGCATGATGCGGATGTGCCATCACCGCGTGCTTCTTCACCTGGTCATTACCCTTCAGATTCCTGCGGCGAGCGCATACTTCGCCGGTTGACGTCTCCAACCTGCCGGTTCGGCTTGTCGGGCCGCTGTCGCTCTGGCCGTGTCCGCTGTCGGATGGCTGTCGATTGCGGCGTTAACCTGGGGTTATGCGCTTCGGGGTGCTCGGCCGGGTTCTGGTGTGGACGGCGGCGGGCAAGCCGGTGCCGGTCCCGGAGACCAAGGTTCGCGCGTTGCTGGCCGATCTGCTCGCGCACCAGGGGAAGCCGGTGTCGGCGGACCGGCTGATCGACGATCTGTGGGGAGCCGACCTGCCGGCCAACCCCACCAGCACGCTGCAGCTGAAGGTGTCCCGGCTACGGCACGCGCTGGAACAGGCCGAGGCGGGCGGGGGCGAGCTGGTGGCCACCCACCCGCCGGGATACCTGCTCAGGATCGATCCCGGGGCGATGGACGCCGACAGGTTCGCCGAGCTGGCCTCGCGGGCGCAGGAGGTCGAGGATCCGCGTACGAGGGCGGCGTTGCTGGCCGATGCGCTGGCGTTGTGGCGCGGACCCGCGTTCGCCGACTTCAGTGAGGAGGATTTCGCCCGGCCGGCCGCTCATCGACTGGAGGAACAACGGCTGGCCGCGGTCGAGACCCAGGCCGAGGCCCGGCTGGAGCTGGGCGAGTACGACCTGCTGGTCGGCGAGCTGGGCGATCTGGTGGCCCGGTATCCGCTGCGGGAGCGGCTGCGTGGCGTGCAGATGCGCGCGCTCTATCGCGCCGGGCGGCAGAGCGACGCCCTGGCGGGCTACGGCGAGCTGCGTGAGCGGCTGGCCGAGGAGCTGGGCCTGGACCCCTGCCCGGAGCTGGTCGCCCTGCACCAGGCGATCCTGGAGCAGGACCCGGCGCTGAGCCCGCCGCTTTCACCCGTGGCTCTTCCTCGCACGAACCTGCCCGCCCCGCTCACCGGCCTGGTGGGCAGGGCGCAGGCGGTCGACGACGTCCGATCCCTGCTGGGCACGGCCCGGCTGGTGACGCTCACCGGACCCGGCGGGGTGGGCAAAACCCGGCTGGCCCTGGAGACGGCCGGCCGAATGGCCGAGGACTATCCCGACGGCGTCTGGCTCGTCGATCTCACCGGGCACGGCGAGGGAGAGTCCGAATGCATCAAGCCCGATGATCCGCCACAGGGGGTGGAGGAGCTGTCCCGGATCATCTCGGCTGTCCTGGGCTTCCGTGATGACACCTCGGACGGGCTGCCCCTGGCGTCGAGCGAGTTGCTCATCGACCTGCTGCGCACCAGGCGACTGCTGCTCGTTCTGGACGACTGTGAGCATGTCATCGAACCGGCGGCCAAGCTGGCGGAGCGGTTGCTGAGGATGGTGCCGGGATTGCGCATCCTGGCCACCAGCCAGGAACCCCTCGCTGTGTCCGGTGAGGCGATCTGGCCGGTGCCGGCGCTGGCGCTGCCCGATCCTTCGGCGGGCTCGGATCCTGCGGTGCTGGCGCAGGCCGGCGCCGTGCAGCTGTTCGTGCAACGTACTGCCGCCGCCCTGCCGCATTTCACCCTCGATGCGGGCAACGCCGCGGACGTCGCCGAGTTGTGCCGGCGGCTGGACGGGATCCCGCTGGCCCTCGAACTGGCGGCCACCCGCGTGCCGGCGCTGGGCCTGCACGAGCTGGTACGGCGCCTCGACGACCGATTCAGGACACTCGCCACGGGCCGCAGGGGCGCACCGGCACGCCAGCAGACCCTGCGAGCGATGATCGACTGGAGCTGGGACCTGCTCAGCACGTCCGAGCGCATCGTGCTGCGCCGCCTTGCCATACAGGGCGGAGGCTGCACTCTCCCGGCCGCCGAGGCAGTGTGCTCAGGCGATGGGATGAGCGCCGAGGACGTCTTGGCCGTGCTGGCCCGCCTGGTCGACCGCTCCCTGGTCGTCATGACCGAGAACGCCGACGGCCCCCGCTACCACCTGCTGGAGACGGTCGCCGACTACGGACGCGAACGCCTGCGCGAAGCAGGCGAACTGGACAGCGTACGGCAACGTTTCCACCACTACTACCTCACGCTGGTCAAACGCGCCGAGCCGCACCTGCGCGGGCACGATCAGCGTGAATGGCTTGATCGCTTGGGCCGCGAGGGCGGCAATTGGTGCGGCGTACTGGACGGCATGGTGCGCCGCGGCGACCGCACAGGCGCATTTGAACTGGTCACCACCCTCGCGTGGAGCTTGTATCTCCTCGGCCAGCTTGGCCTGGCCTGTAACTCGTTCTGGCGGGCGCTGGCCGCCGGCGGTGACGTGCCGGCCTCCCTGCAAGCCACCGCCAGGGCCTGGCGAGCCGGCATGTGGCTACTGGTCGAGGGGCATGGCGACAATCAGGCGCGCACGTGCGTGGCCGAGCAGGCGTTCGAGGACATCGAGGACCCGCGCGAGCGGGCACGGGCGCAATGGTTCCTCGGCTTCGCCCTGTACACCAGCCTCAGCGACCTGGCCGCCAGCGAGGAGCTGGTGAACCGGGCGCTGGCGACCTTCCGCGAGATCGGCGATCGCTGGGGAACGGCCGCGGCGCTGAGCACCGCGGCCCACCAGGCCATGGTCCGCGGCAATCTGCAAAGCCTCAGACAGTACGGCGAGCAGAGCGCGCAGCTGTTCCGCGAGCTGGGCGATCGCTGGGGTCAGTTGCAGACCATCCGCCCGCTCGCCTACCTGGCCGAGGTCCTCGGCGACTACGAGCAGGCCACCCGGCTGCAGCGCGACGGACTGCGCATGGCCGAGGAACTCCGGTTCTGGCCCGACGTCGCCGAGCGGCTCATGGGCCTCGGCCGGATCGCGCTGCTGACCCGTGACTTCGCGCAGGCGCGCGAACTCCACGAACGGTGCGAACGGCTGTCCGCCGAGCGGAACCACAAGAGAGGCGAGATCTACGCCAAAGCCGGCCTGGCCCTCATCGCGCGCAGGGAAGGCGAGCTCGACCGCGCCGAGGAGTTGCTGAACGGCCTGCTCGAATGGCACCGGCACGTGGCCTTCGCGGCAGGTGACGCGTTCTACCTCGCCGAGCTGGGTTTCGTCGCCGAACAACGCGGCGACGCCGAGACCGCCCTGTCGCGCCACCTGGACGGCCTCACCGCCGCGCGCACCACCGGCGACCCCCGGGCGGTCGCGCTCGCCCTGGAGGGGCTGGCCGGCGCGCAGACCCTCATGGGACACCATGATGAGGCCGCCCGGCTGCTGGGGACGGCCGACGCGGCCAGACGCTCGGCCGGAGCGCCGCTACCCGCCGCCGAACGCGGCGACGTCGACCGGATCACCACCAGGGCAAGGACCGCCCTGGGCGAGGACGCCTTCGCCACCGAATTCGAACGCGGCACCGTCCTGGACCCCGACGACTACGGCTGACGTACGAGGACGACGGCCGGGCCGGAGGTTCTCCGGCCCGGGATCTGATCTCTCATCTCCCTCTTGTCATGCTCATGGCCATGGCGACGAGGCCGAGGATGGTGATGATCGCGCCGACGATCACGTTGGTCACGATCGTCCGTGTGCTGTCGGCTCCTCCCCGGATCAGCCATGGGGCCACGATGGTCCACACGCCGATCAGCGGTGCGGTCCAGGCGATTCCGTGGGTGCGGCCGTAAGCCGAGCTGAAGCCCAGCGCCAGCAGCGCCACGGTGATCCCCGTGATCAGGTTGTTCATGGTCAGCGACCCGACGTTGGTGAATCCCATGATCCACGGCGACAGCGCCAGGAACAGCCCGGCCAGCAGGGTCAGCCCCTCCGCCAGTTGAACGGCCGGATTGGCCGCGGCTACCTCGTACCTCTCACGCATGCGGATGATGTCGGGATGCCGCTCCATTTCGCGGGTCATCGATGACATCACCTCCCCGTTGCGGTGACGGGACCTTCCCGTCCCACCAAATCAACTACCCAGGTAGAGCAGCCGCATTCGAACATCAGGAGAGCCTGATGTTGGGTTCTCGGACCTCTGGGCAGGGGTTTTGTAAAGGCGTGTGAAGGGGCTTTGCACCGATGGGAGGTGATCGGAGATGTTCACCGACCGCACAGACGCGGGACGTCGCCTGTCCGTACGGCTCCAGCACCTGCGTGATCAGGACATCGTGGTCCTCGGACTGCCGCGTGGCGGGGTGGTGGTCGCCTTCGAAGTGGCTCAGGCGCTGGGGGCGTCGCTGGATGTCATCCTGGTCCGCAAGCTCGGCGTGCCGATCCAGCCTGAGCTGGGGTTCGGAGCCATCGGCGAGGAGGGCGTACGCGTCATCAACCCGGACATCATCCGGCTCGCCCACGTGAGTGACGAGGACATGGCACGGGTGGAGGAGCGCGAGAGCGCGGTGCTCCAGCGCCGCGCCGAGCAGATCCGAGCCGGGCGATCGAAAGTCCCGCTGACCGGCAGGACCGCGGTCATCGTGGACGACGGGATCGCCACCGGATCGACCGCCCGGGCGGCGTGCCAGGTCGCCCGCGCCCAAGGGGCCGCCCGAATCGTGCTGGCCACGCCGGTGTGCCCGCCGGACGCGGCCGAACGGCTCCGCGCCGACGCCGACGAGGTGATCTGCCTGGACACGCCCGCGGACCTCGGCGGCATCGGCATGTGGTACGAGGATTTCCGCCAGGTCGATGACGAACAGGTCGCCGACCTGCTACGCCGTGCCACCGAGGCACCGCATCGGGGGGACGAAGCGGCCGCCGGGGCGCCGTACAGGGTGGAGGAAGTGCAGGTGCCGGCGGGGGTCGCGCAGCTTCCGGGCACTCTGGTGCTCCCGAGCGAGTGCGACGGGATCGTGGCGTTCGTGCACGGCAGCGGCAGCAGCCGCCACAGCCCGCGTAACCGCTATGTCGCCGAGGTCCTCAACCAGGCGGGCCTGGGCACGCTGCTGTTCGATCTGCTGACCGCCACCGAGGAGACCGATCGGCGCAACGTCTTCGACATCGAGTTGCTCGCCGAACGGCTACGGCAGGTCACCGAGTGGCTGCGCAAGCAGGCGCCCGCGGCGTACCTGGGCTATTTCGGCGCCAGCACGGGCGCGGCGGCGGCGCTGTGGGCGGCCTCCGACCGGGAGGCCGACGTCGCCGCCGTGGTCTCCCGTGGCGGACGGCCGGACCTGGCCGGACCGCGCCTGGCCGCCGTCACCGCTCCGACCCTGCTCATCGTGGGGCAGCGCGACGAACAGGTGCTCGAACTGAACCGTGCCGCACAACGGCAACTGGCGGGCGAGAGCCACCTGGAGATCGTGCCGGGCGCCACCCACCTGTTCGAGGAGCCGGGCGCCCTGGAACGGGTGGCCGAACTGGCCCGCGACTGGTTCACCCGCCACCTTCTCCACGGCCGCTCAGCCATGGGACCGTCATGACCGGCCTTGGGTGAATCTCCTCATCGCCGATAGCCGGCCACCGATCGGCGATCATGAGGTGCGAGCATTTGACGAGGTCTTGGCGCGACACATGCCAACACCCGCCCGTCCCGTTCACAGACCGCTACCGCCCCTGTGTTCGACTGGCGGGGGGACTGCAACATGAATGCCTGGCGCCGTATGTCGATCACAACCCGTATCACGCTGTTCACCGCAGTGGTGGCGACCCTGCTGTCGGCGCTCCTGGCCATAGCGGTCATGATCACGTTCCATCGGTACGCCACGGGCTCTCTCACCGATGAGATCGTCGCGGCCGGAGGCCGGGTGGCCCACGAGGTGGAGCATGACCAGCTCACCCCTCCCCTTGCCCAGCACAGGGACCGCAACCTGCAGGTTGTCGACCCTCGGGGCGTGGTCGCCGCCGCGACGCCGCAGCTCCAGGGCAAGCCGATCATGGCTGATTTCACCCCCGACCACAGGAACATCGCCAAGTCCGTCGTCTGCGGCGGGGTCTTCCCCTCCGGCCAGTGCAACATCGTGGTCGCGCAGTCGGCTCACAAGAGGGGACAGGACTGGATCGTCTACAGCGCCTCCCCCACGGTCCCTCCGTACGTCGATCCGTGGCTGGCCGCGACGGTGGGCGGCATCGCGGCGGTCTTGGCCCTGGCCATTACCAGCCTCGGTCATCGGATCGTCACCGCGTCCTGCCTCAGGCCGGTGGCCGCCATCCGCGCGGAGCTCGACAAGATCAACGAGACGTGCCCCCATCGGCGGGTACCCCTTCCCTCGAGCCAGGACGAGATCCACGATCTGGCTGACAGCGTCAATCAGACGTTGTCCCGGCTGCAGGCCGCGATGCAACAGCAGCGCAATTTCACCTCCGACGCCTCCCATGAACTGCGCAGTCCCATTGCCGCGATACGCGCTGAGGTCGAGGACGCTCTGCAAGCACCTGAGGAGACCAGCGTGCCCCAAGTGGGCAACGCCATTCTGGGCAGCCTGGATCGGCTCGAGGCGATCGTCGGCGACCTGCTGACCATCGCCCGGCTGGACCAGGTATGGACGGTCGAACGCGCGCCGATCGACCTGGCCGCCCTCGTGACCACGGAGTGCGACAGGCGCCTCGATGGGAACAAGAGGTTCGAATACTCGCTGGAGCCCGGAGTGGTGGTGAACGGTGACCGATCACGGTTGTCACGCCTCCTCGCCAACCTGATCGACAACGCCGAGCGGCACGCCACCACCACGATCACCTTCTACGTACGGCATTCGCCCAGCGGCAAGCGTGACCTGCACCGTTTCCCGAAGGGAATCGCAATGCTGGAGGTGATCGACGACGGGCCCGGCATCGATCCGGACAAGCGCGAGCTGGTCTTCCAGCGGTTCGCCCGGCTGGACACCGCCCGCGACAGGGATGCCGGCGGCACCGGGCTGGGCCTGCCGATCGCCCGCCAGATCGCCGAGGCGCACGACGGCACCCTCAAGATCGAGGACAGCCCCCACGGCGCGCGGTTCGTCCTGCGCCTCCCCCCGGCCTGATTCTTACAGCCTGGCGATGATCCGGCGCAGGATCGCCGCCGTCGCGGGGGCGGGGTGCGCGCGGAGGCCGAGGTCGTTCAGCAGATGCTGGTACGGCGGAACCTCTGAGGCCCGGCTGAAGTACTGTGCGCTGGCGAGTTGTTCGAGATAGACCACGTCATCGAGCTCCGGCTCGGCGAAGCGGAGGATGGTGATGGGGCCGATGTCGCCGACATGTCCCCCGGCCAGGAAGGGCAGCACCTGAAGGGTGATGTGCGGCAGTTCGGCCATGCGCTGGAGGTGCTCCAGCTGAGCCCGCATCAGAGCGCTGCCGCCGACCTGACGATGCAGCGCCGCCTCATCCATCACCACCCAGAGCCTGCGCGGGGTGGAAGAGGTCAGGATCCGCTGGCGGCGCATCCGCACCTCGACCCGGCGCTCGATCTGCTCGCTCGAGTCGCTTGTGGATCCTTGGGTGATGACCGCGCGGGCGTAGTCCTCGGTCTGCAGCAGCCCTGGGACGAGTTGCACCTCATAGGTACGGATCAGCGCCGCGCCCTGCTCCAGCCCGATATACGCCTCGAACCAGTCGGGCACCACGTCACGGTAACTCTGCCACCAGCCTGGAGCGTTGGCCTGTTCGGCCAGCAGGAGCACGGCTGAGCGCTCGTCCTCGGCCGCGCCGTACAGCGTCAGCAGGTCGATCACGTCGCGCAGCTTGAAACCGCTCCGGCCCAGCTCCAGGCGGCTGATCTTGGAGTGCGAGCCGCGGATCGCCTGCCCCGCGGCCTCCCGGGTGATCCCGCGCGCCTCGCGCAGCCGGCGCAGCTGCGCTCCGACCAGGATCCGCAGCGCAGTCGGCCCCGCCGGTCGCGAGTCCTCATCGGAATTCTCGGCCAGGTGACTCATACCGTGAGCTTTCGGCATCCATGCTCCTCAACCGGCAGATTGCCACGATCTGACCCGAGAAGTCCTGCCACGTCAATCAGCGTAGACACCATATTCCACACCATTTTGTGCCGCGAGGGAATTCTGTGGCTATGGAGATATGTGTGTCAGGGCTTTCGCCCGACACCGCAATAGCCGGAGACCTCGGCCGGTTCGCCGAAGGGGGTGGCCTGCGCATTGGCCCGAGCGGCCGCCGCGCCCCCGAGATCGAAGGTCGCGTGGGTCAGCGCCAGGTGGCTGCCGGAGGGCACGACCTCCAGGAGCAGCATCACGATCCGGTGCGCCTCGTCGAGGCGCGGTCGGCTCGGGCGATGTCGATGATCTAGCCGCCCGCGCTGGGCCGCGGAAGTGATCAACCGGCCCGCCGCGGACGAACTCGTGATGGTCATGAACGGTTTCGACACGAATTTCGACCGCGCGAACGAGCTGTACGCCGTGAACACCATTCCCTTCGCCTATATGGCCGAGCCGGTAAAAGTAAACCTGGGTGAACTCGTCCGGATCTATCTCGTCAACGTGCTGGAATACGATCTGGTCAACTCCTTCCACATCCACGGCAACTTCTTCGACTGGTATCCGACCGGCACGTCGTGCACACCGACACGGTGATGCGCGGGTGCGCTCGGCGGGGGCGGGCTGGTGTTGTTCGGGGCCGTCGCCGCGTACCTGCTGCTGTCAGGCGTGAACGCCTGGCTGGCGGCGCGCCCCGGCGCGGTCGGCGACCACCGCCTGACGCTGCTCGTCGCGGTCGGCATCGGCCTGCACAATCTCGGCGAGGGGCTGGCGATCGGCTCGGCCTACGCCGTGGGCGCGCTGGCCCTCGGCGCGACGCTCGTCATCGGCTTCGCCGTGCACAACACCACCGAGGGCCTGGCCATCGTCGCCCCGATCTCCCGATATCGCGTCCGCCCGGGACCGTTGCTCGTGCTCGGGCTGATCGCCGGCGGGCCCGCGATCCTGGGCGCCTGGCTCGGCGCCGCCGCCGTCCAGCCCGCGCTCGGAGCGCTGATGCTCGGATTGGGCGTCGGCGCGATAGCACAGGTGATCGTCCAGCTCGTCCCGTCGATGCGCGATCGCGGCGGGCGCGTGCTGCATCCGCGCGGCATCGCCGGCATCCTCGCCGGGATGATCCTCATGTACGCCACAGGGCTGCTGTCCTGAAGGCTTGAGGCAGCGGCCCGTGGCGTCTCCGTCATCGCACGACGGGCCGCTTGTCCTTCGGCAGTGCCTCGATCATCGATCGCGGAACGTTCAGAGTGTCGGCGCTGACCTGCGGCGGGGTGTTGGCCATCCACTGGGTCGCGGAGATGTCCTCGAACCGCGGGTTGCGGAACATCTCCAGGAACACCAGCGGCTCCTTGCCGAGGTTCTCGACGTAGTGCCCGTAGGCGAAGGGCACGTAGCCGACGTCACCGGCGCGGAAGTCGAAGGTACGCGCGGCGCCGGAGCTGGCGAACACCCCCATGCGGCCCATACCGGAGATGTAGTACTGCCACTCGTCGTCGGTGGGGTGCCAGTGCAGCTCGCGCAGCCCGCCCGGGTCGATCTCCACCAGCGCGGCGCAGATCGTGTTGGCGGCGGTGAAGTTGGTCGAGTCGGTGATCCGCACCGATCCGCCCGGGAACCGTTCGGGGGTCTGGGCCAGCATCCGGTGCTTGAACGTGCGGGGCACGTCGGCGGTCGGGCTCACCACCTGGTCGGACTCCAGGGGCGGCGGCACCTGCCCTTTGAAGATGTACTTCTCGCGTTCCGGCATGTTCGCCATCTGCTGCATCGACCAGCCGAAGTTCTTGGCCAGCACGCTCTTGGGGGTGTGCGCGAAGAAGTCGCTCATCATGAACGTCGAGTTCTCCGAGAAATTGCCGTCGTCGAAGACCAGGAGGAACTCCACCCCCTCCTCCAGCGCCTGGATGTAGTGCGGGATGCCCTTGGGGAAGAACCACAGGTCTCCCTTGCTCACGTCGTCCAGGAAGCGGCGGCCGTCCTGGTCCACGGCTCCGATCCGGCAACTGCCCTCCAGCACGTACGCCCATTCGGCCTCCTTGTGCCAGTGCAGCTCGCGGTAGGCGCCGGGATTGAGCTTCATGTCGACGCCGGCCAGCGTGGTGGCGATGGGCAACTCGCGCGCGGTGACCTCCCGCGTCCAGCCGCCCTCCTCGATGCGCATGTGGGCCATGGAGAAGGAGAACTTCATGTTCGGCACGGTGCCGTAGTCGGTGATGGGCGGTGTGAGCAGGTCCGGATTCTGCAGATCCAGTTCGATGTTGCGCGGCCCGGTGTCGTCACCGCCCTGGCCGTTTCGTCGCGGTTGTGGTGTCGTCTGCCGGCGGGTGCGCCAGATCATCGTACGATTTCCTTTCGCATTAGTGTTCTTGATCGGCCGGGCCGAAGAGCAGGTCCCGAACCAGGTGGATGCCGCCTAGCGCGGCCACCGCGAGTGGGATCGCGACACAGGTGAGTGCCAGCGCGAGCGTCGCCCAGGCGGAGCCGCCGTGGACGGCGCTGACGACGGTCAGCACGACGAACACGCACAACTTGGTACGCGTCCTCGCCAGGCAGATCGGAACCTCGACCGCTGCGCTGGTCTCCAACTTGGCCTTCCTTCCGTGCTCCGCGCGGGTTTCAGAACAGCAACGTCAATGGCAGGCAGCACCCGAGCACCGCGACCACGGCGCCCGCCGCCCCGCCGATGGACGTGGTCAGCCGGTTGTTGACCAGCGGGCCCATCAGCGAGCGGTCCCGGCACATCGAGATGAGCAGGAACAACGCGACGGGCACTCCGAGCGAGATGACCACCTGGCTGAGGATCAGCAGGTCGGTCAGGGAGGCGCCGAAGGTCAGCGCGAGCACGGCCGGCGTCATCGTGATGATCCGGCGCAGCCGCACCGGCACCCTCCGCCCCAGGAAGCCGCGCATCACGACGTCGCCGGCCAGCGTGCCCACCCCGGCGGACGAGACGCCCGACGACAACAACGCGACGGCGAACGCCAGGGCGGCCGCGCCGCCGATCCGGCTGGCCAGCTCGGCGTGCGCGGCGAGCAGGTCACCGGTCCATCCCCCGCTCGTCGCCGTGGCCAGCCCGGCCCCGAGAGCGATCATGGAGACGTTGACCACCGTGGCGGCGCCGAGGGCGAGCACGCAGTCCAGCCGCAGGGCCCGGCGTACCAGGGCCGGTTGCCGCCAGGCCGCCTCCGGGCGCAGCCCATGGCCCTGGACCAGCGCGGAGTGCAGGTAGACCGCGTGCGGCATGACCGTGGCCCCGACGATGCCCATGGCCAGGACCAGCGACTCGGCGCCGTCGAACGCGGGCACCATCCCGGCGGCCAGACCCGCCCCCGACTGGTGGCCTGCCACGAGGATGTCGTAGCCGACGCCCGCGCCCACGAGCAGCAGGGCCGCGGCGCTCATCAGCTCGAACGGGCGGGTCCTCCCCCGCCGTCGCAGCTCCAGCAGCGACAACGACACCACGGCCGTCACCACCGCCGACACCACGACGGGCATGCCGAACAGCAGCCGCAGGCCGATCGCGGCCCCGACGAACTCCGCCAGATCCGTGGCGAGCACCACCACTTCGGCCTGGAGCCACAAGATGCGATTACCCCACCGCGGGAACCGCTCACGGCACAACTGCGGCAGGCTCCGGCCGGTGGCGACGCCGAGTTTCGCCGCCTGGAACTGCACGAGAATCGCCACCAGGCTGGCCAGCACGACCACCCATACGAGCAGGTAGCCGAAACTCGCGCCCGCGGTCAGGTTGGTGGCGACATTTCCGGGATCCACGTACGCGATGGCCGCTACGAACGCCGGGCCCAGGATGGGCGTGACCCGCCTTTCGGCCCGTTCAAGCTGATGAACGCCCGTCCCGTAACGAGTCGGGCTCTCCTTCACCCCAATGCGAGCACTCATTTGCACATTCCTCAAAACGGGCAATACGGCACATCCATCGACCCGGCTTACGGTCTCGGGAATGCAGCATAGGGATGCCCGTTAGGACCAGTACAAAACTGAATGCAATGCCACGCCTCCGCAAAAGCGGCGTCGACTACGGGAGAATCAGGAATTCCTGGGAAATTCGGATAAGTGCGGCAATATGCCAACGTCGTGGCGTTCGCATGGAAAAGCCCCGCCCCGCCTCTCTCGATGAGGCGGGACGGGGCGTACGGCGAGGTCAGCCGCGACCATGACCGTGGTCGTCGTGCTTGGACCACGGGCCGGTGATGGCGAACGTGTAACCGGGAGTCTGGATGCTGGCGAAGAGGATCTTCCCGTCAGCGCTGAAGACCGTTCCGGCGAACTCGCTGCCGTTCAGGTCGTTGCGGGCCATCGGGTAGGTCTTGCCCTTTTCGGACACACCTACCAGGTGCTGGACACCCTCGCCGTCCTCGGCCAGGATGAGCCCGCCGTACGGCGAGACGGTGATGTTGTCGGGGCCGTCGTAGTTCGTATCCTGCTCGGGGTCCGGGTTCACGCCGAAGATCGTCTTGAGGGTCACGGTCTCCGACTCGGGGTCGTAGAACCAGACCTGGCCGTCGTGCTCGTTCGTGCTGCCGTCGTCGTGCCGGGCGAAGCTGGCGACGAAGTACGCGCCGCCGTCGGCCCACCACTGGCCCTCAAGCTTGCGGCTGCGGGTCACCTTGTCGTCGCCGAGCTGCTTGCGCACCGAGACGCTCTTGGCGTCGCGGTCGGGCACCTCGACCCACTTGACCTTGTACTTCGTACCCGGCTGGGTGGCCTCGGACAGGTCGCCGATGTGCTTGGTGCCCTTGTAGCAGCTCATCGCCTCGAACTCGCCCGCGGTGTCGCCGTCCTTGCCCAGCGCGAGCTTGCGCAGCGCGCCCTTGCCCGGCCGGAAGTTCCGCGGCGGGGTCCAGCGGAAGAACAGCCCGTTGGGGGTGCCCGCGTCCTCGGTGAGGTATATCTCGGAGTTGCGCGGGTTGACCGCGACGGCCTCGTGCGCGTAGCGGCCCAGGAACTTCAGCGGGACCGGGCTCTGGTTGGCGTCGCGGTCGAAGGGGTCGACCTCGAAGACGTACCCGTGGTCCTTCTTGAACGCCCCGCCGGCCTTCTGCTCGGTCTCCTCGCAGGTCAGCCAGGTGCCCCACGGGGTGACGCCACCCGCGCAGTTCTGCACGGTGCCGGCCAGGCTGACGTACTCGCTGATCCGCTTGCCGTTGCGGTCGACCTCGATGTTGGTGGTGCCGCCGCGGCCGCCCTCGTCGTAGGTCAGGCCCTCCAGCGCGGGCACGCCGTACTGCTCGTCGCCGCCGATCTCGTGGTTGTTGACCAGAACCCCGCCCCTGGAGCTGCGGAAGAAGCCGGTGCCGTCGGCGTCGCCGGGCGTCGGCTCACCCGACTCCAGCTTGGTCACACCGGCCTGGGCGACGATCTCGTACGAGAAGCCCTTGGGGAGCGCGAGCACCTTCTTCGGGTCCGCGACGACAGGCCCGTAGCCCGCGGCACGGGCGACGCCGTTCCGCACGGCCTCCGCGTGCGCCGGTCCGGAGATCGCGTCGATGCTGCCGACGATGGCGATGCCGAGGCCGCTAACGGCCCCGGTACGCAGCATGTCACGGCGGGAAAGAGGAGAAGTCATTTGAACCCTTTGCTGATGGAGCAGATGGAATGACCCAATTCCTCCGGCTTGAACGCGCCCTCCCACCACGCGAACCACAGGGTGAACGCAGGACGAAACCTGAACCCGAGGGCGCATGTTCACCACCGAGCGCACCATAATGCGACGCATCCGCACGGCTGATGTCACAGCCTGTCAGGGATCCGTCCCGCTCAGCCAGGCGTGGGGGGGCCGGTGTTGAGGCGGTGCGGGCCGCCGCCCTTCTGGCCGAGCTGGTCCCGGGGATTGACCAGCCCGCACTGTTCGAACGACAGGCAGCCGCATCCGATGCACTCGGTGAACAGGTCACGCATGCGCTCCAGCCGTTCGATCCGGGCGTTGAGCTCCTCGCGCCAGCAGTCGGACGCGCGTACCCAGAACTCAGGGGTCGGGGTGGCGCCTTCCGGAAGGAAGGCGAGGACCTCGCCGATCACCGCCAGCGGGATGCCGACGGTCTGCGAGGCGCGGATGAAGGCGACCACGCGCAGCGTGGTCCGGTGGTAGCGGCGCTGGTTTCCGGAGGTACGGCGGCTGCGGATGAGTCCCTGACGCTCGTAGAAGCGCAGCGCCGAGGCGGGCACGCCGCTGCGTTCGGCCAGCTCCCCGATGGTCAGTTCCTTGGTCTTCCAGGAGACGGTGCTCACGCCTCGATCCTAGGGCTTGACTTAAACATTGGTTTAAGTTCGAGCATGGTCGCATGTCTGAGCGAAACGAGCACAAGAAGATCCTCGTCACCGGGGCGACCGGCAACGTGGGCCGGCAGCTGGTGTCCATGCTGATCGAGGCCGGCGCGACGCCGCGCGCGCTGACCAGGGAGCCGCGTTCCGCCGGCCTGCCGGACGGCGTGCAGGTGGTGGGCGGAGACCTGACCGATCCGGGCTCTCTCGACGCGGCGCTGGACGGTGTGGAGTCGGTGTTCCTGCTGTGGCCGTTCTTCACGGCGGAGGGAGCGGGACCCGTGGTGGACGCGATCGGCAAGCACGCGCGCCGGGTGGTCTACCTGTCCGCCTTCTCCGTGAGCGACGACCGCGAGCCGGCGGAGAACGGGGTGTGGGGCGAGGTCGAGCACCTGATCGAAGGCTCCGGGGTGCAGTGGACGTTCCTGCGGGCCGGTGGGTTCGCCACCAACACCCTGGGCTGGGCCGACCAGATCCGCGGCGCGGGCGTGGTGCGGGCGCCGTACGCGGGCGCGGCCCGGTCGCTGATCCACGAGGCCGACATCGCGGCCGTCGCCGCGCGGGCGCTGACCGAGGACGGGCACGCCGGCCGGCGGTACGTGCTCACGGGCCCGGAGGTGCTCACCCAGACCGAGCAGGTACGCGCCATCGGCGAGGCGATAGGACGGCCGCTGCGCTTCGACGAGCAACCACACGAGGAGGCCCGCGAGCAGATGATCGCCGCCTGGGGAGAGCCCGCCTTCGTGGACCAGGCGCTCGGCCACTGGGCCCGCATCGTGGAGGAGCCGGAGCCGGTCACCTCCACCGTGCAAGAGGTGACCGGCCGGCCCGCCCGTACGTTCCGGGAGTGGGCCCGCGACCACGCCGCCGACTTCAGGACCCCGCGGGACGTCGCCGACGCCTACGCCGGGGCGTTCCGGCGGGGGTCGCTGGAGGAGGCCATGCCGCTCATGTCGGAAGCCGTAGTGCGCGTGGCGCCCCTGGAGGGTGCGGGGGAACTGCGCGGCCTGCGAGCGATCATGGAGAACGCTCAGCGGCTCACCGCGGACTACGACATTCACCGTGTCGACATCGACGGACCGTTCCTGGCGGGTGACCGGTTCGCCGTCAAGTTCACCTTCGACCAGACCCACCGGCCGACCGGACAACGGAAGAGCACCACCAAGATGTCGCTCTACACGGTGTCCGGCGGGCAGATCGTCCGGGAGGAGGTCTACTACCTCGACGGACCGCAGGCGGTCACCCGGTAGCACCACACCCATTGCGGACGTTGCCGTTGCCCCCCGTTGGTGACTTCCTCACTACGCTCGCCAATCGTGGCCGAGGAGAAGAGCCGGAACAGGCGGCGGATCAACATCAACGATGCGGGCATCGAGCGACGGAGGGCGGCGATCGAGGCGATAGTCGACCAGCCGCCACCGCCCAAGGCCGAAGATCGGGAACCTGGCGGATCAGGCGTGGTCCCGTACTCGGTCGTGGAGCAGGCATAGGGCACCGGCGGCTACTCCCCGGTCAGCCCGTCCACCGACTCGCGCAGGAGATCGGCGTGGCCGTTGTGCCGTGCGTACTCCTCGATCATGTGGACCAGGATCCATCGCAGGCTGGACGCCCGGCCGTCGGGCCAGGCGCGTCGGGCCGGTTGCCCCAGGCCGCCGTCGGCCAGCGCCTCCGCGATCAGGGTGTTCGAGCGGGCCACGGCGTCCTGCCAGAGCGCGTGGAGTTGCTCGGGTGAGTCCTCGGCGGCCGAGTGCCAGTCCCAGTCGGGGTCGGCCTTCCAGTCCACCGCGTCCCACAGGGGCTGCCGGTCTCGCCCGTGCAGCCACTGGGAGAACCAGGCGTCCTCGACCAGGGCCAGGTGCTTGAGCATCCCGCCCAGGGTCATCGACGAGGCGCCGACGGTCGCCTTCAGCCCGGCCGCGTCCAGCCCCGCGCACTTCCACGCCAGGGTCGCGCGCTGGTACTCCAGGAAGCCCAGGAGGGTGGCGGCCTCGTCGGCCGCGAGGGGAGGTTCCGGGCGGCCCTGCTCATCAAGGTCGGTCATGGGCGGTGAGTCTAGGCCCCCGGACACGCCTATGGCCGACCTCACCGTGCACGATTTCCGCACCGCTCCCGCCACGCGCTCCTCCTGTCAGCGTCAGCCGAGGCGGGCGAGCTCCTCCTTGCTGAGCTCCAGGGTGGCGGCGCGGATCGAGTCGAGGATGGTCTCCGGGCGGCTGGCGCCGGGGATGGGGATGACCACGGGGCTGCGGGCGAGTTCCCAGGCGAGGCAGACCTGCTGGCGGGAGACGCCGTGCGCCTCGGCGATCTCGGTGAAGGCGGCGCCCCGCCGGCCCAGTTCCCCGTGACGGGTGATGCCGCCGAGTGGGGACCAGGGCAGGAAGGCCAGGCCGAGCTCGGCGCAGACGTCGATCTCGGGCTCGCTGGAGCGGAAGCGCGGCGAGTACTCGTTCTGGACGCTCACCAGGCGGTCGCCGAGGATGTCGTGGGCGAGCCCGATCTGCTCCGGGTTGGCGTTCGAGATGCCCGCCATCTGGATCTTGCCGGCGTCGTGCAGGTCCTTGAGAGCGCCCATGGTCTCCTCGTACGGCACCGCCGGATCGGGGCGGTGGTGCTGGTAGAGGCCGATGCTCTGCACGCCGAGGGCCTTCAGGGAAAGGTCGCAGGCCTGCTTGAGGTACGACGGGCTGCCGTCGACGTCCCAGCCGCCGGGCGTGCGGGTGTGGCCGCCCTTGGTCGCGACGAGCACGGTGTCGGCGTCGCCGGCCCACAGGGACAGGGCGCGGGCGACCAGGCGCTCGTTGTGGCCGACGTCGTGGTGCGAAGGGGTGTAGGCGTCGGCCGTGTCGACCAGGGTGACGCCGGCGTCCAGGGCCGCGAGAATCGTACGGATCGACTGGCTCTCGTCGGGCATGTGCCCGGCCACGGACATGGGCATGGCGCCGAGCCCGATGACCCCGACGTGGCGGCTTCCGATGGTGCGCGTTCTCATGGCGTTGTGCATGAGAACACCCTGTCTGCTGGAGTGCACTCCAGGTCAACCTCAGGTACTCGCCCGTACCGGCTGCCTGTCAGCGGCCGCGCGGTCCTGGTGCACGTCACGCCGCAGGGCGCCGCGATCGTGGACGGACGGCGCGCCGAGCGGGTGGCCCACCTTTCGGAGCTCGCCGGCCACCTCACACCGGCCGAACGGGCCGCCATCGCCACCGCCCTGCCGGCCCTGGCCCGCCTGGTCGAACTCCATCGGCAACGAACCGCTGAGGACGAAAACGAGACGAGGAGACGACGATGAGCCAGGAAACGTTGCGACCGGCACCGATCCACGTCCCCGACGACGTGCTCGCCGACCTTCAGCGGCGGCTCGACCTCACGCGCTGGCCGGTCGATGCGGGCAACGAGGACCGGTACTACGGCGTCGACCGCACCTACCTGCGCGAACTCGTGGACTACTGGCGCACCGACTTCGACTGGCGCAAGGCCGAAGCCGCGATCAACGCCTACGAGCACTACCGGGTCGAGGTCGAGGGCGTTCCTGTGCACTTCATGCGCAAGCCCGGAGTCGGCCCCGACCCGACGCCCCTGATCCTCACGCACGGTTGGCCGTGGACGTTCTGGCACTGGTCCAAGGTCATCGACCCGCTGGCCGACCCGGGCGCGTACGGCGGCGATCCCGCCGAGGCGTTCGACGTGATCGTTCCGTCCTTCCCCGGCTTCGGGTTCTCCACGCCGCTGCCGAACAACCCGGACATGAACTTCTGGAAGGTCGCCGACCTCTGGCACATCCTCATGACCAAGACCCTCGGCCACGACAGGTACGCCGCCGCAGGCTGCGACGTCGGAGCCCTGGTCACCGGCCAGCTCGGGCACAAGTACGCGGACGAGTTGTACGCCATCCACATCGGCTCCGGCCAGAAGCTCACCCTGTTCAACGGGGACCGGGCCTGGGACCTCAGCGGCGGCCGGCCCATCCCTGACGGCCTGCCCGCCGACGTCCACGCCCAGATCGTCGCGCTGGAGAAGCGCTTCGCCGTGCACCTCGCCGCGCATGTCCTCGACCCGAGCACCCTGGCGTACGGGCTGTCCGACTCACCCGCCGGGATGCTCGCCTGGATACTCCAACGCTGGATGAGCTGGAGCGACCACGGCGGCGACATCGAGACCGTCTTCACCAAGGACGACCTGCTGACCCACGCCATGATCTTCTGGGTCACCAACTCGATCGGCACCTCGATCCGCACCTACGCCAACAACAACCGCTACCCCTGGACCCCCTCTCACGACCGGCAGCCACCCATCGAGGCGCCCACCGGCATCACCTTCGTGGGATACGAGAACCCGCCCGGCGTCAGCACCGACCAGCGCGTCCGGCACTTCCTCGGCAGCGACCGCGCCGCCTGGTACAACCACGTCAACCTCAAGGCCCACGACCACGGCGGCCACTTCATCCCCTGGGAGATCCCCGACGAGTGGATCGACGACCTGCGACGCACCTTCCGCGGCTACCGCACCGAGAACGGCAACCACACGCGCATGCTGGACGACCCGCGCTGAGCCCATGAGTGGTAGGGCCGCAACGTAACGTCGAACCACTCGCCGTCCGCCACGGGATGAGCGCCGGAGGCGTAGGGCCATGGTCCGCCGGCGGGCGCGGCCAGCCGACCGCGGACCCGCGCGCCGCCGGGATCCGGCTGCGGACCGAGCAGGGGGTCGATCACCAGCGCGTCGAGCCCGTCAAGGTCACGGGACTCGACGCACAGCACCTCTGGCCCACGCTCGACGGCGACGCATCCGCGTACGGCGTCGATGCGGGGATCGGGCCAGGTGAAGCGAGGCCGCATCGGCAGTTCGAGGGTGATGACCTCACCTGCTCGGAAGGCCCGCCGCAGCGTGAGCACGCCAGGGCCGACCGGCCGCGCCCGCCCCCCGTCCTCGATGACCGATGCTCCGGCAGCCCAGGCGGGAACCCGCAGCGAGAGGGTCCAGGGCGAAGGCTCGTCAGCCGCTATCCGGACCCGGATCGTTCCGGTTTCGGGGTAGTCGGTCTCGACGTCCACGGCCACTCGCCTGCCATCCGGCAGTTCGGTACGGATGGCGCAGGGGGCGTACTGGTGGATCTGGAGGCCGTCGTCGTCGGTCGTGGCGAGGTAGCCCTCGAGGCTGGCCAGGGTGCGGGCGACGTTGGTGGGGCAGCAGGAGACGTCGAACCAGGCGGCCCGGACGCCTGCCTCGGCGCGTGGGCTGACCTCGGTCCCGTCCGACGGCTTGCCCGGCGCCCGCTGGTGGAGGGGGTTGGCGTAGAAGAACGCAGCGCCGTCGGGGCTCGGGGAGGTCGCGATGATGTTGTAGAGCGTGCGCTCGATCAGGTCGGTGTAGCGGACGTCGCCGGTGGCCAGGTGGAGGCGCCAGGAGACCATGATCGAGGCGACCCCGGCGCAGGTCTCGCAGTAGGCCCGGTCCGGTGGCAGCTCCCAGTCCTCGCCGAAGCCCTCGTCCTGGTGGCGCGAGCCCATGCCGCCGGTGATGTAGGTGCGGCGCGCGACCGAGCGCTCCCACTGCCGTTCCACCGCGCCCAGCAGCTCGTCGTCGCCGCGTTCGACGGCGACGTCCACCGCCGCCGCGGTGAGGTAGAGCGCGCGTACGGCGTGGCCGCGCCAGACGCCGGCCTGCCGGATCGGGATGTCGTCCTGGAAGTAGGCGCGTCCCAGCGGGATGTCCCGGAGCGTCCCGCGCCCGCGGCGGTCGAGGAACAGACGGGCCTGCTCGACGTACCGGTCCTCCCCCAGGGCCCGGCCGAACTCGGCCAGGCCGACCTCGATCTCCGGGTGCCCGCAGATCTTGCGCATCCCGTCCTCGCCGAACGTCCGGCACACGTGGTCCGCCGCCCGCCGCGCGATCCGTACCAGATCGTCCTCTCCAGCGGTGCGCAGCCGCGCCACCGCCGCCTGCAGGAGGTGGCCGAGGTTGTAGAGCTCATGCCCCCCTTCCAGATCGCTGTAGCGCGGCGGCTGGTCGCCGTGTCCAAAGCAGGTGTTGAGGTACCCGTCGGGGTCCTGCGCGCGGGCGACGCGCGCGGTGAGCCGCTTGATCGCGGACTCCGCCTCCACGTCACCGGTACGGCCCGTCTCCCAGGCCAGGGCCTCCAGGAGTTTGTAGACCTCCGAGTCGGAGAACGGCCAGCCGGGCCGGTCGGGCGCGGTCGTGCCGTCGGCGACCCGGTCGAAGTTCGCGAGCCAGCCGAGCCGCTCCATCCACGTCTCGCAGTGGGACAACGTCGCCGTGGCGTTCACGGCCTGGCGGCCGCCCCAGAATCCGCCCGTGATGGACACCTGCCCGAGCCCGAGGGGACGCACCGGTCCGTACGACGGCAGCACGGGGACGGAGCGGCCTTCGGTCATGTCGTGAGCCTTTCGGAGAATGATGCTCAGTCCTTCACGGCGCCGGCGGTGACCCCGGCGGCGATGTAGCGCTGCGCGAGAACGAGGAGGAAGGCTGCGGGGATGGACGCGATCACCGCGGTCGCCATGATCGAATTCCACTGCGTGGTGTTGTTGCCGATGTAGCGGAAGATGCCAAGGGTGATCGGGATCGTGTCGCTGTTGCGGTTGAGCGTCGAGGCGAAGATGAAGTCCGACCACGCCCACAGGAACGCGAAGAGCGAGACCGTGATCACCGAGTTGCGGCTCAGCGGCAGGATGATGGACCGGAACGTACGCCAGGCGCCCGCCCCGTCGATCTCGGCCGCCGACATAAGCTCCTTGGGGATGCTCGCCATGAACGCCCGGAAGAGCAGCACCCCGAACGGCACCGCCAGCGTCGAGTCGGCGACGATCAGGCCCCAGACGGTGTTCAGCATCCCGAGCCTGATGTAGATCGCGTAGAAGCCCATGGCCATGACGACGGCCGGAATCATCTGCGCGACCAGCAGCAGAAAGTCGATCCCGCCGGCGCCCCGCGGCCGCAGCTTCGCCAGCGAGTAGCCCGCGGGCAGGGCCACGACCAGGGTGAGCGCGACGGTGCCGAGGCCGATGAAGAGGCTGGTGGCGAGGGCCGGCAACTGCTGGCCGAGCGCCGAGGTGTAACCCTCGAACGTCGGGTTCCAGGGGAACCAGTGGGGCGGGTCGGCCCGCATGTCGCCCGTCTTGGTGAGCGACACGTTGAACATCCAGTAGACCGGAAACAGCATCAGCCCGACCAGGACGACGCCCAGCACGGTCTTCCACCAGGCCCTGCGCCCGGTCATGAGACCTCCTTGCGTTGCAGGTGCACGTGTACGAGCCCGGCCGCGAACGCGATGAGGATGAGCAGGTTGCCGACGGCCGCCGCCGGGGAGAAGTCGGGCTGGCCCGTGCCGAACGCCTCCCGGTAGGACCAGATCGCGAGGGTCGTGGACGCGTCGGCCGGCCCTCCCCTGGTCATGATCCAGATGATGTCGACGACCTTGAGCGTGTAGATCAGGCCGAGCAGCAGCGTGATCGCCGACACCGGGCGCAGCAGCGGGAAGGTGATGCGCCAGAACCGCTGCCACGCGTTCGCCCCGTCCAGGCCGGCGGCCTCGTAGAGGTCGCCGGGGATGTTCTGCAACCCGGCGTAGAGGATCACCAGGTTGAACGGGATCCCGAGCCAGATGTTGGCGATGGTGACGGACATCAACGACGTGTCCGGGGACGTGAGCCAGTTGATCTGGCCGATCCCGAACGCCCCCAGGACCGAGTTGACGATGCCGTTCTCGCTGTTCAGCATCCACGACCAGGTGGAGGCGGAGACGATCAGGGGCAGCAGCCACGGCACGAGGAACATCGCACGCAGCACCGCCGAGAGGCGGAAGTTGCGGTGGAAGAAGACCGCCAGGGCCAGGCCGAGAGCGTACTGGAGCGCGATGGAGACCAGGGTGAACAGGGCCGTGTTGCGCAGGGCCGCCAGGAAGGTGTCGTCGGAGACGATGTCCAGGTAGTTGTCCAGCCCGGCGAACTCCGGGTCGCCCTGCACGAACGCGCGCGGCGTGTAGTCATGCACACTGAGCTCGATGTTGCGGTAGAGCGGGTAGGCGTAGAAGACGACCAGGTAGACGACGAGGGGCACGAGGAAGGCGAAGGCCGTCCACTGCCGGGAGCGCCGCCCCCGGACGAGGCCCACCGCCGATCTGGTCACGACCGCATCGGTACGGGTGAATGTCATGACGGGCTGATTCAGTCGCCGATCGCCTGCTTGGCCTGGGCCTGTGCTGCCTTGAGCGCGTCAGCCGGGGTGGCCGCGCCGCTCAGTGCCTTCTGCACACCGGTCCACAGAGCCTCGGAGATCTTCGGGTAGTCGGTTCCCAGGTTGTCGCTCGTCCGGCCCTTGGCCGACTTGACGGCCTCGACCCACGGCTTCAGCCCAGGCTCCTTCGCCAGGATCGCCTGCTGTCCCTCGGCGGTGGACGGGATGTAGTACGCGAAGGTCGTACCGGTCTCCACCAGGCCCTCGGGCGTCGTCATGCATTCGAGGATCTTCTTGGTAACGTTGTAGCGCTGGCTGTCCTTCTGCACCGGGACCGTGATGAACTCGCCGCCTGTCGGCGTGGGGGCGGTCCCTCCGTCCTTGGCCGGGATCTGCACGATGCCCGTGGGGAAGCCCGCCTTCGCGGCGCTGTTGATCTGCCAGGTGCCGTTCTCGGCGAAGGCGAACTCGCCCGTGAGGAACTCCTCCCACGTGGTGTTCTGCGAGTTGCTGATGACCGAGTTGGGCGCGGTGCCGTCCTTGACCCACGTGTTCCAGAGATCGAGCGCTTCGACGGCCTGCGGCGAGTCGAGCTGGGTGAGCTGGGCGCCGGCGCCCCAGAACCACGGCAGGAACTGGAACGAGCCCTCCTCGGTGCCGATGGCCGACAGGGTGATCGGCTTCTTGCCCGCGTCTTTGACCTTCTTCAGCGCCGCGTTGAGCGAGGCCCAGTCCTTGATCGAGTCCGGGTCGACGCCCGCTGCGTCGAGGATCTTCTTGTTGTAGTACAGCGCGAGGGTGTTCGCGCCGATGGGGATGCCGTACGTCTTGCCGTCAAGTTCCCCGGCGGCGATGAGGTTCTTGTCGAACCTGGCCGTGTCCAGGCCGAACTCGTCCATCGACGTGAGCATCCCGGCGTCCGCGAGGGTCGAGACGGCGGGGTTGTCGAGGAGGATGACGTCGGGCGCATTGCCCTCCTGGCCCGCGAGCAGCGCCTGGTTGGTCAGCGCGGTCGTGTCGTAGGCGGTGCGCTCGATGGTGACGCCGGCCTGCTGCCCGCAGGAGCCGACCCGCTTGGCCCAGCTGGAGGACGCGTCGTGTTGCGGGTACGGGTCCCACCACGTGTAGGTGTTGCCGGTGGCGGTGGCGGTGCCGCTGCTCTGGGGGGCGGACGAGCAGGCGGACAGTGCGAGAACGACGGTTCCGAAGACCGCCGCCCTGGCGGAAATCGACGAAGAGTTCATCCGATTCTTCCATTGTTAGCGCTCACACAGAGCGTCGTCGGACGGTGGCTGTCGCCCGTTCCTAGCCGGGGGGCGCGGTGCTTTCCCGGGACACCAGTTCGGGAGAGATGAAGCGCACGACGAAGGGCTCGCTCCGCGCCGCCGCCGACTCGACGCGGCGCACGAGCTGGCGTACGGCCATGGACCCGAGGCGGTCGGGTGCGCTCTCGATGAACGAATAGGGCAGGGAGAAGGCGGCGGCGAACTCGGTGGAGTAGCGCCCGATGACCGACAGGTCCGCGGGCACCCGCAGCCCTCTTTCGTAGGTGACGGAGGGCAGCGCCGCAGCGGCCGCCTCGTTGTTGATCAGCAGGCCGGTGGCCGCGGGGTAGGTGTCGAGCAGGGCGTTGAGCAGGCGCCCGACGGCCGGCTGCCGGGACTCGCCGTACACCGCGTGCAGCGTGACGCCGAGTTGCCGGGCCCGTTCCAGCGCGGCATCCCGCAGCCGCCACACGTAGGCGCCACCCCGCTCGACCACGTGTTCCGGCTGCGAGATCAGGATGAGCTCGCGGTGGCCGAGCCGGTGGAGGTGCTCCACCATGACCCTTCCGGCCTCCTCGAAGTCGAGGTCGAACACGTCGAGCCCCGAGCAGTCGCCCGGCAGGCCGACCAGGGCGCCCGGTTGCGGCGCCGCGCGCAGGATGGGCAGCCTCGGGTCGACCTGCGCGATGTTCATCAGAACGACGCCGTCCACCATCCGGGAATCGGTGATCCGCCGCAGCGCCCGGGCGCCGTCCGCCTCGGTGACCAGCAGCGTGTCGTACCCCAGGTCACGGGCGGTGTCCGTGACGCCGAGGATGTACTGCATCATCGCGGGCGCGAACTCGTCTTCGTGGAACTGCGCGAGCAGAGCCAGGACCTTGGTCTGGGAGGTGGCCAGCGCGCGCGCACCCGCGTTCGGCGTGTAGGCGAGCTCCTCGGCCGCCGCCAGCACGCGCCGGCGGACCGCCTCCGAGATGGGCCGCTTGCCCGACAGCGCGTAGGACGCCGTGCTGCGACTCACCCCGGCCTCCCTGGCCACGTCTCCGATCGTCGCCACTCTCACCTCCTGTTATCGAACCGGTTCGCCTGTTGCGCTGCCGACTCCCTGTATCGGTTACCGGATCGCCCGGCGAAGCACGCCGTATCCTGGGCTTACGCCGCTCCACGACTCGGCACAGCCGCAGGCGACGGACCGCCTGCGATCTTTCGTTCCAGGCGAACCGGTTCTACGATGTCACTCCAGGAGCCGGCTCACGTCAAGAGCACGTTGCGGGCGATATCGAATCGTGACATGCCGGAAACAGTGGAAACGCGCATCACCGCAGGCTCGGCGAGGATGCGCCGCGTCGCCGGCCGCCGGCGCGAGGACGGAGCATTGACGCGCGCGGCACGGCTACGTAACCTACGCGAAACCCCCGTTGCGCTGCCGCCCGACTCCCTGGCCGAATCGTGACACCGGATCCCTCCATGGCGAAGCCCGTCAACGGAGTCCCGGCGTGCATTTTGTTAGCGCTCACATCACCGGTGAAGCGGGACCGGCACTCCCCCTTCAGCACCATCACTTAGGGAAGTCGTGATGACATTGACGGGCCTCACCAAGGCCGTGCGAGCCGGATTCCTCCCGGCCGCTCTCACCATCGCGTTAACCACCGGGGTCACGGACGCCGCGGCGGCCGACCCGCCCGCTCCCGCACTCGTCTACGAGTTCGACACCGACGACCTCGCCACCGGCTCCATCATCGACTCCTCCGGCAACGGCTTGAACGGGACGCTGGTCAACGGCTCCACGGCGGCTCTCGTCGACGGCGCCGGCGGGGGCCACGCCCTGAGCCTGCCCGGCGGGGCCGCGAACTCCAACGGCGCCTACGTACGGCTGCCTCTCGCCGTGCTCCAGGGCAGGACCGACCTGACGGTGTCGGCGCGGGTGAAATGGGACGGCACCACCGCTCCCTGGCAGTGGATCTACGCGCTCGGCAAGGACACCGGCCGCTACCTCTTCACCACCCCCTACAACGGCGACGGGCGCCTGCGCACGGCGATCACCACCTCCGGCGGCGGAGGCGAAGCCCAGGTCACGGGCTCGGCCGCGTTGCCGGCCAACGCCTGGAAGACGCTGACGGTCACCCTCGACACCAGCGCCAAGCGCATGACCACCTACCTCGACGGGGCCGCCGTCGCCTCCGCGGCCACCACCGTGACCGCCGCGCAGCTGATCGACGCCGCCACGACCTCCGCCGGTTTCATCGGGCGCTCGTTCTACCAGGATCCGCTGTTCGACGGCGCGATCGACGACTTCCGCGTCTACGCCGAGGCGCTGTCCGCCGAGCAGGTGGCCGCCGTGGTGGGGACCGCGCCTCCCGCCCCGACGGGCCTGGCCCAGGACACCTTCGACGTCCGGACCACCCTCGGCACGGCGCCGTCCCTGCCGGCCACGGTCCGCGCCACCTACTCCGACGGCTACGACCGCGAACTGCCGATCGCCTGGGCACCCGTGGACCCCGAGGACTACGCCACCCTCGGGACCTTCACCGTGACCGGCTCGGCCGGCGGCAAGCCCGTCACCGCGACCGTCACGGTGATCCGCGAAGGCCAGCTCGTCATCGACCTCGGCAAGGACACCGGCCCCTTCCACGGCGGCGCGTCCGGCACCCTTTACGGCCTCTACGGGCCGGGGGTGCCGACGAACAACCTGATCGAGGGGATGCGCCTGCGCACCGTCTCGACCAAGGCCCAGGACGGCCCGCAGCATCCGGGTGCCGACGCCTTGGAGGTGGTCAAGCCGCTGGCCGACAGCACCGACGGTGACGTGTACATCTACATGACCGACATTCACCGCGGCTTCCCGTACCAGTGGCCGGGCAGCACCCCGCAGGAGAAGCTCGACCTGTTCAAGCAGAAGATCGCCAAGCAGGTGGACCAGGTCCTGCAGCTCGATCCGAAATATCAGGACAACATCGTCTTCGTTCCGTTCAACGAGCCCGAGGGCAACATGTTCGGCACCGGCGAGTGGAGCTACAACCGGGTGAGCTGGCTCAGCGACCCGCGTGACTACTTCCAGGCGTGGGACGACGTCTACGCGCTGATCAAGGGCAAGATGCCTGCGGCCCGGATCGCCGGTCCCAACACCAGCGTGCTGTACGCCCAGGTGAAGGGCTATCTGGAGCACGTCATCGAGGCGGGCACCGTACCCGACGTGATGACCTGGCACGAGCTCAGCCACCCCGAGCAGGTCCGCGCGAGCGTCAAGCGCTACCGCGAGATGGAGGCCGAGGTCTTCCAGGGCACCGAGTACGCCGGGAAGCAACTGCCCGTCAACGTCAACGAGTACGCCTTCAACTACCACACCTCCGTGCCCGGCCAGATGATCCAGTGGGTGTCGGCCATCGAGGAGTCGAAGATCGACGCGGACATCGCGTACTGGAACATCGACGGCAACCTGTCCGACTCCGCCGTCCAGGCCAACCGGGGCAACGGCCAGTGGTGGCTGTTCAACGCCTACGGCAGCATGACCGGTCACACCGTGCAGGTCTCGCCGCCGTACCCGGGCCAGAACTACACCCTGCAGGGCGTCGCGACGCTCGACCCCGGCAAGAAGCAGGCACGTGCGATCTTCGGCGGCGCCGGCACCGCCGGTCACATCCGCTTCGAGAACGTCCCCGCGAAGGTCTTCGGCCCGAGCTCCGGCAAGGTGCACGCCTGGGTACGGGAGATCCCGTGGACGGGGCAGATCGGGGACTCGGCGCAGCCGGAGATCGTCGCCGAGCGTGACCTCGCCGTCAAGGACGGCACCGTGGTCTTCGACTTCGCCAAGCTAAACGAGTCGTCGGCGTACGAGATCGTGCTCACCCCGACCGGCTCGGGCACCGCGGCGTCGCACGCGCCGCAGCTCTGGGAGCAGTCGTACGAGGCCGAGGACGCGAAGTACACCGGCACCGGCTACAGCCGCAACGGGCCCGAGGGCTCCCCGGCGGACGTGTCGAAGTTCTACACCTCCGGCCGCTACGACGTGGGCGGGCTGCGCACCGGCTCGGACGGGGTGCTCGACTTCACCGTCGACATCCCCCAGGCCGGCCGCTACGACCTCGGCGTCTTCGCCAACTCGCTCAACACCTTCGACCAGGTGCGCGAGCAGGGGCCGACCAACGTCTTCGTCCGCGTCGACGGCGGCGCTGAGCAGGAGTTGTTCCTGCCGCTCGGCTACAAGTGGGTGGTGTGGGACCACGCGGACACGAGCGTCGAGCTGACCGCGGGCAAGCACGTCATCTCCCTGGCGGCGCGCAGCCTCGACGGCACCAAGGCCACGAAGGGCGACGCGATCGTCGACCGGATCCAGCTCTCGTCGCCGAACCCGGCGGCGGCGACCTCGATCTACGAGGCCGAACTCGCCGACCTCCACGGGGCCCGCCCGTCCTACGCCGACCAACCCGCCTCGGGCTCCGGTGTCGTCACGGCCGGCCGCGGCCAGTCGGCCACCTTCTGGGTCTACTCCGCGCGGGACGTAGCGGCCACCCTCAACCTCAGGACGCTCGGCTCCGGCAAGGCGTCGGTGGCCGTCAACGGCCTGGAGGTGATGGAGGCCCGGCGTGGCGCCAACACCGTGGCGGTGTCACTGTCCGGCGGCATCAACAAGGTCACGGTCACCGGCAAGTCCGGCACGTCGCTCATCGACCGGGTCGACGTTCGGCCGGCCGCCGGCGCGCTGCCGGCCACCGTGCTCGAGGCCGAGGCGGCCCAGCTCGCCGGGACGGCGAAGGCGTCGCCGCTCTCCCTGGCCAGCGGCAAGGCCGCGGTCACCGGAGTCGGCGGCACCCCCGGGAACGCCAACACGCTCACGTTCAGGGTGCGGACCGGCGAAACCGGCACGTACGCCATGCGCGTCCGCTACTCCAACCCCGAGCAGTCGGCCGCGACGCACTACAACCCCGACCCGCTCGCCAGGCACGCCGACCTCACCGTGAACGGCGCCGCTCCGCAGCGCGTCTTCTTCCCGCACACCTTCCACGAGAACAACTTCTGGGAGCTCACCGTCCCGGTGAAGCTGAAGAAGGGAGACAACACCGTGCGGTTCTCCGCCGAGGAGCTGCCGAACTTCGACGGCACGACCTACGCGTCGGAGACCTTCCCGGGAGTGCTCCTCCGCTCGCAGTACGCCCCGGTGATCGACAAGATCACGGTCGCCCCCTTCAGCGGAAAACCTGAGGTCCGCGACTGAACCCCCGGCCCCGCCCGTGTCGCGGGCGGGGCCTCATCCTTTGAACGCGCCGTCCATGATCCCCGCCACCATGCGCCGCCCCACGAAGACGAACAACACCAGCAACGGCAGGGTGGCCAGGAACGAGCCCGACATGGCCAGGCCGAGGTCGATGGCGAAGCTGTTCTGCAGCGCCTTGATCGCGATCTGCGCGGTGTACATCTCGGGCGACTTCAGCACGATGAACGGCCACAGGAAGTCGTTCCAGGCGGTCACGAAGCCGAGCAGCCCGAGCACGAACGCGGCTGGCCGGACCAGCGGGAACGCGACGCGCCAGAAGATCTGCCAGGTGTTGGCCCCGTCGATGCGGGCCGCCTGCAGGATCTCGTCGCTGATCGTCGTGGACAGGTGCTGCCGCATCCAGAAGATGCCGAACGCGCTGGCCAGCCCCGGCACGATGAGCGCCTGCAACGTGTCCACCCAGCCCAGCGAAGAGATGATCATGTACTGCGGGATGACCGCGAGTTGGGTCGGCACGGTCATGGTCAGCACGACGATCAGGAACAGCAGGTTGCGGCCGGGGAAGCGCAGCTTGGCGAAGGCGAACCCGGCCAGCGAGCAGAGCACGGCGTGCCCCGCGCCGATCGTCCCGGCCACGATCAGGCTGTTGACGATCGACCGCACGAACGGCACCGTCGAGAACACCAGCCCGGCCAGGTGGAAGAAGTTGCCGCCGGGCACGATCTCGGGCGGCAGCCGGGTCGCGGTCGCCGTGTCGGTCGTGGCGACCACGAACATCCAGTACAGCGGGAACAGGCTGGCGAGCGTGGCCAGCCCGAGCAGGACGTAGACCCACCAGCGGACCCGATCGCTCTTGGTCATCATCGCTCCGGACGGACGCGGGTGGACAGGAGGTAGTTGACCGTGGCCGCGGCGACGACCAGGACGAACAGGGCCACGCCGATGGCCGCGCCGTAGCCGAACTGGAACTGGCCGAAGCCCTGCTCGTACAGGAAGAGCGTGAGCGTCTGGCACTGCCGGACGGGCCCGCAGGTGAGCGGAGCGGCGCGGGAGATGAGCAGCGGTTCGGTGAAGATCTGCAGGCCGCCGATCGTGGACGTCACGATCGTGAACACGATCACCGGCCGCAGGGAGGGGATGGAGATGTGCCGGAACTGCTTCCAGGAGCCCGCGCCGTCCACGGCGGCCGCCTCGTAGATGGAGCGCGGGATCGCCTGCAGGGAGGCCAGGTAGAGCAGCGTCGTGTAACCGAACCAGCGCCAGGTGACCATGACCGCGATCAGCACGTGGCTGCCCCACACCGACTGGACGAAGTCGATGGGACCCACGCCGACCAGTCCGAGCAGCCAGTTCAGCAGGCCGTAGTCGCGGTCGAACATCTGCGCGAAGACGATCGTGGTGGCCGCCACCGAGGTGATGTACGGCACCAGCATCGACATCCGGAAGAGCACCGCCAGCCGCAGCCGGGCCTGGTTGAGCAGGTGTGCCAGGCCGAGCGCCAGGAGCAGCTGAGGGACGGTGGACAGCAGCCAGATGCTGATCGTGTTCCAGGCCGCGTTCCAGAAGCGGGCATCGGCGAAGAGCCGGGTGAAGTTGTCGAAGCCGATGAAGACGTGCTCGCCGATGGGGTTCCAGTCGAACAACGCCACGTAGAACGTGAAAAGCAGCGGAACAAGCCCGAAGACCGCAAATATCAAGAAAAATGGTGCGATGTATGCGTACGGGGCGATGCGTTCGCCGATTCCCTGCCGCACCCGGGTCGTGAGCGCGGGCGCCGCCGCCCGCGCCGGGTCGAGAGTCGTCGTCACGCTACTTGCCGATGGCCGTCTTGATGTTGGCCAGCGCCGCGTCCCACGCCTTGGCCGGATCGCCCTTGCCCTGCTCGACATTGGTGATCGCGTTCACGAACTCCTGGCCGATGGCGGAGCTGTCCGGCCCGATGAGGAACGGCTTGAGCCCGAGCAGCGAGCCGGTGTAGATCGTCCCGATCGGCGCGTCGGAGAAGAACGGATCCTTCAGCGAGGTGAGTTTCGGATCCTGGTAGACCGACGGGGTCGTGGGCAGCGCGCCGGAATCGGTGAAGTGCGCCAGTTGCGCCTGCGGTGACTGGGTCTTGCTGATGTAGTTCCAGGCGGCCTTGGGGTTCTTGGCGTTCTTGGGGATGGCCAGATAGCTGCCGCCCCAGTTGCCGGACCCGCCCGGGATGGTGGCGACGTCCCACTTGCCGTCGGTGTCGGGGGCGTTGGTACGGATCCCGTTCAGCAGCCACGAGGGCGCGGAGATCACCGCGAACTGCCCCTTGCCCATGCCCGCGCTCCAGCCGTCGGTGAACGAGCTCTGCTTGGCGGTGATGCCGGCCGCAGCGGCCTTGATCGCCAGGTCGAAGGCGGTCTTGACCTGCGGGCTGGTGCTGTAGACGACGTTGCCGGCGTTGTCGTAGTACTTCTGCGGGCCCTGGTTGACGGCCTGCTGGAACACGCTGGTGGCGGCGTTGTCCATGAACGCCTTGCCGGTGGCGGTGGTGTACTTCGTGCCGGTCTCGATGAAGGCGTCCCAGGTGGGCCAGAGCTTGCTCACCTCCTCGCGATCGGTCGGCAGCCCGGCCTCCTTGAACAGGTCCGTGCGGTAGGCCACGGCCATGCCGCCCACGTCCGTGGGGATGCCGATGATCTCGCCGCCCTTGGCGGTGGGCTGGCTGATCACCCAGTCCAGGTAGTCGCCCTTGATCTTGTCCGCGCCGAACTGGCGCAGGTCGTAGAAGTTCTGCGGCTGCTGGACGAACTTGGGCAGGTCATCGCCCTGGATCAGGACGAGGTCGGGCACCTTGCCGCCGGCCAGCGCCGTGGTGAGCGCCTGCGCCGTCTCCACGGAGGATCCCACCTCGGTCAGCTTCACCTGGATGCCCGGGTTCTGCTTCTGGTAGTCCTCGACCGAGGACTTCTGGTCGATTCCGGTGAACGACCAGAACTCGAACGACTTTCCGTCGCCCGCCGGCTGGGCCGAGGTGCTGCTGCCGCCTCCGCAGGCGGCCGTGGTCAGAACGATGGCCGCGGCGAGCACGACCGGGGTTGCGAATTTCACGACGTTCTCTTCCGGGTGGGGGTCGGTGCCACGAGCGACATGCCGCGCTCCTTGGCAGCGGGATCTTCGTCTGAAACTTTCGAGATTCGAACCGATCGTTAGCCGGGACTCTAGGTGCGTTTTCCGAAACTCGTCAAGAATGCCGACGTAAGATCGCCGAAACAGTCGAGCGGGACCCCCGAAAGCCCGCCACTAGACTTCGGCCATGACCTCGACAAAGGAACCGTCCGCACCGGACACCGCCCCCGGCCACCCGCTGACCATTGCGCAGCTCGCCGAGCTCGCCGGGGTGTCCACGGCGACGGTCTCCAAAGTGGTGAACGGCCGATCCGAGGTCGCGCCGGAGACCCGTACTCTCATCGAGCGGCTCATCCGCGAGCACGGCTACCGGCGGCGCAAGCGGCGCGTCAGCCCGGCCGCCCTGGTGGAGCTGGTCTTCCACGCCCTGGAGGGCGACTACCCGATCGAGATCATCAAAGGGGTCGAGCAGGTGGCCCGCGACCACCACCTGGCCGTGGTGCTGTCGGAGCTGCAACACCGCCACACCCCGGGCCGGGGCTGGATCGAGGGCGTGCTGAGCCGCCGCCCGACCGGCGTGATCGCGGTGTTCTCCGGCCTGGACGAAGCCCAGCGCGAACAACTCGCCACCCGCGACATCCCCCTCGTCCTGCTGGACCCGACCGGAGACCCCGGCCACCAGGTGCCCTCGGTGGGCGCCGGCAACTGGAGCGGCGGGCTCTCGGCCACCCGCCACCTGCTGCAACTCGGGCACCGGCGGATCGCCATCATCACCGGCCCGGGCTACGCGCTGTCCAGCCGGGCTCGCCTCGACGGCTACCGGACCGCCCTGGACACGGCCGGGCTGCCCGTCGACCCCGAGCTGATCCGCCAGGGCGACTTCCTCATCGAGGGCGGCATGGCCCAGGCACACCGGCTGCTGCGGCTGCCCGACCCGCCTACCGCGATCTTCGCCTGCAACGACGGCCAGGCCATCGGCGTCTATCAGGCGGCCCACGAGCTGGGGCTGCGCATCCCGGACGACCTGAGCGTGATCGGCTTCGACGACCTGCCGCCGACGCGCTGGGCCGTACCGCCGCTGACCACGATCCGCCAGCCGCTGACCGAGATGGCCGTCGCCGCGACCATCATGCTGGTGAAGCTGGCGCAGGGCGAACCCCTGCCGCAGAGCCGGATCGAGCTGGGCACCGACCTCGTCGTCCGGCGCAGCACCGCTCCTCCTCGGCGTTAGCGATCCGAAACTTTCGGCCTTTTTGCCGTATGTAGGGGTTGCAGTGCTCCGATTGATCTCTTGACAGGGCGGTTAACGCTATCTAACGTGACGGCAATCGCGGTTGTTAACACTCACCCCAGATGTTAGCGCTAACAACTCTGAGGAGCCCCCCGACTCATGAAGCGATCCGTGCCCAGAAAGCGCTGGTACTCGGCAGTGGCCGCAACGGTGCTGCTCTCCGGCGGCCTGACCGCCGCACCAGCCGTCGCCGAAGCGCCCGCGACCCGGCCCGGCCTGCCGCCCGCCTTCCAATGGTCCTCCAGCGGGCCGCTGATCAGCCCCAAATCGGATGCCAGCCACGACATCGTCGCGGTCAAGGATCCCTCGGTGGTCCGCCACAAGGGCAAGTGGCTGGTCTACGCGACCACCGCGAGCCGTTCCGGCGGCTGGAGCATGTTCTACACCAGCTTCAAGCACTGGTCGCAGGCCGCCTCCGCGCCGCACTACTACCTCGACCAGTCCGCGATCGGCCCCGGCTACCGGGCCGCGCCGCAGGTGTTCTACTTCGCGCCGCAGAAGAAGTGGTATCTCGTCTACCAGACGGGCCTGCCGTCGTACTCCACCACCGACGACCCGGCCAAGCCCGAGACCTGGTCCGCGCCGCGCAACTTCCAGGACGCGATGCCCGACATCATCCGCGAGAACATCGGCAACGGTTACTGGGTGGACTTCTGGGTCGTGTGCGACACCGCCAAGTGCTACCTGTTCTCCTCCGACGACAACGGCCACCTGTACCGGTCGGAGACGACCGTGGCCGACTTCCCCAACGGCTTCACCAACACCGTGATCGCGCTGCAGGACTCCAGGTTCAACCTGTTCGAGGCCAGCAATGTCTACAAGGTCAAGGGCACGAACACGTACCTGCTGGTGGTGGAGGCCATCGGCAGCGACGGCCGGCGCTGGTTCCGCTCCTGGACGTCCGGCGACATCGGCGGCCAGTGGACGCCGCTCGCCGCGTCCGAGGACAACCCGTTCGCCCGTTCCACGAACGTCACCTTCCCCGGCGGCGCCTGGACCCAGGACATCAGCCACGGCGAGATGATCCGCGCGGGCGTCGACCAGCGGATGGAGATCGACCCCCGCCATCTGCAGTACCTCTACCAGGGCATGGATCCGTCCGCGAGCGGCGACTACAGCCAGCTGCCGTGGCGGCTGGGCCTGCTGACCCAGACCGGGTCGCACTGACTGGGGTGAGCGGGCAATGCCTTGTCAGCGGGCCAGGCGGCTCAGCAGGCGGGAGGACGCCGCGATGCCGAGCACCGCGGCCGCCAGCAGCACCGCGGCGTCCAGCGGCAGGTGCGCCGGGGTGCCCAGCAACAGGCCGCGCAGGGCGTCGACCTGGTAGCTGAGCGGGTTCACCGTGCTGACGGCCTGCAGCCAGGCGGGCATGGCGGCCGTGGGATAGAGGGCGTTGGAGGCGAAGAAGAGCGGCATCGTGATCGCCTGGCCGATGCCCATCAGCCGGTCCCGCGTAAGGACGATGCCGGCGATCGTCATCGACAGGCAGGAGAAGAACGCCGAGCCGAGCACCACGACCACGACCACGCCGGCCAGGCGCAGCGGGTTCCACGTCATGGCCACGCCCAGCAGGGCCGCGATCACGATCACCACGACCGCCTGGATCACCGCCTTCACCCCGGCCGCGAACGCCTTGCCGGTCACCAGCGCGGCCCGGGGCGTCGGCGTGACCAGCAGCTTCGTCAGGACGCCGGAGTCGCGCTCCCAGATGATCTGGATCCCGTAGAAGATGGCGATGAACATCGTGGACTGGGCGATGATCCCGGGAGCCAGGTAGTCGAGGTACGGGATGCCGTCCGACGGGATCACCCGGATGCGGGTGAACGTCTCTCCGAAGACCAGCAGCCACAGGGCCGGCTGGATCGCACGGGTGTACAGCTCGGTGCGGTCGTGGCGGAGCTTCTGCAGCTCCACCACGCACATCGCGGCGATCCTGGCGGGCAGGACGCGCCATCCCGAGCGCGTGGGCGGCGGGGTGGTCAGCAGGTCCAGTCCTCCGGCGGGTGGGGTGTCAGCCGACACGGGAGGCGGTGTTGCGGGTACGCCGGACATCGCGGAACTCCCCTCCTTCCTCGTCCAAGCCGCTGCCGGCGACGTCCCTGAAGACGTCCTCCAGCGTCGGCTCGGAGCCGTCGCCGCGGCGGGCGCGCAGCTCGGCGGTGAGCTCCTCAGGGGTGCCGACCGCGCGGACGCGTCCCTGGTGCATCAGCGCCACCCGGTCGCAGTACTGGTCGGCCTCGTCCATGTAGTGGGTGGTGACCAGGACCGTCATGCCGGTGGCCGCGCGTACCGCCTGGATGTGCTCCCACACGCTGGTACGGGCGATGGGGTCGAGCCCGATCGTCGGCTCGTCGAGCATGAGCAGCCGCGGCGCGCTGACCAGGGCCTGGGCCAGCTCCAGGCGGCGTACCATGCCGCCGGAGAAGGTGGCCGCCATCCGGTCGGCGACCTCGGCGAGGCCGACCGCCTCCAGCGCCTGGGCGACCCGGGCCGCGCGCTCGCGGCGGGGGACGTCGAAGACGCGGGCGAACAGCGAGACGTTCTCGCGCCCGGTGAGGTTCGCGTCCGCGGACAGTTGCTGGGGGACGTAGCCGAGCAGGCGGCGCACCGCCATCTTGTCGGTGGCCGCGTCGCGGCCGAAGACCCGTACCATCCCGGGCTGGACCGGCAGCAGCGTGGTCACGCAGCGGATGGCGGTGGTCTTGCCCGCGCCGTTCGGGCCGAGCAGGCCGAAGATCTCACCGGACACGACCGACAGGTCGAGCCCGTCGACGGCCCTGGTCTGGCCAAAGGAGTAGTGCAGGCCGTTGCAGGTGACGGCATCGCTCATGGCCGTTCGACCTTCTTCTGCGGTGATGGCACCGCTCATGCCCGGTCCACCTCCTCCCGCAGGCCGTCGGCGAGCCTGCGCAGCGCGGGAATCGCGGCGGCGAGCGCCTCCCTGTCGGCGTCGTCGAGCCGCTCCACGTGCTCGCGGACGAGCGTGGCGCGGCGTTCCTGCCAGGCGCGCAGCCGGGCCTCGGCCTCCGGGGTGGGCAGCAGCCGCGCGGACCGGCGGTCGTCCTGGCCCGGCTCGCGGCGCAGCAGCCCGGCGGACGTGAGCTGGTTCACCAGCGTGGACACCGAGTTCCCCGCCAGGTAGAGCTCTCTGGCGGCGGCCGACACGCCGATCCCCGGGTTGGCGGCGACCAGGCGCAGCAACTCGACCTGGGCGCCGCGCAGCCGCGGTGCTGCTGTGCCATGGAGCAACAGCCTGCGCCGGACAAGCCGCTGGATGCCGGATATGACGGAGATCAGGTCATCTGGGAGATCTGGTGGGCTCATGCCCAAAGATATTACCTCTGCTAAGGATTTAAAGCCATTCAGGGCATCTCACCTGCGCGGATATCCGCCTCACAGCCCCACATCCCGGCGCAGCAGGTCGTCGATCTCCTCGCGGCGTACCACCATCCGGGCCGCCCCGTCGGCGACCGCGATCACGGGCGGGCGGCCCGTGAGGTTGTAGGTGGAGGCCATGGAGTGGTGGTAGGCGCCGGTGGCCGGCACCGCGATGACGTCACCCGGCCTGATGTCCGAGGGCAGCGGCACGCTCTCGGCGATGACGTCGCCCGCCTCGCAGTGGTGCCCGACCAGGGTGACCTGCCGGGGCGCCAAGGCGGAACGGCGGCCGATCAGGCGGGCGGTGTAGCGGGCGCCGTACAGGGACGGGCGGGGGTTGTCGCTCATCCCGCCGTCGACGGCGACGAAGGTACGGGTGAGGCTGCGCTTGACCGCGATGACCCGGTACAGGGTGAGCCCGGCCGGGCCGCTGATCGACCGGCCCGGCTCGATGGTCAGCCGGGGCACGGGCAGGTTCAGTGCCGCGCTGCGCTCTTCGACCGCCTTCAGAACCGTCCTGGCGTAGTCGTCCGGGGTCAGGCCGTGCTCGGCCTCCAGGTAGGCGATGCCCTGACCGCCGCCCAGGTCGAGCTCGGGAAGCACGATCCCGTACGCGTCCCGGATGTGCGCGAGCTGCTCGATCATGATCCTGGCCGCCTGCTCGTACGGCTCCGCGGTGCGAATCTGGGAACCCAGGTGGCAGTGCAGGCCCACCAGCCGCAACTCCGGTTGGAGCAGCACCCTGGCCACGGCCGCGGCGGTGTCGCCCGAGGCGATGGACAGGCCGAACTTCTGCCCTTCGCCGCCAGTCCGGATCGCCTCGTGGGCGCCCGCCTCGATGTCCGGAATGACCCGCAGCAGCACCTTCTGCCGGCGCCCCGGCGGTACCAGCATCGCCAGCCGGGTGACCTCGGCGAGGTTGTCGACCACGATGCGCCCCACCCCGTAGTTCACCGCTTCGAGCAGTTCGTGCGGGGTCTTGGCGTTGCCGTGGAAGATGATCCGCTCGGCCGGGAAGCCGACGGACTCGGCGATGGCCAGTTCGCCGCCCGAGCAGACGTCGAGGCCGAGCTTCTCCTCGCGGATCCAGGTGGCCATCGCCCGGCACAGGAACGCCTTGGCCGCGTACACGATGTCGGCGTCCGGCAGCACGGCGCGGAAGGCATGGCAGCGCCCGCGCACGTCGGCCTCGTCCACCACGTAGGCGGGGGTGCCGAAGCGCTCGACGATGTCCATGAGCGGCACGCCTCCGGTGGCGGCGACCGGCAGGAAACGGGTGGTGGCCGACCAGGGCTCGGTGGCGAAGCGCGGCTCGTGCCCCGTCTGGTCGTGCTGGCGGAGACCCATCACGCCACCTGCCTCGCGGGCCTGGTCATCGTGCCCGCCGGGTCGATGACGATGCCGATGACGTCCAGTTCGGCGATCATGCCGCGCAGTGCCGGGGCCGTGAGCGATACCCAGTGCTGGTCCGTCCCGAGCACCTTGGCCAGCTTGAGCGGCGAGGAGAAGGCGACCGCCGTCCGCTTGCCCGAGGCGGTGCGGAACAGCCGGAGGGCCGTTGCGCACGTGCCCACCCGGACAGGGACGAACAATCGGGGCTCTGACATGGGGTTCCTTCCAGCGAAAAGTCGTACATGTCCGACGCTAGATCCGTCGCTGGGCACATGTCGTAATCGCTACGCAATCTGGACGCGCGTCCCGGAAATACTGACGCGGTGTTGACGCCGCCCCCCAATCGGGCCCCAGTGCCGGCGGCGTGATCGCTACAATTCAGTCATGAAGGCCGCAGTCCGCAGCAGATATGGCCCGCCGGAAGTGGTTCGCGTCTCGGAAGCGGAGAAGCCGGCCGTCAAGGACAACGAACTGCTCGTCAAGGTGCACGCGACAACGGTTAATCGTACGGACTGCGCGTTACGCGCGGCCAAGCCTTTCATCTGGCGATTTTTCACCGGCCTGATCAGGCCGAGGGTGCGGATCCTCGGGAACGAGTTCGCGGGAGAAGTCGAGGCGGTGGGCGGCGGTGTCACGTCCTTCAAGGTCGGCGACCGGGTGTTCGGATACAACGATGGCGGCTTCGGGGCCCACGCCGAATACATGTCGATTCTGCAGGACGCCGCGCTCGCGATCATGCCGGCCGGCCTGACGTACGAGGAGGCCGCACCCAGCACCGAAGGCTCGCACTATGCCCTCTCGCTCATCAGGGCGGCGAAGATCCGGGACGGGCAGGACGTCCTCGTCTACGGGGCGACCGGGGCCATCGGCTCGGCGGCGGTCCAGCTCTTGAGGAGTCTCGGCGCCGGTGTGACCGCGGTCTGCGAGACGAAGAACGTGGAGCTGGTCAGGGGTCTGGGTGCCGGCAGGGTCATCGACTACACGGCCGAGGACTTCACGAAGGACGAGCAGAAATACGACGTCGTCATCGACGCGGTCGGGAAGAGTTCCTTCGGCCGGTGCAAGCGGCTGCTGAAACCGCGCGGGATTTACCTCGCCTCGGATGTGGGACGTATGTCGCAAAATCCGGTCCTGGCACTCACCACTCCGCTGCTCGGCGGCAAGAAGGTCATGTTCCCCCTCCCGAGGCACGACCTGGCGATGGCGCGGTATTTCAAGGAACTGATCGAGTCTGGAGAGTTCAAGCCGGTCATCGACAGACGCTATCCCTTGGACGAGATCGTCGAGGCTTACCGGTACGTCGAGACAGGCCAGAAAACCGGAAATGTCGTGATTACTGTCGAGCATTCGACGTAGCCGGCTCAGGGCTCTAGCGACCTGGTCTCGTGTGGGTAGTGCAGGTCGAACGCCGGGCGTTCGGAGCGGATGCGTGGCAGCGAGGTGAAGTTGTGCCGGGGCGGCGGGCAGGAGGTGGCCCACTCCAGCGAGTTGCCGTAGCCCCACGGGTCGTCCACCATCACCCTGGGCGCGTGGCGGCGTGTCCAATAGACGTTGAAAAGGAACGCCAGGGTCGAGGCGCCGAGCAGGAACGCGCCGAGCGAGGAGACTATGTTGAGGTCGGTGAAGCCGTCGGCCGCGCTGTAGTCGGCGTAGCGGCGCGGGAAGCCGGCGACGCCGAGCCAGTGCTGCACCAGGAACGTGGTGTGGAAGCCGATGAACAACGTCCAGAAGTGCAGCTTGCCCAGCCGGTCGTCGAGCATCCTGCCGGTGAGCTTGGGCCACCAGAAGTAGAAGCCGGAGAACATGGCGAACACCACGGTGCCGAAGACGACGTAGTGGAAGTGGGCGACGACGAAGTAGGTGTCGCTGATGTGGAAGTCCAGCGGCGGCGAGGCCAGGATGACGCCCGTCAGGCCGCCGAGCAGGAACGTGGCGAGAAAGCCGACCGCGAAGAGCATCGGCGTCTCGAAGCTCAGATGGCCCCGCCACATCGTGCCGACCCAGTTGAAGAACTTCACCCCGGTCGGCACCGCGATGAGGAACGTCATGAACGAGAAGAACGGCAGCAGCACCTGCCCGGTGGCGAACATGTGATGCGCCCACACCGTCATCGACAGTCCGGCGATGGCGATGGTCGCGCCGACCAGGCCGATGTAGCCGAAGATCGGTTTGCGGCTGAAGACCGGCAGGACCTCGGTGACGATGCCGAAGAACGGCAACGCGATGATGTAGACCTCAGGGTGACCGAAGAACCAGAACAGGTGCTGCCAGATCATCGAGCCGCCGTTGGTGGCGTCGAAGACGTGCGTACCGAGCTTGCGGTCCGACTCCAGCACCAGCAGCGCGGCGGCCAGCACCGGGAAGGCCAGCAGCACCATCATGCTGGTCAGCAGCGTGTTCCAGCAGAAGATCGGCATCCGGAACATCGTCATCCCCGGCGCCCGCATGCAGATGATCGTGGTGATGAAGTTGACCGAGGTGAGAATGGTCCCGAGGCCGCTGAGAGCCAGGCCCATGATCCACAGGTCACCGCCGGCGCTGGGACTGAAGTCCGCAGTGGACAGCGGGGTGTAGGCGAACCAGCCGAAAGAGGCGGCTCCGCCGGCTGTGGCGAAGCCGCTCAGCACGATGAGCCCGCCGAACAGGAACAACCAGTAGCCCACCATGTTCAGGCGGGGGAAGGCGACGTCGGGGGCACCGATCTGCAGGGGCATGATCGCGTTCGCGAACCCACCGAAGAGCGGGGTCGCGAACAGCAGCAGCATGATCGTGCCGTGGATGCTGAAAAGCTGGTTGTACTGCTCCGCCGCGACGAACTGCAGCCCGGGGGAGAACAGCTCGGCCCGGATCACCATCGCCATGATCCCGGCTAGCAGGAAGAACACGAAGGAGGTGGTGAGGTAGAGATTGCCGATCACTTTGTGGTCGGTGGTGGACATCCACGCGGCGAGCATCCGCCAGGCCCCGGCCCGGCTGACCGGGGCGGAGGCCGGCGCCTCCGGCTGCGGCTCGATCCTGGTCACGACATGTCCCCTCCCGACGACTGCGGGGGGACATGGAAGCGGACTTCCCCGATCCACCGTGTGGTTAACCGGTCCGGGGCGGGAATCCTGGGTCAAAACAAGGAATGAGCGTGACGCGCCCCGCATCATGGGCGGCAGCGGTCGCGGTGGCCGACGAATTGTGCTGGTACGGCGCCGCACCCGAGTTGGCCGCCCGCTGGTCGCACCTGCCGGCCTGGGGCCAGATGCTGATTCGCGCCCTGATCTACCGGATCGCCACCCACGAGACGGCATTCGGCCCCGCCGGATGGACACCCGACCAGATCGCGGCCTACCTGCCCGTGATCGATCTTGCCGTCACGTACGCCAGATCTGCACCGCCCACACTGTGACGCGGTCGCCAGTTCTATCCCCCCGCGGGTCCCGGATCTTGTATCCGTCCGGCAGACGCGATCCGTATCCGACCTGTTACATGCTGTGACGGAACTGCTTGGAAGGTCTCCAAGCAGCACCGACACAAGGAGAACCACAATGACGACACGCGGTACGCGGATCGCAACGGCTGCCGGCGCCATCGGACTCGTCATACTGGCCTGCGCCGCCCCGGTCTCGGCGGCGGCTCCCCAGGCGCCCGCGGTCAGCCGCGCCGGTGACATCTGCCTGTGGAGCGACTCTGACTACACCGGCGCGTCATGGTGCTGGAACCCGGGCAACGGCTACGTGGACGTACCGCCGGCCCTGCACGACAACGTGGGATCCTTCACCGCCCACGCAGACGGCTGCTTCATCAACTGGATCCACGTCCCCGACCGCAAGGAGACCCGCGTCGTCCGGGATGGCGACTACCGCAAGGTGTACAAGGACGACTTCGGCGGCAAGATCGACGCCGTGGCGCCCAGCTGCTGACTTCGCGACCACTCTGAAGGACCCGGCCCGGTCGCCCTGCCCGCCGAGACACGCGGGAACCAGGGGGTGCCCCGGCCGGGTCCTCCTCGCTGCGGGGTTGACCGTAGCGGCGGACAAGCTCGACGCATCGACCCCCAACACCCACTGCGCGCCATGCGTGACTGCCTGGGCGAGGCCGCCGCGTGGGCGCGCAACGGCCACGTCATGAAGGGTGACTACAGTGGCAACTCCGCCGGCTGGCTGGCCGCGACCAACCACATGCGTGCCCCACATATCGGACAAATCGCCCGTGCAGCAGCCATTGACGGGCTTTGTTGCAGTGTGACATTGTACTGCCTCAAGTCAGCCGTTGGAACGATATGCACCACCGGATGCGAGGTGCCCCCGTGATGACCTCTTCCCTACAACTCCGGAGCCTGACGGTCGCCGCGACAGGGGCCCTGGTCCTCTCGCTCTCGGCCTGTAACTCCGATGTCTCCCAGGTCTACTCCTCCAGCACCGCCCCCAGCCAGAAAACGGGCCCGCTGCGCGTCGCCCTGCTGGCCTCCTCGAGCCAGAACGGCTTCAACAAGGCCGTCTACGACGGAGCTGTGGCCAGGGCGAAAGAGTACGGCGACGTCGAGGTAACCGTCTTCGACGGCAAGTTCGACAGCCAGACGCAGTTCAACCAGGTCCAGAACGTCGCCGGCCAGGGCACGTACGACGGCATCGTGCTGGTGCCCAACGACAACGTGGGCATCGCGGCGGCGATCCCGGCCGCGGCCCGGGCCAAGGTGCCGGTCGTGACCACCCTGTTCCCGGTGGGCCCGAAGCTGACCGAGCTGACGCCCCAGGTCGACGGCATCGTGTCCACAGTCGCCGCCAACACGGAGGAGAACTCCAAGAAGCTGGCCGAGGGCGTGGTGAAGTACTGCGAGGACAAGGATCCGTGCCGGGTCGCGATCCTGATCGGGCAGCTCCAGTTCCCCTTCGACAACCTGCGTAACAAGGCCTACCGGTCGGTGCTCGACGGACACGCCAACATCAAGGTCGTCGCGACCGGTCAGGGCAACTACGACCGGGACACCTCGCTCAAGGCGACGCAGAACATCCTCCAGGCCAATCCCAAGCTCGACGTCCTGCTGTCCAACGCCGACCAGCAGACCATCGGCGCCCAGGTCGCGCTGGAGAGCGCCGGCGTGGACCTGAGCGAGATGTACGTCACGGGCGGCGGCGGCAACCAGGAGGCCATCAAGCAGGTACGGGCCGGCAAGTGGGCGGCCGACCAGGTGGACTTCCCCAACAGCATGGGCCGGGCCGCGCTGGAGCAGGTGGTGAACGCGGTTCGCGGCCGGCAGGTGACCCCCGTCATCGACGCCAACACGCTGGGCCCGGTGCCGGTGATCGTCACCAAGGAGGTCCTCGGCGAACACCCGGACTTCAAGGGCGAGTGGGCCGACTGATGCAGGCCGCCGCAACGGTACGGGCGCTGTCCAAGCGCTTCGGTTCCACGCAGGCGCTCGACTCGGTCTCGCTGTCGTTCGCGGTGGGCGAGGTGCACGGCCTGGTCGGCGAGAACGGCGCGGGCAAATCCACCCTCGGCAAGGCGATCGGCGGCCTCTACCACCCGGACTCGGGCGACATCGAGATCTTCGGCCATGCGGTGCGCCGCTGGGATACCAGACGGGCGCAGGAGGCCGGTGTCGTGCTCATCGCCCAGGAGTTGTGCCTGGTGCCGGATCTGACGGTGGCGGAGAACGTCTTCCTCGGCAGGGAGAAACGTACCTTCGGCGTGCTGCACCCGGGCCTGCTCGGCCGCTATCGCGAGCTGGAGCAGGTCTGCGGCTTCGGACTGCCGCCGGACGCGCCCGTCGGCACGCTCTCGATCGCCGACCAGCAGAAGGTCGAGATCATGCGGGCGCTGGCCCGTGAGGCGCGCATCATCGTGATGGACGAGCCCACCTCGTCGCTGACCGCCGACGAGGCCGGGCGGCTGCACGAGATCATGCGCTGGCTGCGGTCGCGCGGCACCACGGTCATCTACGTCACGCACTTCCTGGACGACGTGCTGGCCAACTGCGACCGGGTGACGGTCATGCGCGACGGCCGCGTGATCAGGACCGCGCCCACCGCGGCGGAGACCAAGGCGAGCCTCGTCGAGGCCATGCTCGGGGAACCCGCCGACGTGCTGCTGCCCGAACGTCCCGCACCCCCGCCCCCTGGCACGCCTCCCGTGGCCGAGATGCGCGAGGTGCACAGCGGCACCGCCGTCCGGGGCGTGTCCCTGCTCGTCCGGCCGGGCGAGATCGTCGGGCTGGCGGGCCTGGTCGGCAGCGGCCGCACGGAGATCGCCAGGGTGCTGTTCGGCTGCGACCCGGTGGACGCGGGACAGATCCTCTTTCGCGGCGCGGCGGTCACCGGCGCCTCCCCCAGAGCGTCGATCGCGCGTGGCATGGCGATGATCCCCGAAGACCGGCGGGCCCAGGGTCTGGTGCTCCTGCGCCCGACGTTGGAGAACGTGTCCCTGCCCCACCTCGGCGGCTTCTCCCGCGCCGGGGTGTTGTCCCGCCGCGCCGAACGGGCCGCGGTGAGCGAGCTCATCGAACGGCTGGGCGTACGACCGGCCGAACTCGACGGCGACGTGGCCGTGTACTCGGGCGGCAACCAGCAGAAGGTGCTGTTCGCCAAATGGTTGCTCGGCGCCCCCGCGTTGCTGATCCTCGACGAACCCACCCGAGGCGTCGACGTGGGCGCCAAATCGCGGATCTATCAGCTCATCGTCGAGATCGCCCAAGCGGGCACCGGTGTCCTGCTCATCTCCTCCGAACTGGAGGAGGTCATCGGCCTCAGCCACCGCGTCCACCTCGTGCGCGGCGGCTCGATCATCGGGGAGGTCCCGGCGAAGGACGCCACGGTGGACGACCTCCTCCAGCGGCTCTTCGACGTACCGACGTCCGCATCCACCGGAGGAACGCCATGACCACCACCACACCGGCCAGGACGGCGGCGGGGCCCGGTACGAACGTGCTGCCCTTCGTCCGCCGCTACGCCGTCCTCATCATGCTCGCGGCGCTGTTCGTGGTGCTGAGCGTGACGACGTCGTCCTTCCTGACCCTGACGAACCTGCTGAACATCCTCAACCAGAGCGCTCCGCTGGCGATCATCGCGGTGGCGGGCACGCTGATCGTCATCTGCGGCGGGTTCGACCTGTCCACCGGGGCGATCTTCAGCGTCGCCAACGTCGTGGCCGCGTGGGTGGCCGTCCACCTCGGCAATCCCATCGTGGGGCTGCTCGCCGCGCCACTCGTCGGAGCCGCGCTGGGCCTGGTGAACGGGGTCGCCATCACCCGGCTGCGGATCCACTCCTTCCTCGCGACGCTCGCCTCCAGCCTGGTCTACGGCGGCCTGGCCGTGTTGATCACCGGAGGCTTCCTGATCAGCGTGGCCGGCACCGGCTTCACCGCGCTCGGCCGGGGCGGGGTCGGACCCGTCTACTACGCCATCGTCATCCTGCTGGTGTTCGCCCTGCTGTCCGGCTTCCTGCTGAACCGCACCACCTTCGGAAGGTACGTCCTGTCCGTCGGCGGCAACGCCGAAGCCGCCGAACTATCCGGAATCCGGGTGAACCGGATCAAGCTCTACACGTTCCTCTACAGCGGTCTGGCCGCCGGGATCGCCGCCGCGATCGGCGTGTCCCGGATCGGCACCGGCCAGCCGCAGGCGGGCGACGGCCTGCAACTGCTGGCCATCGCGGCCGTGATTCTCGGCGGCACGAGCATCTACGGCGGCGTCGGCGCGATCTGGCGCTCGGTCTGCGGCGTCTACCTGCTGGCCCTCATCGACAACGGCTTCGACATCCTCAACGCCAACCCCTTCTTCAAGGACCTCACCACCGGCGTCGTCATCCTCGCCGCGGTCGCGCTCAGCGCCGCGAGCAAACGCCGATGACCGCCTCGCCCCGGCTGCCGCCGATCGGGTCGCGGCCCCGCCTGCGCACGCGAGTCGCGCACGCGCTGCGTGCGGCGCTGGTCGCCGGGCAGCTGGGCCCGGGCGAGATCCATTCCGCGCCGGTGCTCGCCGCGCGGTTCGGGGTGTCGGCCACTCCGGTACGCGAGGCGATGCTGGACCTGGTCAAGGAGGGCCTGGTCGAGATCGTGCCGAACAAGGGCTTCCGGGTCACCGAGTTGTCGGACCGCCAGCTGGACGAGATCACCGATATCCGGCTGCTGCTGGAGGTGCCGACGACCGTTCGCGCCGCGGCCTCGCTGGCGGAGCGTGATCTGGCCGAATTGCGGACGATGGCACAGCTCATCGTGGCCGCGGCGCGGGAGAAGGACCTGATCGCCTACGTGGAGCACGACCGCCGCTTCCATCTGGAGCTGCTGTCCGCCGGGGGGAACAGGCAACTGCTGGAGCTGGTCGGCGACCTGCGCGCTCGCAGCCGGCTCTACGGGCTCACCAAGCTGGCCGACAGCGGCGAGCTGACCGCCTCCGCGCTCGAACACGTCCAGCTCCTCGACCTGATCGCCGCCGGCGACCTGCCCAGCCTGGACCGCCTGATCATGGCGCACATCGGTCACGTGCGCGGCAGCTGGGCGGGCCGCGACGAACCTCCCCGACCCGCATAGGAACCCTTCGTGCTCGATTGAGGAAGGCATCACGATGAGCAAGACGAGCAGGCTCGCGATCGACGTCGGTGGCACGTTCACGGACGTGGTTGAGCTGACGCCCGCGGGCGGACTCCGCTTCGACAAAGTCCCCACGACGCCGGACGCGCCGACCACTGGTGTCATGGACGCTTTCGGGGTGACCGAGGCCGACCTGTCCGCCGTCGCCATGTTCACCCATGGCACCACGCTGGGGTTGAACGCGCTGCTCACCCGGACGGGCGCGCGCACCGCCGTGATCGGCACCAAGGGATTTCGCGACGTCTATCTGCTCGGCCGGACCGACCGCAGGACCAACTACGACATCACCTACCGCAAAGCCCCCGCGCTGCTGGACCGCTACGACACCTTCGAGGTCGCCGAACGGTGCCGGTTCGACGGGAGCGTGCACCTCCCGTTCGACGTCGAGGACGCCCGCCGGGTGGCCGCCGTGGTCGCCGAGCGCGGCTACGGCTCGGTCGCGGTGGCGTTCCTGCACTCCTACGCCAACCCCGCGCACGAACTGCGGATGCGCGAGGTGCTCAACGAGATCGCGCCGGACGTCGCCGTCACGCTGTCGCACGAGTTGTCCAGGGAGTACCGCGAGTACGAACGTACGAGCACCGCCGTACTGGACGCCTATGTCAAGCCCATCGTCCGCGACTACCTGCACGAGCTCGAGAGCCGGCTGGCCGGCGGCGGGTTCGCCGGGCGCTTCCTGGTGACCAGGTCGGGCGGCGGGGCGATGACCGCGCGAGCGGCGCGCGAGCAGCCCGTGAGCCTGATCCTGTCCGGCCCTGCGGGCGGTGTCATCGGCGCCGCCGCGCTGTCCAGGATGCTGGACCAGCCGAACCTGATCACCATCGACATGGGCGGCACCAGCCTCGACGCCTCGCTGATCCTCGACCACGAACCCGTGCTCTACCAGGGCGCGGAGTTCGAGGAACTGCCGATCAACACCCCGTCCCTCTACATCCACACGATCGGCGCCGGCGGCGGATCCATCGCCTGGCTGGACGAGGCGGGCGCGCTCCAGGTCGGACCGCAGAGCGCGGGCGCGGACCCCGGCCCGGCGTCGTACGGCCGCGGCGGCACCGCCCCGACCTTCACCGACGCCGCCGTCACGCTCGGCTACCTGGGCGCCGAGACACCGCTGGGCGGCAAGCTCACCCTGGACGCCGACCTGGCCGGCAAGGCGCTGCAGCCGATCGCCGCCAAGCTCGGCCTGACCGCCAGCGCACTGGCCCGCGGGGTCGTCCAGATCTCCAACATGAAGATCATGGGCGCGGTCCGCGCCATCACCGTGGAGCTCGGACGCGACCCCAAGGACTTCGCGCTGCTGTCCTTCGGCGGGGGTGGTGGCCTGGTGGCCGTCGAAGTCGCCCGTGAGCTGGGCATCGCCACCGTGATCGTGCCGCCGGGACAGGGCGCGTTCTCCGCCTTCGGCATGCTGATGGCCGACGTGCAACACGACTTCGCCCGCACCGCCGTCACCCCGCTGAGCGCGCTCGACCCGGCCACGGCCGACGCCGCCTACCGGGAGATGGAGGCGCAGGCGGCGGAGCAACTCCAGGCGGAGGGCTTCGGCCAGGACCGCCGTACCCTGGTCCGCACGCTCGACGTCCGCTACGCCGGACAGGAGCACTCGGTCACGGTCGCCTTCCCCGACGACTCCGCCGATCTGGCCGCGGCCGTGGAGAGCAGCTTCGCGGCCCTGCACGCGCGGCAGTACGGCCACACGATGGACGACCCGGTCGAGGTCACCACGCTGCGGCTGAGAGCGACCGGCACGGTGGACAAGCCCACACTGCCGCTGATCGCCGAACGCGCCTCCGGCGGCCCGGAGCCGCACGGCACCCGCCCCGTCTACCTGTCGCAGGACGAACCGGCCGTCGCATACCGCCTCTACACGCGCGAGACGTTGCTGGCGGGCGACCTCGTCGCGGGCCCCGCGGTGATCGCCGAGCACACCGCCACGTCCGTCATCCACGCCGGTGACAGCCTGCGCGTCGGCAGGTACGGCGAACTGGTCATTTCCGTGAACAACAGGGAGCACCATCGATGAGCGACTCCATCACCACCGAGATCATCCGGCACGGACTGCTCGCGGCCGCCGAGGAGATGGCCCGCAACCTATGCCGCACGGCGTACAACACGGTGGTCTACGAGATCCACGACTACGGCATCGGCATCCACGACGCCGACGGCGACGTGGTGGCGGACGCGCCGGGCATCGCCGTGTTCACCCGGGGCAACGACCACGGGATCAAGAAGGCGGTGGAGTTCCTCGGCCGCGACACGCTGGAGCCGGGCGACGTCCTCATCCTCAACTATCCGTACTGGTCCTCGGCCCACACGCTGGACCCGCTGGTCTTCGCGCCCATCCACCACGAGGGCGATCTGATCGGCTTCGCCTCCTGCCGGATCCACGTCCTCGACTTGAAGCAGAAGGACGCGGGATACGTCCTGGACTCGACGGACATGTACCAGGAAGGGCTCTTCTTCCCCTGCTCCAAGCTCTACCGGCGAGGCGTGCAGAACGACGACGTGTTCAACATCGTCCGGTTCAACAGCCGGATGCCGGAGCGCACCATCGGCGACATCCAGGCCCAGGTCTCCGCCTGCGTGACCGGTGTCCGGCGGACCCAGGAGATCGCCGCGAAGTACGGCGCCGGCGTCCTGACCGGCGCGATGGCCGCGATCAACGACCACGGCGAGCGGCTCGCCCGGCTGGCCCTGGCCAAGCTGCCCAAAGGCACCTGGACCGCCCACGACTTCGTGGACAGCGACGGCGTCGACCTGGAACGCATGATCAAGCTGAACGTCACGGTGACGATCGGCGACGACGAGCTGGTCATCGACTGGACCGGCAGCGATCGCGACGTCAAGGGCCCGATCAACCTGCCCGTCGGGCAGACGGAGGCGTTCTGCAGCCTGATCTTCAAGTCCCTGACCACACCGGACACCCCGGTCGTGGCGGGAAATTTCCGGCCGCTGCGGGTGGTCACCGAGCCGGGGTCCGTGATGCACGCGGTGCCGCCGATGCCCACCTTCACCCTGTGGACCGGCCTGCTCGGTGGCGAGGTCGTGCTGAAGGCCCTGGCCCAGGGCATGCCGGACCGGGTGCCCGCCTGCTCGGGTGGCGACGTCTGCTCGATGATGGGCCTGGGGGTCAACCCCCGTACCGGCGAGGCCTGGCTGGAGGCCACCAACGAGGCCGTCGGCTTCGGCGGGCACGCGGGCGGGGACGGCGAGGACGGCATCATGCACCTGTCGGAGCCCGGCTGCCGGAACAATCCCGTGGAGGTCCTGGAGACCAAGTCGCCGATGTTCATCGAGTCGTACGGCTACCGGGCCGACACCGGCGGACCCGGACGGCACCGGGGCGGGGTCGGCGTCGGCCGTACCTACCGTTTCACCGCCCCGTCCACCGGCATCTGCCTGGTTTACAAGACCAGGACCAAGCCGTGGGCGATCGGCGGGGGACGGCCCGGCGAGAACAACCAGATCATCCTCAACCCCGGCACCGGCCGCGAGGTCGTTCAGGGCGGCAGCTACAACCGGCTGGAGACCGGCGAGGTGCTGGTCAACAACACCGGCGGCGGAGGCGGCTACGGCGATCCCTTCGAGCGCGAGCCGCAGCGGGTCGCCGCCGACGTGCGCAACGGCTTCGTCAGCGTCGAGGCGGCGGCCCGCGACTACGGTGTGGTGCTCGATCCCGACACCTTCGAGGTGCGGGTGCTGCGTCGTCCTTAGGGCATCAGCGGCGGAGCTTGGCCCGGGCGGCCGCGGACACCACCACCTCCTTCTCGGCGGCGGTCATCAGGCCGGCACCGACCCACTCCTCGGCGGTCCGGGCCACGGTGGACACGAACCGTCCCTGATTCTCGAACGGGGCCTTGGCCCAGACCGCGTCGAGGAACGTCACCGAATCCGCGCGCGCTGAGTTCGGCACGCCGGAGTCCACCTTGCCGAAGACGATTTTCGGCTCGACGCGGTGGAAGTAGGCGTGGTAACGCTCGGTGTCGCTGATGTAGAAGGGGACCACCGGTAGGCCGTTCGTGGTGAAGGCCATCGGCGCGGTGGGCGTGATCGCGGCCGCGAGGTCCCCGGACAGGGTGAGGTCCTTGTAGAAGGAGAATTCACGGAAGGTGGTCTCGGTGCTCTTGGCGACCAGCGGAACAGGGCCGTAGGCGATGCTCTGGGTGGTCGGGATGTCCAGCGCCTTCTCCACCCGCAGGGAGAACGGCATCGATATCCTGATCTTGTCGCCGCGCCTCCAGTGCCGGTTGAGCGTGACATATTGGCCGGCCTTGGCGTTGAGTTTCTGCTCGTCCCCGTTGACCCGGACCGTGAAGCCCTTCTCCACCCAGTACGGCACGCGGAGCTTCACCACCAGCCGGCCCGTGCCCTCCACCGTGAGCGTCGTCGTCCCCGCGGGGTCGGTCGGATAGTCCGTGGCCTGCTTGATCGTGAAGCCCTTCTCCGGCCAGCTCAGCTCCGAGGCCATGTAGAGGTTCACGTACAGGGTCGAGTCGTCCACGGACCGGAAATAGATCGAATCCTGGAACTTGGTGTGGCTCTCCAGCCCGGTGCCGCCGCAGCAGGTGCCGAGGTTGCCGTAACTCCGCGAGGCGCCCGGCCGCATGGGGATGAAGTAGGTCAGGAGCGGATTCGTGGTGCTGTCGGTGTTCTGCCGCGAGGCGAGAATCTGGCCGTAGAGAGCCCGCTCGTAATACTGCATGTATTTCGGGTCGGCGGTGTGGAAGAACAGGCCCCTGCTCAGCTTCAGCATGTTGTAGACGGGACAGGTTTCGGCGTTGTTGGTGCCCAGGGTGCCGACGATGACATCGCGCGCGCCGAAGAGCTCGCCGTTGTCGGTCGGACCGGCCGTACCGCCGTCGGTGTAAGTGCGATGGGGCACGACCATGTCCCAGAAGTTCACGGCCGCGGTGAAGTAGTCACGTTCCTTGTTCTGCTCGAACACGGACAGATATCCGATGAACTGGGGAATGTGCTGGTTGGCGTGCTTCCTGTCAAGCGTGTCCTGGTTGCTGACGGTGGCCGCGAGCAGCGCGGTGTTGTCGAAGCACTTGGCCGTCGCGAGATACTCCGCCTTGCCGCTGAGGGCGTAGAGGTCGGCCATCACGGTGTTCATGCCGTTGTACTCACCGGCGATGTAGATGCCCCACATCCGGTCGAGCTGGGCCCGGGGAAGGTGGCCGAGCCTGCTGTGGACCCAGTCGCCCATCTTCAGCACGATGTCGCGCGCCTGCTCGTTGCCGGCGTACTGGTAGGCGTCGAGCAACCCTCTCATGATCATGTGGCAGGTGTAGTAGGGCGCCCAGATCGTGGGATAGGTCGTGTACTGCTCCAGCAGGATGAACTGCGTCTCCGGGTACGCGGCCAGGAAGCCGGGATGGCTCGGGCCAGGGTGCCCGCTGGCTTCGGAGACCAGCCGGGCGTCCCGTCCCCCACCCGAGGAGTCGCCCGCGTTCTCCCCGCTCTCCTCGTCGAACCGGTACCACGCCACGTTGCCGCCGCCCAGCCCGCCATCCGCGCTGGTGGTCAGGGCCCCGAGTTCGGCCTCGGTCAGCGCGCGGTCGTAAATCTGGAACTCGTCGACGGTGGCCTTCAGGTACGCGTCGCCGTACTGCGACTTTCCGATCCAGTTGTTGGCGGTCGAGCCGAGGCTGGACGGCTTGAGGGTCATGCCGGTGTTCGTGCCGACCGGCGCACCGTTGACGTAGAGGGTCCCGGTGCTTCCCGACAAGGTGACCGCGACATGGACCCATTGGTTCGTCGGCAGCTGGCTGGTGCCGTTGATGCGCTGCTCGCCGCTGCCACCACTGGTGGTGATCCCGAATCTCGGCGCGGAGCCCGCGCTCACGGCCAGGAACATGTTGCGGCTGGTGCCGGTGCCGAAATCGAAGATCCTGGACCAGGTGGTGATCGCCGCCGGGTTCAGCCACAGAGCGATGGTGAAGTCATTGAGGCCGCTCACGATGCCGGTCGGCATGGACACGTACTGGGGGCCGTCGAGCTTCGCGGCTTTGCCGAACTTTCCCGTCACCCTGGCGACGGGCGTAGCAGGAGGCGCGGGTTGTCCCACCGTGGCGGCCAGCGCGTCCTGGCACTCGCCCAGCGCCGTGACCATGTAGTCGACCTTGGTCTTGTAGAAGTCGTCGCCGGAGCCCGCGTAGGCCAGGGCCAGGGCACTGAGGAAGTGCCCGCTGTAGTGACCGCGTAAGTTGCCGGTCGCGTCGTCCCAGCTACCGGGCGGTTGGGCGCCCAGCGTGTCCAACCCGGCATTGGCCCGGAAGTTGGCCAGCATCCGGTCGGCCGGGTAGGCGCGCAGGAAATTCAGGATCCGGTCCCGATTGGCGGTGAACAAGCTCGTGCCCAGCGTGACCCGACTGTTGTCGAAAGGCTTCACGAGCCAACTGGCCGGCACCGGGGGGTCGTTCTGCGGGGCCAGCGCGGACGCTGCCGCGCTGGTCGCGGCCTGGGCTCCGGCGGGCGGGACCAGGGCGAGCGCGGACGGAGTGGCGGCCGCCAAGACCGCCAGTCGCAGCGCCTCGCGCCTGGGCATGATGTTCGTCATCTCACTGTCCTGTCGTGGCTCGGGAACCGACGGATGGTAGCGCTAACATTTCGCGGGTCAAGCAATCCAGACGATCCATTGCTCCCTGCCCCTTATTGGCTGCGTCTCGCTGTTCTAGGCCCATGTTTCGGCAGTGTTAACGATCTCATCGCGCTCGTCAAGAGGTAGGGGGTCATGTACGCCGTCCGTCTAGGGTGCCCACATGACGACCGACGAACGTACTCTCCCCCTGGAACTCGACCGGTCCGCCGTCGTGCGGCTGGGCGGGCACGTGGTGGACTTCCTGGCCGACTGGGTCGACGAGCAGGGCTCGGCGCCCGCCAGTGACTATGCGCAGGCCGAACGGCTGGCCGAAGGGCTACGGAGGCCGCCCGCCGACGACCCCGGTGACTTCGCCGCGCTCCTGGAGACCTTCCGCCAGGCGGCCGGGCAAGGCGTGAACACCGCCGGGCCGGGCTATCTGGCCTACTTCCCGGCGGGCGGGCTGGTCACCGCCGCGCTGGCCGAGCTGCTGGCGCAGGCCGCCAACCGCTACACCGGCGTGGCCCAGATGGCGCCCGCGCTGGTCGCCATGGAGCACGGGGTGCTGACCTGGCTCTGCGACCGGTTCGGGCTGCCGGCCGGCGCGGGTGGGCTGGCGACCACGGGCGGGTCGGTGGCGACCTTATCGGCGCTGCTCGCCGCACGCCACAGCCGCCCCGGCTCGGAGGACGGCACGGTGTACGTGAGCGAGCACACGCATTACTGCGTCGCCAAGGCCGCCCGCATCGCCGGCCTGCCCGCCGAGCGGATCCGTACCGTGCCCGCCACCGCGAGCCTGCGCATGGACGTACGGGCCACGGCCGAGCTGATCGCCGCGGATCGGGCCGCGGGGCTGCGCCCGTTCCTGCTGGTCGGCACCGCCGGGACCACCAGCTCGGGCACCGTCGATCCCCTGCCCGAGCTGGGCGAGCTCGCCCGCCGGGAGGGGCTGTGGTTCCACGTGGACGCCGCCTACGGGGGCGGGTTCCAGCTCACCGAACGCGGCCGGGCCCAGCTCGCCGGGATCGAGGCCGCCGACTCGATCGTGCTGGATCCGCACAAGAGCCTCTTCCTCCCGTACGGCACGGGGGTGCTGTTGGTGCGCGATCCGGCCGTACTGCATGCCGCCCATGCGGCCGACGGCCGGTACCTGCAGGACCTCAGCCCGACGGACGACCTGCCCGACTTCGGACATCTCGGGGTGGAGCTGACCCGGGAGTTCCGCGGCCTGCGGCTGTGGCTGCCCTTGCATCTGCACGGCGTACGAGCCTTCGAACGGGAGCTGGACGAGAAGCTCGACCTCACCGCGTCCCTCTACCGCCAGCTCGTCCAAGACCCACGCTTCGAGCTGCCGTGGCCGCCCGACCTGACTGTTGTGCTCTTCCGGATACGCGGAACGGACGCGCAGAACAGGCGGCTCCTGGCCGAGATCAATTCCACCCAGCGCGTATTCCTGAGCAGCACCACCATCGACGGGAGATTCTTCCTGCGCCTGTGCGTGCTCAGTTTCCGCACCCACGCCGACCGCGTCGACGAGGCCCTCGGCATCATCCGTTCGGCAGCGGCACTCATGACGGGGCAGAATCCTTGACGCCTCCCGAAGGCGCGTGCAACCGTCCCACCAGCACGGGAGCGCGGCGGGCGTCCGCCCGCATCAGGCGGTGCCGGCGGCGGGCGCGCCGCGCGTGCGCGCAGGCGCAGCCCGCGACCGCCACAATGACGAACGCGGCCAGCCTGACGAGGTCGTCACGCCCGAACGCCAACTCCCCTTCGGCGTGCACCAGGAAGCCCGACGCGAAGCACCAGGCCATCACACCCGTCGCCAGCGCGGCGAGGTAGCGTCGCGCCCAGACCCCGAACAGGCCGACGGCCACCGCCATCACGCTGACGCGGGCCGTGGCCTCGGAGAAGGCCAGCGCGGCCACGGCACAGGCACCGACCACGAACACGAACCCGGCCGGAAGCAGCACCTCCACAGGACGCCCGCGCATCGACCATTCCTTTCACCCGGGGAACGGATTCATGTAACCCCAGAGAGTGGCTGCAGGCGCCATTTCCTACGACATTCCTACGCGTTTCCTATGGCCACCAACGCATTCTTTACGCGCAGCAAAAGCGTCAAAGCCCTTGCCCTGGAATTCGGGACCTCCTATACGCGAAAGTCATCAAAGATCCGTAAATATCGCTTGCGGCGGTAATTCGCGTACCGCATAGTGGAAGGTGCTGACAGTTCCTTCCCAGGACATGTGCAGTGCGGGCCGGGCACAGCGGCCCGCGGCGTGCCGCTCCCGTCCCCCCGGTGTCACGGCACGAGGCCTCCCGGTGCGCCTTCGGCCGCCCGCGCGACACGGCTGGGCATGCCGTGTCACGGTCGGCTCCCCTTTCTCGGGAGGCCCTTCCACCCTTCTCACCTGATGGAGTTGAGCCAGCCATGACCACCCGCACCGCGACCAGCGTGGCAACGTTCAGGAAGGAGATCTTCCTCCTGGTGGCCAGGGCGCTCGGGGACGCCGACGCCCGCACTCCCACCGGGCGCTACGTGGCTCTGGCGACCCGGCTCGCCCGGTCCGACGAGGCCTGGCTGACCCGGATGGTCGGCTGGATGGGCCGCCACCCAGGACTGCGCGGCCTGCGGCTGGCCACGCTCGCCGAGCTGGCACAGGCCCGCCTCGAGGCCGGCGCCACGGGCACCCGGCAGTTGCTCGACCAGTGCCTGCACCGCGCCGACGAGCCGGGCGAGCTGCTCGCCTACTGGCTCCACTGGTACGGCAGGGCACTCCCCCAGCCGGTCAAGCGGGGCATCGCGGACGCCGCCGTCCGCCTCTACGACGAACGGGCCCTGGCCACCTATGACAGCCCCGGCGCCCCGCTGCGCTTCGCCGACGTCCTGGCACTGACCCACCCCGTTCCCCAGGGAGCGGCGCAGGCGGACGTCTTCCGGCACGCGGTCGCCCGCAGACGCGGCGACCTCAACGACCTCCCCGCGTCACTGCCGCTGCTGCGCGCCCGCCGGGCGCTGTACTGGATCCCGGCGAGCCGGCGCCCCGCCCTGCTCGAACGCCCGCACGCCGGCCGGACCCTGGCCGGGGCCGCCATGACCTGGGCCACGGTCCAGCGCTGGCTGCTCGGCACCATGACGGGCCCGGCCTGGGCCGCGGTGGCGCCGTCCATGCCGTATCAGGACCGGCTCGCCCACCTCGCCGACTTCGACCGCGACGGCATGCCCGACGAGACCGCCCATCAGCTGGCCGAGGACCTCGCTTCCCCTGCGTGGGTGCTGCGTTCCGGGGTGACGCCGCTGGAGGTCCTCGCGGCCCTGCGATCGGTGCCGGGCTCGCGCTGGAGCCTGTCGCTCGGGCTGGCCATGGACCTGTCGCTGGCCAACGTCCCCGCGCTGCCCGGCCGCACGCTCGTCCTCATCGACCGCGGCGACCTCATGGCCGGCCCCGCGTACGGGGGCCTGACCAGGGCGGACGGGGCCGCGATCCTCGGCGCGGCGCTCGCCGTCCGCGCCTCCCGTGCCCAGGTCGTCGTCCTCGGTACGCCCGCCACCACGGTGCCGGTCCGGCCGGGAGAGCCGCTGACGGACGTGATCGACCGCTTCGGAGACGTCGGCGGCACTACGAGCCCCGCGCAGGCCATCCGCGACCACGCGGCCGGTCATGACAGAGTCGTCGTCCTCACCCACCCCGACCAGGCCGCCGAAGCCGCCGAAGCCGTCACCGGCCCGGGTCAGGAACACGTGATCACCGACGTCACCAGCGGCTGGTTCACCGCGATCCCGCACATCGAGATGGCCCGCACCGGGGACTGGCCCTTCTGAACAGCGTCAAGATCCCGAAACGGCGCGCCGGGTTCGCGCGCGCCGGCGCGACCATCGACCGGGTGCGTGCCCTCCTGCGGCCCTGATCAGCGGTCAGCCGACGTGGACGTGCGGCCTGCGTTCCGGGTCCGGCTCGGCCTGGCGCAGCACCTCCCGGGTCACCGGCGGCACGTCACCGCCACCGAAGACCAGGTACCGCAACATCGCCACGACCGGGTTGCCCTCGCCCCAGTGGAAGTAGATGTGCGGCACCGACCCGGTCCGATCCCGCAGGTAGAGCAGCAGCGCGGCGATCGAGTTCGGCACGGCGGAGCTCTCGATCCGCAGGATCTTGTGGCCGTACCGCTCCTCGCCCCTGACGTGCAGCTCGGTCTCGAACTCCGAGGCGTCCGGCACCGACACCTCCACGAACATGACCGGCTCCGAGCTGCGCAACCGGTGGTTGAGCCAGGTCTCGCGCACCTTGTCGTTGTACTCCGCCTGGTCCCGTGCGTGCGGCTCGTTGGCGATCACGTGCACCTCACCGCACGCCTCGTTGACGTACTCCTCGGCCAGCGGATCGAGACGCACCTCGGTGACCCGCAGCTCCATAGAGCGGGTGGCCCGGGAGATCAGCGAGGTGCCGATGATGGCCACGATGAAGAACGAGGCGATCTTCACGCCGTCCGGCCGCTTGATCACGTTGTCGACCAGCGTGTACGCCAGCACCGCCGCGATCAGCCCGAACCCGGCCGCCGCCTTGCGCTGCCGTTTCCTCCTGGCCGACAACGTCACGGCGACGGCGGCCGAGAGCATCACCACCAGCACACCGGTCGCGTACGCGCCACCCTGCGCCTCCACGTCGGCGTCGAAGATGACCGTGATGCCGAACGCGATCGCCGAAAAGACCAGCACCAGCGGCCGCACCGCGCCCGTCCACTCCGGCGCCATGCCATATCGCGGCAGGTACCGCGGCACGAGATTGATCAGCCCCGCCATCGCCGACGCCCCGGCGAACCACAAGATCGCGATCGTGGAAACGTCGTAGACGGTGCCGAACCAGTTACCCAGGTAACCGTGCGCCAGATACGCCAGCGCCCGCCCGCTCGCCTTCCCACCCTCCTCGAACTCCCCGTGCGGAATGAGCACAGTGGTGACGAAGCTGGAGAAGATCAGGAACACGCTCATGATCAGCGCCGCGACGGTCAGCAGCCGCCTGGTGCCCTTGATCCGATCCGGTATGTCCCCCCTGACCACCGGCATCACCGCGACGCCGGTCTCGAACCCGGACAGTCCCAGCGCGAGTTTCGGCATGACCAGCAACGACAGACCGACCATGACCAGAGGACTGCTGAAGTCCGCGCCCAGCGCACGTTTCCAGTCCACGACCACATGCGGGGCCTCCAGCACGTGCACGATGGCCGTCGTGACGACGATCGCGTTCAGGCCCAGATAGACGAAGACGAGCAGCACGGCGATGCCGATCGCCTCGCCGAAGCCCATCAGGAACACGCCGCCGAGCAGGGCCAGCAGTACCAGCGTGACGATCATCCGCTGCCCGGCCAGGAAGTCCGGCACGAAGGGGTTCTCCAGGACGTGCGCGGTCGCGTCCGCCGCCGACAACGTCATCGTGATCACGAAGTCGGTGGCCGCGAAGCCCAGCAGTACCAGCACGAACAGCTTGCCCCACCACTGCGGGACCAGCTTCTCCAGCATCGCGATCGAGCCCTGCCCGTACGGGCTTTCGGCCGCCACCCGGCGGTAGACCGGCAGCGCGCCCAGCAGTGTGAGCACCACCAGGAACAACGTGGCCAGCGGCGAGAGGAACCCGGCCGCCAGCGCCGCGATGCCAGGCTGGTAGCCCAATGTGGAGAAGTAGTCCACGCCGGTCAGGCACATCACCCGCCACCACGGGTGCTTCACATGGGGACCGTGCTCGATCTGCCTACGGTCGGTCTGCAGCCCCTGCAACAACCAGGAACGCAACGTCCCTTCCGTAGCGACTGGCCGTTTCGCCAGCACCATTCCGGTCACCCTTCATCAAAGCGGCGTAAAAACGCATCGCCCACCTACCCAGGCCGGAAGGGTGTTCGGCCTGATCAGGTCGTCAAGAAACGGTAATCACGGCTCTGTACTGGCGCGCTGCTCGACCTGTCCCCCTTCAGCCACCTGCCCAGGCTCCCCGGCGGCGAGGTGGCGTCAAGCACGCGCAGGGATTTCGGGATGCGGCGTAGCGATGCCGTCATGGCCGGTTGCGCCCTGCTCGCCTTCTCCGGCGGTGATGACGCTGGGCATCAGGAATGCTCCTACAGGGGATTCCTCCTCATGGTCACCTGCCGAGGAGCCCTTTCAGGCCCATCTATACGGAAGCCCGACGCGTCCTTCACGCATGACCACGGGAAACATACGGTTATTGCTCCTCCGTGAAGCGCATATCCTGCCGGTCCAGGTGGCGTTGCAGGCGGCGGCGCGTGGCCTCGCTGATCTCCCCGGCCACGTACATGCGGCTGAGCTCCTTGCTCTGCACGGCCAGCACCTCCCGCCGCACCTGGCTGTAGCCGCCGGCGACCTGCTCCGGCTCCTGGTCCAGCTCGAACTGCAGGGACCGGCGCACGTGATGCAGCACCGCGGGAGAGGCGACCTCCAGGTCCTCCAGCTCGGCCACGTATTCGCCGGCCTTTTCCGCCAGCCGCCGGCGCGCTTTGAGGTACTCCGCGCGGGAGTGGTCGGGAGCGATCGCCAGTCCGGACAGCCTGACCAGCGGCGCCAGGGTGAACCCCTGCACGACGAGGGAGACGACGATCACGCCGGTGGCCAGCACCATCAGCAGGCTGCGGTGGGGCAGCGGTTGCCCGGCGGCCGTGGTGAGCGGGATGGACAGGGCCGCGGCCAGCGGCACGACTCCGCGCGCGCCGGCCCAGGAGATCACGGCGGGGACCTGCCAGGTCGGCCGGAGCCGCCGCTCGCTGCGCCACTGCTGCAGCGCCGACAGCGGGAACAACCACGCCACCCGGACCAGGACCAACGCGACCGCGATGACCACCACGGCCGCGATCCACGGTTGCTCGGCATCGGTGAGCTGGCGGATCTGGCTGGGCAGTTGCAGCCCGATGAGGCTGAAGACCACGCTCTCCAGGACGAAGATCACCGTCCCGTAGACCGCGGTCAGCTGCAGCCGGATCCCGGAGTTGGTGAGCTGGTGGTGCCGGATGCCGAGGATCACCGACGTCACCACCACCGCGGTCACCCCCGACCCGTGGACGGCCTCGGCCAGGACATAGGCCAGGTACGGGGTGACGAGGGCGATCACGCTCTCCAGCACGGGATCCTCGGTGCGCCGCCGTACGAAGGAGACGCCGGCGGCCACCACGGCGCCGACCACGGCCCCGCCGCCGGCCAGGCGCAGGAAGTCGACGGCGACCCCGCTCCAGCCGGCGACGCCTCCTGCCACCGCCGCGGCGACCGCGATCCGGAACAGGATCAGGCTCGTGGCGTCGTTGAACAGGCTCTCCGCCTGCACCAGCGTCTGCAGCCGAGGGGGCAGCGCGAGCCTGCGGCCCAGCGCGGCGACGGCGACCGGGTCGGTGCTCGACAGCACCGCGCCGAGCACGAAACCCAGGGCCAGCGGCAACGGGGTCAGCCAGGCCGTCAGGAAACCGACCGTGGCGGCGGAGGCGAGCACGAGCCCCACCGCGAGCAGGGACACCGGCCGCCACAGGCGTTTGAGCTCCTGCCAGGACAGTTCCTCACCGGCCGCGTAGAGCAGCGGCGGCAGCACCACGAGGCTGACGATCTCCGGTGTGACGCGGATCTGCTCCGAGAACGGCAGCAGTCCCACGCCGAGCCCGGCGACGACCAGCAACGACGGTGCGGGCACGCTGATCCGGTCGGCAAAGGTGGCCACCACGGTCGCCAACGCGACCAGGAACAGCACCACCTGCACACTCTGCACCGCGTCTCCTCGGACATCCCTCTCGAAATGCCGACCAGACTTCCCGGCGCCCCAAGGGGATAACGTACAGGAAGTACGGTGTGAGCGGTTAGGCGGTTTAGCAGCGTTACGGGCGGCGGGCGGCTCCGAGGACGTGCGTGATCCCGTCGCGCTCGAAGCGGTCGATGCGCTCGATGGCGAACCCGGCCTTGGCGATGGTCTGGACGGTGTCGCGAGCGGGATGGCAGCCGCCGGCGGCCAGTGACCAGATGGGACTTATCAGCCGCTCGGCCAGGGCGACCAGGGGCTTGCTGGAGCGTACGTGCTCGTGGAAGCGCAGCTCACCGCCCGGCGCGAGCACCCGCATGATCTCGTTGAGCGTCTCGTCCAGGCGCGGTACGCAGCACAGGACGAGCGAGCTGACCAGCACGTCGACGGAGCCGGTGGGAACGGGGAGCCGCTCGTAGGGGCCTTCGAGGAACCTGACGGGTACGTGACAGTCCCGGCTGCCCTCCCGGGCGAGGTCCAGGAGACCGGCATCCGGCTCGACGACGGTGATCTCGACCACCTGGGGCGGGTAGAGGAGGAGCTTCACCCCGTCTCCCGCGCCGAGTTCCAGCACCGCGCCGGACACTCCGCTCAGCAGCCGCTCTCGCTCCGGGGTAGGGCCTCCGTCCCAGGAGACCGGACGTGGATGATGGCACTGCTCGATCCCGGCAAATCTGACATCGGGAGGTTGTTCTCGCGCCATGGATCTCCTCTGAATGAACCTTTCCCTGTAACCGCTTGTGGCGGTTCGTGATCGCCTTACACGGTGCGTCCGTGCTCCAGTTGAAGCAGGACGAGGGCCGCGGCGGCGATCTGGGTGATCCGGCTCGGGTCGAGGCTGACT